>JBEKKH010000064.1:0-19397 GCA_050010815.1 Streptosporangiaceae bacterium | reverse complement strand
TGGCCAGGTAGGAGGCGCTGAACCCGCCATTGGTGGGCTCGAAGCTGGCCCAGTTGAACTCGAACATGGCCATCGTGACCCCGGCCTTGTCCTCGGTCACGGGGTGGCTGGTCTGGGTGTCCAGGGTGCCCCATAGCGGCGATGAGGAAGGGGTCGAGGCGTGCGCGTTGAACGAGAGCGCCAGGGCCAGGCCGCCCAGGGCCAGGGCTGCGACGATCGCCGTGAGCATCTTGGTCAACCGCCGGGTGGGGCCATGCATCGCACGCTTGAGGGAATGTCTTGCTGTTCGGCTGAATTTCCGGCTGAGGATCATGACTCTTTCTTTCTCGCGTTCATTCCATATTCGTTTCGTGAACTAATCACCACTCTCCGTGTTTTGTGAAGCGCGCATCAGAGGCGCATTTCCCTAGATACGCAGGTCATTTGGTCCAGTCCATTCAGCCCGGGCCATTCGGCCCAGTCCATTCGGCCCAGGCCATTTATCGCGGTCGGCGCCCACAAGGCGTGGCCGGGGGCGTTCCCTCCGAGACTGCCGAAAGATCTGGCCAAGCGGTGGATCCGGTGGCGGCTGAGCACCAGCCTGGGCCGGGAAGCCGGCGGCGGCCGGGAAGCCGGCGGCGGCCGGCCCGTCCGCGCGCTGACCCGGTTCGCGTCGTTCCTGGCCGCACGCGGCACCACCGGCCCGGACGGCATCGACCGCCGCGATCGTCCCAGCACGGCTGGGACGATGCCCTGCCGGCGAGCGCCATGGTCTTCCCCGGCGACCATCCCCGCCGCGGCGAGCGGCTGCCCCGCGTCCTGACCGGGCACGTGATGACCCAGGTCGAACAGCCCGCCAACCTCGCCAGACAGCACAACCCCGCATACCGGCTGGTCGCAACCATGCTCATCGGATGCGGGCTGCAGGTCTCCGACGCGCTGTGGCTGGCCCGCGACTGCGCCGTCACCGACGCCGACGCCGCACCCTAACTGCGCGTGTCTGCGCGCGTGGTCGGCGAGGCCTCCCCATCTATAACTTTAGGTACCGGATAAACTACAATGAGTTATGGACGTCGCAGCTGCTGATCTCGTCTGAGGTGGAGCTATGCCTGGCCGAACTGGCGAAGCCCGGCAGGCGTTCCGCCGGCCGGGCAGCAGCATGCTGTGGCAATCTTGACGCGGAAGGCAGGAAGCCATGCTGGCCCAGGGAGGAGTCAGGCACTGCGAGCGGTCGACGACACGTGGGACCGACGATGCCTGAGCGTGACTCTCCCGTGGATGAGCAAGCAGACGATGTATTTCGGTGGGCCGGCCGCCTGCGTGACGAGTACGTGGGCGTTGAATGGGCTGCTACTCCGCTGGGTCCGATACTGGGCTGGCCCCAGTCATTGCGGACAGCATTGTCGATCTGTCTGGCGAACGCGCTCCCCACCGTGATCGCGTGGGGGCCGGACCTCACGCTGCTGTACAACGAAGCATTCGTGCCGATACTGGGCGACAAGCACCCCGATGCGCTCGGTGCGTCGCATCGGGAAGTGTTCTGGGAAACCGCGGATACGACCGGGCCTGCGATCGCAGCGGTGATCGCCACTGGCGTAGGGACCGTCTATCCCGACGTATTGTTGCCGCTGCGTCGTCACGGCATCATGCAGGACTGCTACTTCAACTACGGACGCTCCCCTCTGGCCGATGAGTCAAGGGCGATCGTCGGAGTGTTTTCTGTGGTGGTAGAGACAACCGAGCGCGTGTCCGCCGAAAGGGGACTGCGCGAGCAAACCGAGCGCCTCGGCCTTCTCCAGCGGCTCACCCAGCACCTCGCGGCCACGATGACAGACGCCGAGATCGCCAGGGTGGTGCTCAGCGAGGCAGGACCGCTCCTGGGCGCGTCGGTCGGAGGCGTGACGAAGGTCGTTGATGGCTGGGCCGAGCGCATCTCCGAATCGTCCCTTCCCGAGGATACCGATAGCTTCCAACGCAGGCCGCTCGACGCGCGCGTTCCTACCTGCGAGGCGATTCGCCGCGCTTCCCCGGTCGTACTCCACGTGGCCGCCGGACGTGAGGCTGCCTACGACAGCGAATGGGTCAAAGCGTTCTCGCGCTACGGTCTGGTGGTCGCCATGCCCATGCTGGTCGACGGAAAGGCCGTCGGGGCGCTTGCGTTGGCGTTCCTATCCGACCGGACCCTCGCAGACGACGAGATTGCGCTGCTCCAGACGCTGGCTAACCAATGCGGGCAGGCGTTGCAGCGGGCAGGTCTACTAGCCGCGGAACGAGCACTTGTCCGCGAGATCGAGGCAGCCAACGCTGAGCTGGCATCATTCACCTCTTGCGTCTCGCATGACCTGCGCGCGCCGCTGCGCTCCATGAACAACTTCGCCGAAATACTCCTCGAAGACTACTGCGACCACATCGACGACGTCGGTCTGGGCCACCTCCGCCGTATCCGCGACGCCGGCCTGAAGATGTCAGCGCTCATCGAGGACCTTCTCCAGTTGGCCCATCTCGCCAGCGCGGAACCGAAACGCCTCCCGGTCGACCTCAGTGCCATCGCCCGGGACGTCGCCGAACAGCTCCAGGCGGTCGACCCGGCCCGCAACGTTACGTTCCGCATCGCGCCCGGCATCATCGGCTCAGCCGACCCGAACCTCATCCGCGCCGTCCTCGAAAACCTCCTCGGAAACGCGTGGAAGTACACCAGCCACCACCCCGACCCGGTGATCGAGTTCGGCAGCACCGCCATTCCCGGCGACCCGGTCATTTACTTCGTGACCGACAACGGCGCCGGTTTCGACCCCGCCTATGCCGACAAGCTGTTCCAGCCCTTTCAGAGGCTCCACGGCTCCGAGTTCCCCGGTACCGGCATAGGCCTGGTGAGCGTCATGCGGACTATCGAACGCCACGGCGGCCGCGTGTGGGCCGCAGGAGCCGTCGACTGTGGTGCGACATTTTCCTTCACCCTGGAGCGAAAGTAATGCCATAAACGTGGCTTCTCAACGTTGCGGACAACCCCGACTACGAGGCCGGGCTAATGCTGGCGGCAGACATCTCAGAGGGTTTAGATGTCAAGCGGCGAGCTTGTTTCGTGCTGGGCCAGGCGATGGCTGGCCCCGGCCTGTTCGGCGGCCTGGAGGGTGAAGAAGAAGGTGGCGCCGTCTCCGACGGTGCCCTCGGCCCAGGCCCGGCCGTGGTGCCGGTCCACGATCTGGCGCACGCTGGCCAGGCCGATGCCGGTGCCGGGGAACTCGCGCGCGGTGTGCAGGCGCTGGAAGGGCTGGAACAGCTTGTGTGTGTATTCGGGGTTGAAGCCCGCGCCGTTGTCGCGCACGTGGCAGCGGACGCGGCCGTCCGTGGCGGGGGTCATCCCGAACTCGATCGAGGCGGTGTCCCGGCCGCTGGTGAACTTCCAGGCGTTGCTCAGCAGGTTGTCCAGTACTTCGCGGATGAGAACCAGGTCGGCCAGCGCTGGGGCTGGCTGCTGGATGGTGAAGCAGGCCCGGCGGTCAGGGTCCTGGCGCTGGAGTCCGGCGGCGATGGCGACGGCCTCGGCGCCGAGGTCGACCTGCTGGAGGCTGATCTTGGCGCCGGAGATCCGGGACAGGTGCAGCAGGTCATCCAGGATGTGTCCCATGTGCTCGCTGGCGGCCTCGATCCGCTGAGCGTAGCTACGGCCGTCCGCGCCGAGGGTATCGGCGTAGTCCTCGATCAGGGCGGCGCTGTATCCCGCCAGCGAGCGCAGCGGGGTCCGCAGGTCGTGCGCGAGGGAGTAGGAAAACGAGGTCAGGTTCTGGTTGATCCGGCTGAGATCGTCGCGGGCCTGCCGTTGCTGGGTGACGTCGCGGATGGCGGCGGATACCAGCAGGCCCTGGTCGGTGTCCAAGGCGGACAGGGCGATCTCGGCGGGGAACGTGGTGCCGTCGCGGCGGCGGCCGGTCAGTTCCAGGCCTGCGCCCATCAGCCGGGGCCGGGGGTCGGCGGCGTACCCGGCACGCAGGCCGGGGTGGGCGGTCTTGCTGGCGTCGGGGACCAGGATCTCGACCGGCTGCCCGGTGAGTTCCTCGCGCGGGTACCCGAACAGCCGTTCGGCCTGGGCGTTCACCAGCACGATCAGCCCGCCGGAGTCCGCGCACACCATCGCGTCCGGCGCCGCCTCCAGCAGCCCCCGGAACCGGGCACCCGCCCGCTGCTGGACGCTGATGTCCCGCACCACCGCCGACAGCCCCGTGATCGCACCCGCCTTGTCGGTGATCGAGACCGCGGTGACCATGACCGCGATCGTCGTCCCGCCCTTGCGGACCCGCTCGGCCTTAAACTCCTCTACCTTCTCGCCCCGGAACAGGGAGACCAGGATTTTGTGCACGTCGGAGCGCTGCCCGGCGGGGAGCAGGAGATCGCTGTGATGGCCGATGATCTCGGCGGCGGTGTAGCCGAATAGCCGCTCGGCGCCGGGGTTCCAGGACGTGATCAGGCCGTCGAGGTCAAGGCTGAGCATGGCATCATGGGAGGATTCGATGATCGATGCCAGCCGGGTCTGGGCCCGTGCGGCCTGCCGTTGCTGGGTGACGTCGCGGATGGCGGCGGATACCAGCAGGCCCTGGTCGGTGTCGAGGGCGGACAGGGCGATCTCGGCGGGGAAGGTGGTGCCGTCGCGGCGGCGGCCGGTCAGTTCCAGGCCTGCGCCCATCAGCCGGGGCCGGGGGTCGGCGGCGTACCCGGCGCGCAGGCCGGGGTGGGCGGCTTTGCTGGCGTCGGGGACCAGGATCTCGACCGGCTGCCCGGCCAGTTCCTCGCGCGGGTACCCGAACAGCCGCTCGGCCTGGGCGTTCACCAGCACGATCCGGCCGCCGGAGTCCGCGCATATTGTCGCGTCGGGTGCCGCCTCCAGCAGCCCGCGGAACCGGGCATGGGCGCGGTTGCGCTCGGTCAGATCCCGGGTAATCGAGGATGTCCCGACCACCGCGCCGCTGGCGTCGCGGAGGGGGGAATCGGTCAGCGACACCTCGATGATGCTGCCGTCCTTGCGGCGAAGCCGGGTCTCGAAATGCTCGATGCCCTCTCCCTGCCGTACCCGCCGCAGGACGGGCATCAGCTTGGGGGCCGTCTCCGGCGGGATGAGCAGGGAGGCGCTGCGCCCGATGATCTCGGCGGCGGTGTAGCCGTACATCCGCTCGGCCGCCGCGTTCCAGCTGGTGATCACGCCGTCCAGCGTCGAGCTGACGATCGAGTCGTACGCCGACTCCACGATGGCTGCCAGCAGGGCCGGCAGCTCGAACTCACGGCTGGCCCGCACCCCCCGGCCTGCCCCGGGCCGCCCTGACCGATGTCGTTTGATCGCACAGCCCCCCGGCGCAGTTACGTTTAGTAGCTTAACGCCTACTGAACGCTAGCATGGGCAGTGCATCGCCCGGACCCATGCACAAGCGCATCCCCGCGCGAGGTCAGGTATAGGCGGGGTGCCCGCCCCGGTTGGGCACTCGCCGCGGCGCCTTGGCGGCGCAGACGCGGAACTCCACCCTCCCTTTGCTGTAATCGTGAGTCACTCTTCGTAGTCATCGGCGTGGCGGACGGCGAAGGCGGCAGCCTGGGTGCGGCGCTGCATGCCGAGCTTGGTCAGCAGCGAAGACACATAATTCTTCACCGTCTTTTCGGCCAGGAACATGCGCTGTGCGATCTGGCGGTTGGTCAACCCCTCGCTGACCAGCTCAAGCACCCGCTTCTCCTGCTCGGACAGCGCCGCCATCGGGTCCACGATGATAGGGCGCTCACGCAGCCGGGTCATTATCTGACGTGACGCTTGCGGGTCGAGTATCGACTGGCCAGAAGCAACCGCACGCAGCGCACTGACCAGGTCGGCGCCGCATGTCTGCTTCGACACGTAGCCCGCGGCGCCGGCCATGATCGCGCCGAGAAGGGCCTGATCGTCGTTGTAAGCGGTGAGCATCAGGCAAGCGGTCTGGGGTAGCGCGGAGCAGATTTCCCGGCAGACCGTGATGCCGTTCCCGTCCGGCAACCGCACGTCGAGAACCGCCACGTCCGGACGCAGCGCGGGTATCTGGGCCAGGGCTGCCGCCGCGGTTCCCGCCTCACCGACCACGTCAATGTCTGGTTCATGGGCGAGCAGGGTCCGTATACCGCGACGGAAGATCTCGTGATCATCGACAAGGAAAACGCTGATCCTGCCCTGCCTCGGTATGCGCTCGCTCATCCGCCGTCTCCGTTCGCCCGTCCGGCACCCGCCGTGGCGGGAAGAGGATCCTGGCGGCATCTGCTCGGACCTCCGCCATATACAGCCAGACAGCCGCCTCAGTGTTACTGTATGTGACGCTGCAGTTATTTATTGTCACTAAGTCATGGTCGGCGACGCGTGGCGCAAGAGGAGGGCGAGCATGAGCGATGACAGCATCCGGTTCCCCGCCCCTCGCGCCGTGCCCGAGGACGGCGCCGGGGACGGCGCCGGGGACGGCGCTGCTGGGGGAGCTGCCTCGCCGTACCTGCTGCTCGGCATGGTGCGTCGGCTTCGCGCCAGGGAACGCGGTTACCTGGCCGGCTTGCTGCATGACGGGCCGATCCAGGAGCTTGCGGCCGCGCCTCTCGAGCTGGCCGAGGCGCGCCGCGCGACGGGGACAGCGCAGCGCGATGAGCTCGGCGTCGTAGCGCAGCAAGTGGACGCGGCCAGCCGGTCGCTGCGCGGCATGCAGGATGAGCTCTGGCCCTTTCCCCAGCCATCGTGTGGCCTGGCCGCTGCGCTGAAGCAGCGGACCGGGTGGCTGCTAGACATCCCGCTCGCGGTGGATGCCGGCCCCGACGTGGCCGGGCTGGCCGAAGCCGACATCCAGGTGGTGGCCGACATTGTGGAGCTGATCCTGGCCGGCCTGGTCAGCACCGCAGCACCCGTGCCGGCGCGACCGCTCGCCGCGGTGCAAGCCGGCCAGGACCTGATCTTCCTCCAGCTGAACATGACCGCGGCGCCCGACGGCGATCTGGCCTTCGGCGGCCCGGCAGCCAGGGCATCGCTGCGCAGCCTGGCCGCAGCGGTACAGGCCCGGGCGGATCTTGACCTGCACGGGCGCCGCCTGCGGGTCCGGATGGACATACCGAGGTGGCCGCGTCAGTCAGGGCTGACTGCTGTCGTCGGACCGGGGTATAGCGGTAAGTCCTATTAATCACCAGGAGTCGCGACGAAGGAGCGCGTAGCGCCGGTCCTTAAGGGCGGCCCGGCGTGGCCGCATGAGGCAGGTGGCTGACGCCTTGCGCGGTTGGCGATGCCAACGGGGGAGCCGCAGTGCAGGTCGCTGATCACTCGTTCGTCGGCCTGCTCGAGGGGGCCCCGGACGCGATGGTGTGCGTGGACCGCAGCGGGCGGATCTCGCTGGTGAACGCGCAGGCGGAGCGCCTGTTCGGGTACGGGCGCGCCGAGCTCGTGGATCAGCCGGTGGAGCTGCTGGTCCCCGAAGCCGCGCGGGCGGGGCACCCGGCCCGCCGTGACCACTACCTGGGTGACCCCAAGCCGCGGCCGATGAGCGCCCGGATGGAGCTTTCCGGCCGCCGCCGCGATGGCAGCACGTTCCCCGCCGAGATCTCGCTGTCGGCGATCGACACCGACGACGACGACGGCCTCCTGATCATCGCCGCGGTCCGCGACGTAACCGAGCAGCTTGAACTGCGGGCCGCGCGCGAGCGGCTGAGCAACCAGGCCGAGAGAGACAAGCTGGAACAGCAGCTCACGCAGTCCCAGCGGCTGGAAAGCATGGGCCAGCTCGCCGGCGGAGTGGCCCATGATTTCAATAACCTGCTCGCTGTCATCACGAACTACGCCGAGTTCGTCGGCGAAGAGGTGGCCAAGGATGCCGCGCAGGCCGACTGGCAGGCGGTCCGCCATGATGTCAACCAGATCCGGCTCGCCGCCGGGCGCGCGGCCGATCTCACCCGGCAGCTCTTGGCCTTCGCCCGCCGTGACGTGGTGCAGCCTAGGCCGCTGAACCTCAACGAGGTCATCGCGCGCGTCGAGCAGCTGCTTATTCGCACCCTAAGCGAGCACGTGGAGCTGAAAACGGAGCTGGCCCCGGGGCTGTGCGCGGTGCTGGCCGATCCTGGCCAGATCGAGCAGGTCCTGGTCAACCTGGCCGTCAACGCCCGAGATGCCATGCCGGCCGGCGGGACGCTGATGGTGGAGACCACCACCACCGATATCGACGCGTCCCACCCGGCCAGCCAGGTGGGAGTGCCGCCTGGCCAGTATGCGTGCATGAAAATCTGCGACACGGGCACCGGGATGCCCAGGGAAGTCATCGACCGCGCGTTTGAACCGTTTTTCACCACCAAGCCCAAGGGTGAGGGAACCGGCCTGGGGCTGGCCACCGTGTACGGGATCGTTACCCAGGCCGGCGGCTATGTGCAGATCTCTTCAGAACCCGGCCTCGGCACCACGTTCACCATCCTGCTGCCGGCCACCGGCCAAGAGGTCCGGCTGGAGCCGGCGGCGGAGCAGAAGCCGGCCAAGGGTGCGGGCGAGACCGTTCTGATCGTTGAGGATGAGCCCGCGATGAGAGAGGTGACGCAGAGAATCCTTTCCCGGGCCGGCTATCACGTGCTCGTCGCCGCCAGCGGCCGCGCGGCCATTGAGATCGTCGAGAACTACCCTGGCGACATTGATGTGCTACTTGCCGATGTCATCATGCCGCACATGTCAGGAAAGGAATCCGCCGAGCAGATTCGCGTACTGCACCCCGGCATAAAGGTGCTCTTTATGTCGGGCTACACCCAGGGGCTCCTAGACACCCATGGTGTCGTCGCGGCAGGCATCAACGTGCTGCAGAAGCCGTTCACGGAAGCCTCCCTGCTTATCAGGCTCGGGCAGCTCATTGCCATCCCCGAGGCCGAGTCTGCGCCGCGCAAGGGTCATCCGGCGCCGCACTAGTCAGCGAGCTTGAATGCGAGCCCGGTTTTCCACTCGCTCATGTCCTGGCCGGGCTCGTCGTGATAAAACTCCAGGCGGCAACCCCACCGCTCGCCATCGGGCGTGGACGTGACGTCCCAGGCCAGACCCTGCTGCGCGGCCCAGTCGCGCAGCGTCTGGACTGCGCCGATCAGCCCGTCCGGGTGACCGGTGTACCACAGGGTCGCGTACCGGCCGGCCGGCAGGACGGCCGCGAGCACCCGGCCTTCGCCGGTTACCTGAGCAGCGACCGGGAAGCCGGCCTCGACCTCTAGCTGCCGGTCCATGTCGATGACGTTGTACTTGCAGAACGGCTGTCCGGCCGGCGGCACGCCCTGCGTGCGCAGCCAGCGGCGCACCTCGGGGTGCAGCCCGGGCACTACCTCGCCGAACGTCTGCATGGTGACGAACGCCCTGATCGCCACGTACGGCTGCTCGGTGCGCTGGACGATTCCCGGTTCCGCGGCCATCTCCGTCTCCCTTTCGCCGATGTCATCAACAGGTAGACGGCGGCCGAGCCGCAAAGTATCCGGCGTGATCGTTGAAGCCTTCACCCGAGGCGGGTGGCTACCCGGCGGCATGGCTGCGCGTCCGGGCCAGCCCCGGACGGAGATTTCATGATCGCGAAGACTTGTACCCCATTTTGGGATAAAGTCCTCGCGATCACGCGGGCAGGGCGCTGGCCCGAAGTGGGAGAAGGCTAGAGCCTCGACGCGAATGGTATAATTTGGGTAAATACCGCAAATCGTTGCCGAGTCTGATGGCCCGCACGACACGCCGAAAACCGTTTTTCCGGAATGTCATCATAAGGCGCTGCTGTAATCGAGTATTGGCAAATCCGCGAGAGCGCCAGGCGTATCGGTGCGCATGAGGAACATGAGTTTCCGACGTGTGGCAGCCGACGTACAGCCTTGCGTGATTTGCGTGGTTTGCCCTGTTCGGCCCCCCGGTCATGCCGCAGCCCAGCGTGCTCCGGTCCCGCGCCGGCGCCCGCGCCCATGAAAACTCCCCCTGAGGGGCATGCTCACTGGCCCGGCCTCGTCCTCCGCGGGAACCCGTCAGCCGGCTGGGGCGCCGTCACCGCGAGTCCTTCGCGGCGCACCGGATGCAGGTCACGGCGGTCGGCCGGGCCGCCAGCCGTTCGTCTCCGATCGGTTGCCCGCAGCGCTCGCATATCCCGTACGTGCCGGCCCGCAGCCGTCGCAGCGCGGCCTCGATCGCGGCCAGCTGCGCCCGGGTCGCGCCAAGCAGCGCGGCGGCGTGCTGTCGTTCGAACGCGAGCGTGGCCCCCTCGGGATCGTGCTCGTCGTCGGTTCCGGCCGCGCTCGCGGCCTGCGCCAGGTCGGCGAACTCCCGCTCGAGGGCCGTCGCGCGCTGCCCGGCGCGCCGCTGCTCGGCCAGCAGGAGCTCGCGCGCGGTCGCCATGCTCCGACGATAGGCCAGTTGATTTGACCTCAAGCCCGGTTGAGGTTGGATGATCCTGAGGTGACAAGCGATCGTCCGGGTGAGCCCCGGCCTCCCGGAGGGGCAGAAGAGACCGAAGCGCCCGATCCGCCCCCGCCGCCCCCGGCCGATCCGCCCCCGCCGCCCCCGGCCGATCCGCCCCCGCCGCCCCCGCCGCCCCCGGCACCCATTACGTTCCGGCTGGCCGAACGCGCCCGCGCCTCGCCGTATTACCCGGCTCTCGTCCATCCGGTGCTGCGCCGGGTGCTGCCGGGCGCGGCCGCCTCGGCGCTTGGTGACGGGATGAGCGCGGTGGCGATCGCGTGGCTGGCGCTGACGCTGGCGCCCCCCGGCAGCCGCGGGCTGTGGGTCGGCGCGGCTGTCGCCGCCTACTCCCTGCCGGGTGCGGCCGGCGCGGTCGCGCTGCGCCGCTGGCTGCGCGGCCGCGGCGGGGCGCGGCTGGTGTTCGTCAACGCCGTGCTGCGGGCGGCGGCTCTGGGCCTGGTCGGTGGCCTGGCCATCGCCCGGCGGCTCGATCCGGAAGGGTACGTGGCTCTGCTCGGTCTGTCCTCGCTGCTCAGCGCCTGGGGCGTGGCGGGCAAGTACACGCTGATCTCCGACCTGCTCCCGGCCGAGCACCGGATTGCCGGGAACTCCCTTTTCGGCCTGGCCGACCAGTTGAGCCTGATGATCGGTCCCGCCCTGGCCGGGGTGGTGACCGCGGTGGCCGGACCCGCCGTCGTCATCAGCCTGGACGCCGCGAGCTGGGTGGTCCTGGCCATCAGCTACGCCCGCATCGCGCCCCTCGCGGCCCGCCTGGCCACCAGCAGACCCGCCGTCTCAGCCGGCCTTGCGGCGCCCGTCGATAAGGGTGCCTGGGCGGTGATCCGGTCCAGCCCGGTGCTGCCTGGCCTGCTGGCCCTGTCGTTCTTCTTCTACCTGCTGTACGGCCCGATCGAGGTGGCGCTGCCGGTGCACGTGGCGTCCGACCTGCACGGGTCGGCCGCGCTGCTCGGCACGTTCTGGGCGGTGTTCGGCGTGGGAGCGGTAATCGGGGAACTCTCCGCGCCGTTCCTGCGGCGCTGGCCGGTATGGCCGACCATGACCGGGATCGTGATCGGCTGGGGCCTGGCCATCGTCCCGCTGGGCCTGCCGACGCCGCTGTGGTCCGGGCTCGCGGCCTTCTTCGCCGGCGCCGTCATCTGGGGCCCGTGGATGTCGCTGTCGATGGCGGTGTTGCAGGACGCCAGCCCGCCGGGCGCGCTGGCCCAGCTCATCGCGGCCAGAAGTTCGCTGCTCATCCTGGCTGCGCCCCTGGGTACCGCGCTGGGCGGCCCCATCGTCGCCGCTCTCGGCGCTCGCGGCACCCTGCTCGCCTCCGGCCTGGCGACGGTCGCGCTCGGCCTGGCCACCGCCACCGTGCTCGCCAGAGCCAGAGCCAGAGCCAGAGCCCGCGCCCCGGCCCGCGCCCGTCGCTAGCTTCAGGTGTCCTTCATGTTGCCTGGCTAGCATCTGCCCAGGATGAGCCGGACGAGCCACCAGGCTCAGAGGTTACAGAGAAGGTCTGTGCAGTGATTTCCGAAGCCCTGGACGCAGAATAGGTGACATGAGCGCACACCGAGACGGCATACGCCGTGCCATAGCGGATAGGCAGAACGGCCGGCACAAGGTCCGCACCGCAACCACCACGGTCAGCGTGGCCAGCGTGGTCGCGGCGGGCGCGCTCGCCCTGGCCCTGCCCGGCTCCACCCACAAGACCACCACGTCGACCGGCTCCTCGTCGACGGGGTCATCCTCGACGAGTTCCGGCACCTCCGGCTCGGGCTCGAGCACCTCAGGCTCTGGCACCTCAGGCTCTGGCACCTCAGGCTCTGGCACCTCGAGCTCAGGCAGCTCGGGCAGCTCCAGCTCTGGCACTTCGAGCTCGGGCAGCTCCACCTCGGGCAGCTCGAGTTCGAGCGGCATCAGCTCGAGCAACACCCCGAGCTCGAGCTCGGGCAGCAGCCAGGTCACCTCCGGCGGCTCATGATGCAGCCCGCCATCGCGAGCCGCCGGTGGCCCGCCATCGCCGGCCCGCGACAGCCCGCCGGACCGCAGCCCGATGGTCCGCGGTCCGCTGGCCGCCGGTCCGCGGCCGCCCCGCGACGGCCGGCGGACACCTCGGCGAGCTGGCGGGCCCTCGGGACGCTGGTCCAGCTGGTGGTGACCGAACCGCGGAGCCTGAACGAGGCCCGCAGCCTGCTGGCGGCCGACCTCGCCGAGGTGGACGTGGCCTGCAGCCGGTTTCGCGCGGACGCGGAAATCCGTAACCTGCGGACCGCCCACGGCCGCCCGGCGCGGGTCAGCCCGCTGCTCGCCGAGGCCATCGCGGTGGCGTTGCGGGCGGCCAGGCTGACCGACGGCGACGTTGACCCGACGGTGGGCGCGGCCATGTCGGCCGTGGGTTATGACCGCGACTTCGACCGGGTTCCGCGCACCGGGCCGCCCCTGCTCGTCACCACCAGGACGGTGCCGGGCTGGCGCGAGGTGCACCTGGAAGGCCAGTCGCTGACCATGCCAGAAGGCACCCAGCTCGACCTCGGGGCCACCGCGAAGGCGTGGGCCGCGGACCGTGCGGCCGCCCGGATCGCCGCGCGGGTCGGCGGTGGCGTGCTGGTCAGCCTGGGCGGCGACATCGCCGTCGCGGGCGCCGTTCCGGACGGCGGGTGGCGGGTCAGGGTGCAGGACGTGACCGGTAGGCCGGAGGACCCTCCGGCCGGCCCCTACGCGCTGATCGCGATCCACGGGGGCGGCCTGGCCACCTCGAGCACCGCCGCACGCCGCTGGCAACGTGGCGGTGACGTGCTGCACCACATCCTCGACCCGCGCACCGGCCGCCCGGCCGACGCGGTGTGGCGTACCGTCTCGGTCGCCGCGGACAGCTGCGCGGATGCCAACGCGGCCAGCACGGCCGCGGTCATCCGCGGCCGGGCCGCCCTCGGCTGGCTCGCCAAGCTCGGGCTGCCCGCCCGGCTCGTCGACGCGACCGGCGTGGTGTTCACGGTGGCCGGCTGGCCCAGCAACCCAGAGCCCACCGACTCAGAGCTCACCGACTCAGAGCTCACCGACTCAGAGCCAGCTCAGAAGCAGCCTTCAGGATCTACCGACGCCCGCCCGCGAAACTAGATGACGTGAACAACGAAGCAGAACGAGCCAGGAACACAGGGGGATGGCTGACATGAGCGGGAGCACCGCGTTCTGGTACGCCAGCCGCGCGACCGGAATCGTCGCGCTGCTGTTGCTGACGGCCGTCTTCGTGCTGGGCATCCTGGTCAACCGCCAGGGCCGGCTGCCGGGTCTGCCCCGGTTCGCGGTGACGAGCCTGCACCGGAACCTTTCCCTGCTGGCCGTGGCGTTCATCGCCGTGCATGTGCTCGCGGCGGTGCTCGACACCTACGTCAGCATCCCGCTGGCCGCCGGGGTCATCCCGTTCGCCTCGGGCTACGAGCGGCTCTGGCTCAGCCTGGGCGCGATCTCGCTCGACCTGATGATCGCGATGATCGTGACCAGCCTGCTCCGCGGCCACCTGAACCGGGTCCTGTGGCGCGCCATCCACCTGCTCGCCTACCTGAGCTGGCCGGTCGCGTTCGCGCACAGCATCGGCGCCAGCAAGGACCTGCAGCAGGGCTGGCTGCTCGGCCTGGCCGTCGGGTGCGCCCTGGTGGTCGCGGGGGCGATCGTCTTCCGGCTGGCGCGCGCGGCGCGTGAGGTGCCCAGGGCCGCCCGGGTGGCTAACGTCTTCGCCGAGCACACCGCCAGGTCAACCCGCCGAACCAGACAGAACAAAGAGACGGTGGCACGATGACCACGACGATGAACGAATCAGCGCCGGGCGGCACCGTCCCGCCAACCCCCCAAACCGTCCCCCAGGCCACTCGGCAGGCCGCCCGCCAGGCCGCTCGCCAGGGCGCGGGGCTCCCGCGCCTGCTGCCGGCCGCCCCGGAAGACCTCCGCGGCCACGTCGCCAGGTACGGCCAGACGCCCTACCGCGGCCAGCCCGGCCTGCTGATCAACGACATCGAGGCCTCCGGCCTCACCGGCCGGGGCGGCGCGGCCTTCCCGGTGTACCGCAAGCTCGCCATCGTGGCCCGAGCCCGCGGCCGCAAGGTGATCGTCGCGAACGGCGCGGAAAGCGAGCCCGTCAGCCGCAAGGACGAACTGCTGCTGCGGGTCGCGCCGCACCTCGTGCTCGACGGGCTTCAGATCACCGCCGAGGCGGTGGGCGCCACCGAGGCGCACCTGTACCTGCACGCCGCGGCCAGCCCGGAGATCTTGCGGGCGCTGGCCGAGCGGTCCGCCCGGGGCGTGGACATGCTCAGCGTCACGATCACCCAGGCCCCGCCGCGGTTCCTGGCCGGCCAGGAGTCGGCCCTGGTGAACCGCCTCGGCGGCGGCCCCGCGCTGCCCACCTTCACCCCGCCCCGGGTGACCGAACGCGGCCTGGGCGGCGCGCCGACCCTGGTGCAGAACGTCGAGACCCTCGCCCATATCGCGCTCATCGCGCGCTACGGCCCGCGCTGGTTCCGCGCCGTCGGCACCGCCGCGGAGCCCGGCAGCATGCTCGTCACCGTCTACCAGCCCCAGGGCCACTGCCGGGTGCTCGAGGCCGAGATCGGCGCGCCGCTGCGGACCCTGCTGCCCAGCGACGCGCAGACCCAGGCGTGGCTGATCGGCGGTTACCACGGCACCTGGCTGCCGTTGCCGCACGCGGCCGCGCTGACCCTGGACGCGGTGACACTGGACAATGGCGCCCTCCAGAAGTACGGCGCCGCGGTCGGCGCGGGCGTGCTTGTGGCGTTGCCGTCGGACCGGTGCGGGCTGACCGAGGCGGCCCGGGTGACTGGCTACCTGGCCGCCGAGTCGGCCGGCCAGTGCGGGCCGTGCCTGAACGGCCTGCCCCGGATCGCCGCCGGCCTGGCCGAACTGGCCGGCCCGGGGCACCGCAAGCAGACCCGCGCGGACATCGAGCGGTGGGCGGGCCTGGCCGCGGGCCGGGGTGCCTGCAACCACCCGGATGGCACGGTCCGCTTCGTCCGCAGCGCGCTGACCGTGTTCGCGCCGGAAATCAGCCTGCACGCGCGCGGCCAGTGCTCGGCCACGAACCGCCGCCCGTTCCTGCCGCTGCCGGACGGCATGCCCACCAGCGAAGACGACTGGACCTGACCATGAGCGAAACCTTGCGGGTGAACCCGATCAACTGCACCGGGCACGGCGTCTGCGCCGAGCTGCTGCCCGAGCTGATCACCGTCGATGAGTGGGGCTACCCCATCGTCGACCCGCGCCCGATACCTCCAGTCCTGGACCGGGAGGCCCGCCGCGCGGTGGCCGCCTGCCCCGCGCTCGCCCTCAAGCTGACCCGCACGTAAAAGCTCAGTTTGGTCCGGCCCCACGCGCCGCAGCCTTTACCGTTCGGGCGGAGGTGCCAGGTCCCGGCGGCTCGCTCAGTCAGGCGTGGCAGCCGGGATGCCGCCGGTTGACACTCAGTGCACGGTGCCGTGCATTCCGACGGACATAACCAGGCCGACGACGACGATCAGGATCACTGTCGCCCAGCCGAGTATCAAGCCCGTGAGCGCCAGGCCAGCCCCCTGTCCTCCGGTGCGCTTGATCTGGTGCAGGGCCACGTGGCCGAACACGATCGCCGGGATGGCCGTCAGCGGCCCGCACGCGAACTGCACGAGCCCGCAGGCGAGGCTCGCTACCGCGAGCCCGTTGGTCCCGGCCACCGGAGTCACCGCGGTCGCCCGCGCGACAGGCAGGTCGGTCACGAGCTGGTCCAGGTCGGCGTAGGTGCGTGCGGACAAGGCGTTCTCCAAGCGGCCGTCGTACTCGTCCTTGGACAGCCGGCCTTCGCTGTAGGCCATGCTGAGGACTTCCACCACGCGGTCGCGGTCCGCGTCGGCGGCCCGTATCTTTCCCCGTTCGCCACCGGCGGCGAACGCCCGGGTGCGCTCGACGGATTGGATCCGGCCGGGCACCGCCGTTCGTTCTCCGCGCTCATGGTCGGCGATCCACGGAAATGTGTCGGCGAGCGGCGAGTTGTCCGGGATGAGCGTGGTGTCGTTGTCAGTCATCTGCACCATCCTCTGCTTTGACGCTGCACCCGAGGCGCTAGCACGGCAAGTGCCGTTAGTCCCGTCGATAGTCCTGACCCGCGACTCGCTGGTGCAAATCCGGCTAGTGCGGGTCTGGAATGCCCTGGGGACGGCGTGGCTCGTCAGGAGGCGCAACGCGCCTGTGTCGGGCCGCCGCGTGAGCCGCCCGCCAGCCGCCGCATAATCTGCCGGGCCCGGGAGCCGATCAGCGCGGTCCACGTCCATGAAAATGAGGTAGAGCATCCGTGCGGTCACGGAACCCAACAGGGATTGCCGTCAAACGAGGTGCTATTCAGCAGCGAACCGAGCAAGGATCTGCCGTCGCAGGTCCTCGTAGCTGACCCCACCGAGACTCGACTCACCGGCAAAAGCACCGAAGATCGGATCCCACGCCGTGATAGTCAGTTCTTCGGTCAGCCCATGGACCATGTAAGGGTCACTGTCGATCCAGTCTCTGAGTGCCTTCTCATCCGCGGCCTTCGCTATCAGGAAGGCGGCACGCACACCGTCCCGGCGTGGCGGACCCGACGCCAGGAGCGCGCCAGCTTCAACCTGCGCGTGCAGCCAGTCGAGGTGCGCCGCCTGGTGCTCGACCCACCCCGCGTAGTTCGGGTGCAGGCACGAAATGAGAAATACTGCCATATCTCCCGGCTTCCTCTAACGATTAATTGCCTGGGTCATGGTGCCGGTTTCCTCGTCGGAGATGGCACCCCTGCCTGCCCCGGGCAATGAGAATACTAGGAGCGCACGCGGCAGTAGCGGGCGAGGGTGGCCAGGGAATGCTAGTAGGGCCCAACCTCCGAACTTCCGTCAGTTGTGGTCGCCATCACGACCACAACTGACGAACGATCTGAAGGCCGCACGCACGCCTGCCCGGGCCGCACGCACCCGCCCCCGTTCGGCCGACTGACAGGATGCCGAATGACGGGACCCCGGATTACAGGACGTCGTGGCCCGGGTGCGGCTCGGCCGGGATCGACCCCAGCCGCCCGGCCTGGTAGTCCTCGAAGGCCTGGGCCAGCTCGGCGCGGGTGTTCATGACGAACGGCCCGTACGCGGCGACCGGCTCCCGGATGGGCTGCCCGCCGAGCAGCAGGATGTCCAGGTCCTGCCGCGGGCCCGCGGCGAACGTGATCCCGTCGCCCGCGCCGAACACCACCAGCTGCCCCAGCTCCACGGGTCGCTTCTCCGCCCCGGCGAAACCGCTGCCCGCCAGCACGTACCCCAGCGCGTTGAAGTCCGCCTGCCACGGCAGCCGCACCTGCGCGCCCGCCGACACGGTGGCGTGTACCAGCGAGATCGGCGTGTGGGTCACGCCCGGCCCGTGATGGCCGTCGAACGATCCCGCGATCACCCGCAGCAGCGCCCCGCCGTCCGCCGACGAGAGCAGCGCCACCTGCCCGGCCCGGATGTCCTGGTAGCGCGGCTGGGTCATCTTCAGCCGGGCCGGCAGGTTCACCCACAGCTGGAAGCCGTGGAACAGCCCGCCGCTGACCACGAGCTCCTCCGGCGGCGCCTCGATGTGCAGCAGGCCCGACCCGGCCGTCATCCACTGGGTGTCGCCGTTGGTGATCAGCCCGCCGCCGCCGTTGGAGTCCTGGTGCTTGAACGTGCCGTCGATGATGTAGGTCACGGTCTCGAACCCGCGGTGCGGGTGCCACGGCGTGCCCTTGGGCTCACCGGGTCCGTAGTCGACCTCGCCCATCTGGTCCATGTGGATGAACGGGTCGAGCCGGGCCAGGTCCACCCCGGCGAACGCGCGCCGCACCGGGAACCCCTCACCCTCGTACGCGCTGGGCGCGGTGGTGACCGAGATGACCTTCCGCTCGGTGTGGGTCACGTCGGGCTCGGGTACCCGCGGCAGGACGAGTATGTCGTCCACGGTGATTGCTGGCATGGGCTCCTCCTCAAGCTAGATACCAGCATAACGGTATTTGAAATATCAATTATTCCGAACGGACATGGGTGCGTCCCCCAGGTCAGCCGCTCGTTACCATGAGGGGTCCCAACGCCGACCGTGAGCGAGCCAGCATGGATTCCGAACTGTCCCCGCACCTGTACGCCCGGGCAGGCGTGGACGAGGAGCACGAGCAGGACGTGTTCTCCCGGGCGATGCGCCCGTGGCTGGCCCGGACCACGGTCAGGTCCCCGATGGTCACCGGCATCACCGGCCTGGCCAGCGGCTACTTCGCCACCTTGATGCAGCTGCCGCCCGGCCCGGCGATCGCGCTGACCACCGACGGCGTCGGCACCAAGATCTTGCTGGCCCGGGAGGCGGACCGGTGGGAGCCGGTCGGGGTCGACTGCGTGGCCAACAACGTCAACGACCTGATCTGCGTGGGCGCGGTGCCGCTGGCGCTGCTCGACTACATGGCCACCGACCGGATCGACGAGGCCGTGCTCGAAGCCGTCGCCCGCGGCCTGTACCTGGGCGCGGACGAGGCCGGGATCGCCATTCCCGGCGGCGAGATCGCCCAGATCGGCGCCATGCTGGCCGACCCGGCGGGCGGGCCGCCCATGCTCGACCTGGTCGGGACCGCGATCGGCGCGGTGCCGTTCGGCCGGGTGCCGGTGGACGGGTCGCAGGTTAAGGCGGGTGACGTGGTCCTGGGGCTGCCCAGCTCGGGGCTGCACAGCAACGGCTACTCCCTGGCCCGGCAGGCCCTGTTCCAGACCGGGGCGCTGACCCTGGCCAGCGAGGTGCCGGGGACCGGCCAGCGGCTGGACGACGCGCTGCTGGCGCCGACCCGGGTGTACGTGCGCGCCGCGGAGGCGCTGTGGGAGGCGGGCGTGGAGCCGCACGGCCTGGTGCACATCTCCGGCGGCGGCCTGCTCAACCTGGCCCGGCTGGCCGCGGACGTGTCCTACTCCCTCGACGAGCTGCCGCCCCCGCCGCCCGTCTTCGCGCT
>JBEKKH010000063.1:0-19420 GCA_050010815.1 Streptosporangiaceae bacterium | reverse complement strand
GGCCATCAGGCTGGCCTCGTCGATCATCTCGGCCGCGGTCGGCGCCAGCGAGATCACGATGGCGAGGATGAACGAGATGCAGCTGATGCCGACGATGAGCGGCATCAGGAACGCCTCGGCATCGACACCTCCCTGCCCGTTCAGGGCCGGGTCGGCGTAGACGCGCAGGGCCGCCATGCCGGTGTAGTGCATCCCGCTGACCGCCACGCCCATGATCAGCGAGGCAACCAGGGCTGACCAGGCGTTTTCCAGCCGCAGCGCCGCCCACAGGGCGGCGGTGCCGGCGATCACGGCGATCACCACGGACAACACAACGAGCCCGGGGTTGTACCTCAAGGTGTCCGGCGCCCGGATCGCCGCCATGCCCAGGTAGTGCATGCTGGCCACGCCGAGCCCCACGACCACGCCGCCGAGCAGCAGCGGCCAGCCGCCGCGACGCCGGAGCCCGGCGATGAACAGCCCGGCCCCCACCACGATCAGCGCGATCAGCATCGATGAGATGGTAACGGGCACGCTGTACCTGATGGACTGGCCCGGGATCGTGAACCCGAGCATGGCGATGAAGTGCATGACCCAGATTCCCGTGGTGGCGATGGCCACCGTGGCCAGGCCCAGCCATCCGATCCGGCCCCTCCCCTGGCCTGCATACCCGCGCACGGCGCACCGCAGGCCGAGGAAGCAGCCCACGCAGGACATCACGTAGGCGAGCGCGGGATTCAGGGCCCCGAACGAGAAGTTGTTCACGTGGACCACGGGGGGACCTCCGTTCCAGGGTGATCAAGGTCGCGGGCGCAGACGCGCAGCCGCCGCAACCGCAGGCTGCTCCATACGACGAAGACCGAGGACAGCGTCATCGCGGCCGAGGCCACGAGCGGGTCCAGGAAGCCGAGGGCGGCCAGCGGGATGGCGGCCACGTTGTAACCGCAGGCCCAGGCCAGGTTGCGGCGAATGGTCCGGAACGTGCCACGGGCCAGCGTGATGGCGTCGGCCACGACGCCGAGGTCGTCCCGCAGCAGGATCAGGTCCGCCGCGCAGATCGCCACGTCCGTTCCGGTCCCTACCGCTACGCCCAGGTGAGCGGCGGCCAGGGCGGGGGCGTCGTTGACCCCGTCACCGACCATGGCCACCCGCCGTCCGGCGGCGCGCAGGCCACTGATGATGGCGGACTTGCCGTCGGGCAACGTTCCGGCGATGACCTCGTCGATGCCGACGGCGACCCCGACCGCGCGGGCGGTGGCTTCGTTGTCCCCGGTCAGCAGCACCGGGCGCAGCCCGAGCCGGCGCAGTTCGGCGACGGCGCGGGGGGCGGAGGGCCGGATCGAGTCACCGACCGCGAGGGCACCCCGGACCTCGCCATCCCAGCCGACCAGGACGGTGGTGCGGCCGTCGCGCTCCCAGGTCGCGCACTGATCGCTGAGCTTGGCCGGTATGGCCAGACCCTGCTCACGCAGCAGGCGGGCGCGCCCGACGATCACCTCCGTGCCGTCCACCAGGCCGCGCGCGCCCAGGCCCGGCAGGGACTGGAAGCTCTCGGCCTGCGGGAGCCAGGGGTGCCTGACCCGGGCTGCCGCCGTGATGGCCGCGGCCACGGCATGCTCCGAGGCCTGCTCCACGGACCCCGCGTAGCGGAGGAGATCGCCGGGTTCGGTCGAGTCGCCGGTCCGCAGCCCGGTGAGGGTCATCTGGCCGGTGGTGACCGTACCTGTCTTGTCCAGCACGACGGTGTCGATCGACCGGCAGGACTCGATCGCCTGGAATCCCTTGATGAAGATCCCGAGCTGGGCGCCGCGGCCGCAGGCGACGGCGAGCGCCGCCGGGGTGGCGAGCCCGAGCGCGCACGGGCAGGCGATGATCAGGACGGCCAGGGCAGCGCTGAACGCGTGTTCCAGCGGGCTCGAAGCCAGCAGCCACCCGGTCAGGGTGGCCAGCGCGAGCACCAGGACGACCGGGACGAACACGCCGGCTATCCGGTCGGCGAGCCGCTGGATAGCGGCCTTGCTGGCCTGCGCCTGCTCGACCAGGCTGATCAGGTGCGCGAACTGGGTGTCCGGACCGACCTTGACCGCGCGCACGACCAGGCGGCCGGTCAGCACGACGGTCCCGTCGAGGACCTCCTCCCCCGCCGTCAAGTCCGCGGGCAGCGACTCCCCCGTCACCATGCTGCGGTCGACCGCCGATTCTCCGAACACCACCTCACCGTCCGCCGCGATCCTCTCGCCCGGCCGGACCACCAGCAGGGCCCCGGGCCACAGGCCGGCGACGGGAACCTGACGCTGCGTTCCGTCGGTTCCCAGGACGCAGGCGCTCTTACGCCCCGCCGCGGCCAGCGTGCGCATGGCCTCGCCCGCCGAGCGGCGTCCTCTGGCCTCAAAGAACCGTCCGGCCAGCAGGAACGTCGTCACCGCGGCGGCGACCTCCAGGTAGATGCCGCCGCCGGAGCCGTGAATCAGCCGGTCCAGTGCGGTCCCGCCGGGCGCTTGGTCGAGAGCGAACATCGCGTACACCGACCAGCCGCAGGCGGCGGTGATGCCGAGCGACACCAGCGTGTCCATCGAACATGTGCCGTGCCTGGCGTTCTTGACCGCCGCGCGGTGGATGGGCCAGGCGGCCCAGACGGCCACCGGCGCGGTCAGGCCGACCAGCGTCCACTGCCAGCCGGCGAAGCGGTAGGCCGGGACCAGCGACAGCGTGATCGACAGGTCGCACAGCGGGACGAAAAAGACAAGCGCCACGGTCAGCCGGTGTTTCAGCGACCGCAGCTGCCGGCGGTCGCGGTCTTCGCCGTCGGTCTCGCCGCCCGCCGGCTCGGCGGAGTAACCCGCATGGCCGACCGCCGCCACCAGGGTCTGCGCGCTCACCCCGGCGGAGGCGATGACCTGGGCCCGGTGGGTCGCGTAGTTCACCGTGGCGGTGACATGGTCGATCCTGTTGAGCCTTTTCTCGATCCTGGCAGCACAGGACGCGCAGGTCATTCCCTCGATTAAGAGGGTGAACCGGCGCCGCCCCGGAGTGCCTGGTCCGGCCGGAGGCGCCGGCGTCAGCACCGTCGCCTGCCCTGCCGAAGGCTCCATCGCGCCACCCCTCTTACTTGAAGTAATTACATTAATACCCACAGTCAACATTGACGCAGTCTGTCAGGCTAGTCGTCGGCATCCCTCAGGACACGCAGTTTCGGTATTTCCCTCGGAGATGCCGGGCTGACCTCTCGGCGGCCAGCATCCGCTGCTACTCCGGGTCGGCGATCTCGATGATGCGCAGCGGCTCGTCGAGGTCCCCGGAGTGCTCCCGCCACTTCCCGGCGTCGAGGGTAAGGATGGGGCAGACCGACGCGTCGGCTACGGCGGCCACATGGGCGTCCCACGGATCCAGGCCGGTCCTGCCGATGACTGCTGCTAGCCGTGCCGCCTGCTCAGCGTCCCGCAACGGCGCGACTTCGGCGTTGCCGAGCCTCTCCAGGCCCTCAAGGAGATCATCGCCATCCTCAGTGCGCACATCCAGGGATGCCCCGGTGAGCGCCAGGACGGGAAGGACCAGCGCCTGCCCGCGGGCGTCGTACGCCTGGATGAGGGTCATGACGCTGGCATCGAAGCGGGCCACAGCCACCGAGACGCTGAGGTCGAGGATATACGGCGGTGGAGCGGCCCCGCTGTCCTCGCTCACCTCTTAGGCAGCGCGGCGGCCTGGGCGTCGACATGCGCCATCATCCGGGCCACCTTGGCCTGGTCGGCCCGCTCGGCCGCCTCTTTCCACAGCCTGCGCTGCCGTCGCTCGCGCTGGATCCTGGCCTCCATCGCGTCGTTGAACACGGCCGACACGGACGGGGCCTTGCCGGTCTCGACCAGGTGCTCAGCGTAAGCGGACAGATGGGGATCTACGGTGATGGTCAGGCGTGCTTTCCGGTCGCTCATACCCGGATCATACGATGGAGGTTGCTAGTCAGGCTGAAGGCGCGCGCGAAGCGAGCGAGATGCCCCATCGGTGGGCCCGCCCGCCCGGCTGATGGCCTGTGCCAGCAGGGACGGAACGATCCGCCGGTGCGTGGGCGCGATCCTGGCCCAGGCGGCGCGCGCGACGACGTTCCGCTGCTGGATGAAGGTGGCGAACAACAGGGCGCCCGGCACACGGCCGCCGGCCCGGGGTGAGCCGAGCTTGAGGCCAAGCCAGTGCCACCCGCGCAGGAGCCTGCGCCGCACGATCGGAGGCGCCTCCTCCAAGACCGCCCGGGCCCACTGCTCACCGGTGCGGTCCAGGTCCGGCCCGGTGTCGACGAAAAACGCGTCCTGGTAGTCGATCCGGGACAGCGTGCTCAGTGCCCGTGCGGCGGGCGGCAAAGCGACCTGGCGCACCCGGCCCGCAGTCGTTCGCTCCCGCCACCTCCGTCCGATGTCACGCATCATCGACGGATACACGACCAGGTGCCTGAACGGCCTGATCGCGGTCAGGTAGCAGCCGCCGAGAAGCCCGTTCGGCTTCACCAGCACGGCCAGCTGGCCGCGGTAACCGCCGGTGGAGTCCGGGACCCAGCCGACGTGCAGCACGCCGTGCACGGTCTGGTTGGCGATCTCCGCAGCGAACTCGTCGTCGAGGAGGTACAGCGAGGTGAATGGCAGCCCGGCGAAGTCCGGACCCGGCGCGGCGCGCAAGTCCGCAGGCAGCCGGGTGCGGAGCGTCCGCACCCGGGAGCCGAGTCCGGCGCCGGGACGGTCCCATCCCAGTATCTCGCCGATCTTCCACCGGATCGTCCAGAGCATGCCGGAGGCACCGGATGAGCTCCGGGATGAATTTCCCCCGGTCAGCATCGCGACGAGCTGGGGAAAATCATCCCGGCCGCCGGCCGCCGGCAGCGCCCAGACGTCTTCCAGCCGGAAATCGCGGCTGAGCTCGTGGACCCGCCAGGGCCGGGAGGTGTGCTCGGTGTTGGGCAGGCGCATTCTGGTTAGCCTCCATCCTTCATCCATCCATCCATACAGTACTGTATGGATGGATGGTTTGACACGATGGGCGGCGTCAACGGCGCCCGGATGCGATAGAGATAGTCGATGGCCGCACCGACCCGTACCCCGCGCCGAAGGTGGATCGAGGAGGGATTGCGGGCGCTAGCCGCGGGTGGCCCGGACGCCGTCCGGATCGAGCCGCTGGCCAAGGCGCTCGGCGTCAGCCGGGGCGGCTTCTACTGGCACTTCGAGGACCGGCCCGCCCTCCTCGGGGAGATCCTCGACACCTGGGAACGGACCGCTACCGACGAGGTGATCGAACGCGTCGAGCGCCGGGGTGGTGACGCCCGGGCCAAGCTGCGCCGGGCCGGCGCGCTCACGTTCAGCGACGAGCTTCTCCCGGTCGACCTCGCCGTCCGCGCCTGGTCCCGGCATGACCCGGCCGTGGCCGAACGCCTGCGCCGCGTCGACAACCGGCGGATGGACTACCTGCGTGCGCTGTTCGGCACCTTCTGCTCCGACCCGGCCGAGGTCGAGGCCCGGTCCATGCTCGCGTTCTCGCTGCTGATCGGCAATCACTTCATGGCCGCCGATCACGGTGACCGAAGCCGCGCGGAGGTGCTGGAACTGACCGCGAAGTGGCTCCTGGCGTAACCCTCGGGAGCGAGCTTGGCTCGTATCGGCGCCGTAGCGCAGTCCGTCGATGAGGAGCGCGACCATGCGCTGGTTGTACGCGATGCCCTCGCCGGTCACGGGCAGGCACAGATTGGCAACGGCATGCAAGAGGTCCCCGGGTCTGATGTCGGCGCGGATCTCACCGCAGGCCGCCGCGGCTTCGAGCAGTGACCCGAGGGCAGGCTCGAGCCGCTGCACGAAGTAGCCGGGCAGGGCACCGTACGCCGGATCGCCCGAGTGAAGGGCCGCGGCGAGCCCTCGCTTGGTCGCGAGGAACTCGGTGTACCGGTGAAGCCATTTCGCGAGCGCTGTTCCCGGCTCGTGGGCCGCGGCCAGCGCCGGGGCTGCGTCGGCGCACGCATCCACCTCGCGCTGGAACACGGCCTTGACCAGGTCCGAGCGCTGCGGGAAGTGCCGGTACAGCGTTCCGACGCCCACCCCGGCCAGGTCAGCGATCTCCTTGGCGGGCGCGTCCACGCCCGACGTGTCGAAGACGGCCTTCGCCGCCTCAAGGAGGGAGTCGATGTTGCGCTGCGCGTCGGCGCGCAGCCGGCGCGGGGCGCGTTCGCGTGCGTCGGGATCCGCAGAGCCGGCCTGGCCGGGTCCGGCCTGCGCCGTGTGCTCCGACATGGCACGCCCCCGCTTGCTAAACGGAAATTCTTTCCGTATAGTTCTGGAATAACTTTCCACTTAGATCCATGGTACGTCACCGGGCGAGCGCCTGCTGCACCTCAAGCAACCTCAGGAGGAGCCACATGCGCTACCGCAGCCTCAGCCGGGCCGGCCTCAAGGACGGAGGAACGAGGTATTGATGGACAACAAGTGGTGGACCCTCATCGTGGTCTGCGCGGGGAGCCTCATGCTGCTGCTCGACGCGTACGCGCTCACCCTCGCCGCGCTGCTGCTGACATCGGGCGTGACCGCGGTGTGGCGTTTGGCGCGTGGGGAGCGGTCACCGGCATCTCCTGCCGATCGGCGTGTTCACCCTGATCGTCACCATCTGGCGGGTAGAGGAATCCCGGTCGCCGCACCCGGCGCCGCCGGACTGGACCGGTTTCGTGCTGCTCACCGCGGGACTGGTGAGCTTCGTGTACGGGCTGATCCGGGCCGGGGAGACATCGTGGTCCCACACCGGGGTGTTGGCCTGCCTGGCCGGGGGCGCGGTCCTGCTCGCCGCGTTCATCATCGCCGAAGGACGCGTCAAGAACCCCATGTTCGACCGGTCGCTGTTGCGCGTGCCCTCGTTCACGGGCGTGTCCATCGCGGCATTCGCGATGAACGGGTCGCTGAACGCGATGCTGCTGTACTGCCCGGCCAGCACCCACCCGACCGTGGCGACGGCCCGGCCGCCAGCACCAGGCTCGCGATGACGGCAGCCTTGGCGGCGAGGACCGTCACCGTCACCATCAGCCGCCTGCGGCGCAAACTCGGCGACCCGCTCATCATCACCACCACCACCCCGGGCGCCGGCTACCGCATCGCCAGCCGGACGGCACAAGACCGGCCCTCTGCCATCTGACCGAGCATTTCTGCTGGTCAGGCGCGGCGCGGGAACCGGCCGAAGTCGGGGACGCGCTTGGCCTTGAAGGCCTCGCGTCCCTCCTTGGCCTCCTCCGATCCGTAGAAGAGCAGGTTGGCGTCGTGGGCGAGCTGCTGGATGCCCGCGTAGCCGTCTTCGGCGGCGTGAAAGCTCGCCTTCATCAGCCGCAGGGCAAAGGGCGAGAGCGCCAGCATCTCGCGGCACCACTTCACCGTCTCGGCTTCCAGGTCGGCCAGCGGGACCACGGTGTTGACCAGGCCCATCTCCAGCGCCTGCTGCGCGTCGTACTGCCGGCACAGGAACCAGATTTCCTTCGCCTTGCGTGCTCCCACGATCTGGGTGAGCACCGACGCGCCGAAACCGCCGTCGAAGGAACCAACCCTCGGTCCGACCTGGCCGAATCTCGCGTTGTCGGCGGCGATGGCCAGGTCGCACACCAGCTGCAGGACGTGGCCGCCGCCGATCGCCCAGCCGGCCACCATGGCCACGATCGGCTTCGGCGTGCGCCTCATCTGCACATGCAGGTCGGTGACGTGGAAGCGGCCCGTGCTGTTCTCGTCCGCCTGGTAACCGCTGTCACCGCGCACCCGCTGGTCGCCGCCGGAGCAGAAGGCCTTGCCGCCGGCGCCGGTCAAGATGATGACGCCGACTGACTCGTCCTCACGCGCCTCGTTCAGGGCGTGCGATATCTCGATGAGGGTCTGCGGCCGGAACGCGTTGTGCACCTCGGGGCGGCAGATCGTGATCTTGGCGATGCCGTCGTCGGTGGTCTCGTATCGGATGTCCTCGTACTTACCGGACTCGTGCCAGGTGATGCCCGCGGGGCCGCTCGTGAGATCAGTCATGCTGTCCATTCTGCACACGAGCCCCCGGCGGCCTCCGGGTGCCTGGCCTCCGCCGGGCCGCCGCATCGTCGCATCGCAAACTACCGTTGGCAACGATGAGCCGACCGGATGCCAAAACCCAGCGGGACGTGCCAATTCATCCTTGGATGACAACGGGTAACTTGAAAACGATCGTTTACAAGGGTAGTTTTCTTAGGAGTAATGACCCCGGCCAACGAAGGACGGCATCTGGAATGGACCAGCTCACCGACGTGACGTATGAGGTTGATCACGGCCTGGCCTGGATCACGATCAACCGGCCCGAGCGGTACAACTCCTTCCGCGCTCGCACGGTTGATGAGCTGGTGAAGTGCTTCAAGCGGGCGTGGAGCAGCGACGAGGTCGGCGTCATCTGCCTGACCGGCGCCGGCGAGAAGGCGTTCTGCACCGGCGGGGACCAGAAGCAGCGGATGGAAACCGGCGACTACGGGCCGTCGGACAGCGGGCTGTTCGAGATCGACGCGTTGCACCGGGTCATCAGGGACGTCCCCAAGCCGGTGATCGCGGCCGTCAACGGCTTCGCCATCGGCGGCGGGCACGTGCTGCACGTGCTGTGCGATCTGTCCATCGCCGCGGACACCGCCCGGTTCGGCCAGAACGGCCCGCGGGTCGGTTCGTACGACGCCGGCTTCGGCACCGGGTACCTGGCCCGGGTGATCGGCGAGAAACGCACCAGGGAGATCTGGTTCCTGTGCCGTCAGTACAGTGCCGAGCAGGCCGAAGCGTGGGGCCTGGTCAACAAGGTGGTCCCCGCCGACCAGCTCAGGGCCGAGGTCCGGTCGTGGGCCGATGAGATCCTGCGGTTGTCGCCTACCGCGCTGAAGGTGCTGAAGCAGTCGATGAACACCGACACCGAGCACTTCGCGGCGATCGGGCAGATGGCCTACTCCAGCCTCAAGCTGTTCGGAGAGTCCCCCGAAGCCAAGGAGGGCATCACGGCCTTCAACGAGAAGCGTGCCCCGGACTTCTCCGCCTACCGGAGCCACTGACCAAGGGGGCTAGCGGTTCCAACCCGCCGCTGCGGTGCGCGGCGTCGAGAAAGGACCGGACCAGGGCCGGGTCCTCGTAGTAGCGGTCGCCGTGCCCGGCGGCCGCGCGGCGCCTGCCGTACTCGTAGAGCACGGCGAGCTTCCACAGCGCCAGCGTGGTGTACCAGCTCAGGTTGGCCAGATCGCAGCCGGTCGCGTCGGCGTACCGCTGCGCCAGCTCATCCCGGCTCGGATAGCCCGGCTCCAGCACGGCGGTGCCCATCGCGCCCGTCGGGGTGAGCGGCTCGCCGGGGACCGGATAGGACGCCAGGAAGTAGCCGAGGTCGAATAGCGGATCGCCGATGGTCGCCAGTTCCCAGTCCAGGACGGCCGCGATCCGTCCCGGCGGATCCGGGGCGAGGATGACGTTGCCGAGCCGGTAGTCGTTGTGCACGATGGCGGCGCCCGACTCCGGCGGGACGTGCGCGCCGAGCCAGGCGTCGATCGCGGCGAAGTCCGGCGGCGGCCGGCCGTCGGCGTCGGCCACCAGCGCGCCCATCCGGCGCAGGTGCCGCGCGTTGAAGCCGTCCGGACGGCCCAGGCCGGCCAGCCCGGCCGCCCGCCAGTCGACGGTGTGCAGGGATACCAGCGTGTCGGTCAGGGCCGCCCCGATCCGCCGCCGGTCCGCCGGCGAGCCGAGCACCGCCGGGGTCTCGGTGGTGGCGACCGGTCCCGGCACGAACTCCATGACGAAAAAGGGGGCCTCGATGACCTGGCCGGCGACCGCGGTGGCCAGCACGGCCGGCACGGGCACCGCGCTCCCGGCCAGGGCCTGCATCAGCGTCGCCTCGCGGAGCACGTCATGCGCGCCGGGGGGCAGCGGCGGCGGGGGCGGCATCCGCACCACCACCTGCCGGTGGCCGTCGCTGACCCTGAAGGTCAGGTTGGAGTGGCCGTCTCCGACCGGCCGGGCCGTCAGCGGCCCGCGGCAGATGCCGCGTGACCGCAGGAACGCCTCCAGCTGAGCCAGCTGGACGGCCGGGAGCCCCGTCATATACCGAACGGCTCCGGTGCGGCGCGGTCCACCAGATGCTGCAGGTACGGGCCCGGCCAGTGGGTCTCGAACTGGCCCGCGCCCGGCTCGCCGTCGATCTGCGCCGTACACGCCGCCTCGTAGATGACGGTGCTCATCGGGTCATGCGTGGGCAGCTTGATCACCCCGTACACGTCCAGGACCAGGTGCGTGCTCTGCCCGGTGACGTCGACCAGGTCGGCCTCGAGCCTGCGCTGGGTCATGTCCGGGTGGTAGCCGGCATGGTGCTTGATGTGCGAGACCGGGATGGTGACGCCGTCCCTGACGACGTAGCCCGCGAAACCCCATTCGCCGCGGGCGATCCAGATCCACCCGTTCACCACGTGCCCGGACTCGGTGTAGGCGATGAACCACTTCCAGTGGTGGGGGGTACCCCAGTCCCTGTGGCCCCATGAATGGTCCCGGTGGCCGGTCCTGTCCCATTCGATCCGGCGTCCTGCCACCTCGAGAAAACCGGTCACGTGCCCGGTCTGCTCCATCCGGTTCTGCGCGAACCAGGCCGGCAGGCCATCGGGGTTGGACCGGTAGCTGAACGCGTCGTGCAGGGCGGTGAAGTCGTACGCGATACGGACATCCTCGCTCTCGTAGCGCACCTCGCAGGTCCGCCGCAGCTCCGGCTGCCGGACGGTCAGGCCACCGAACTCGAACTCGTCGAAGTCCGCGTCAGCGCCGACCGTGCCCTGCGCGAGCTGCAGCGCGACCGGCTCGTCCGCCGGGCCCCACACGGACACGTTGTACCCGGTCCGGCCGCGATCGCTGAGGTACAGGTAGATCTGCAGGCCCAGCTTCTCCTCGGGCATGATCAGTTCCCAGAACAGGCTGTCCCGCATCCGGCCGCCCGCGCTGGCGGGCCAGTGCCGGCGGTCATCGCCCGGGCCGAATCCGGGATCGATATCGCCCAGGGTCACCACGGCGTTCCCACCTCTGCGGTGAAGACCAGCTCCAGAGCGGCCGCGTAGGCGCTGATCTCCATGTTGGCCTGCAGCGCGCGCTTGGAGAGCTGGACTCCGGCGGGTGAGTTGGCGCAGATGAGCGCGGCCATGGCGATCGAGGAGGCCATCAGGTCCTGGGCCGGGACGACCCGGTTGACCAGGCCGGTCCGGTCACCGGCGGACAGGCCGATCCGCACGAACGCCCCATGGTCATCGCGTTCAGCCGGTCCGGCCGGTCCAGGGTCGCGACCACTATGCCGTCGGCGGGACGATCCAGGCGGATGGTCTCCCGCTTCGGTTCCTCTTTGTCGGGCAACGCGCTGCTCCTCCTCGGTGGCATCAGCGGAAGTTCGGCGGCCGCTTCTCCAGGAAGGCGGTGATGCCCTCCTTGGCCTCGCCGGCCTCGAACAACCTGTTCACCTGGTCGGCCTCGTAGGCCAGGCCGTCCGCCAGGAAGGTCTGCTGCGACGCGTCCACCGCGGCGATCACCGCCTGCTGCGCGGGCCGGGAGAGCCGGCTCAGCTCCGTGGCCAGCGTCAGCGCCTCGTCCTGCGCCCGTCCGCTGGCGGCGAGCCGGCTGACCAGGCCGATCGCGAACGCCTCCTCGGCGGCCACCTGCCGGCCGGTCAGCATGATGTCCAGCGCCCGGCCGCGGCCGACCAGCCGGGGCAGCCGCTGGGTGCCGCCCGCGCCGGGGATGAGCCCCAGCTTGACCTCGGGCAGCCCGAAGCGGGCCTGCGCCCCGGCCACGCGCAGCGTGCAGGCCAAGGCGAGCTCGAGGCCGCCGCCGAGAGCGAGACCCTCCACCGCGGCGATGCTGATCCAGCGCGGGTCGGCGAGCCGCCCGAGCGAGTCGCGCAGCGCCTGGCCGTAGGCGGCGAACGCGTCCGCGTCCGCCGACGCCATGTGCTTGATGTCGGCCCCGGCGGCGAAGAAACCGGGGACGTCCGACACCACGACGATGATCTTGATGTCCTCGTCGCCGGCGGCGGCGTCCAGGGCACGGTTCAGGCCCTCGACCAGCGGCACGCCGAGCGCGTTGGCCGGCGGCCGCCGCAGCGTGACCCGCAGCACGCCCGGGGCGGCGCGCTCCCAGGTCACGGCGGTGGGGCTGGCGTCGGTCGTCATCAGGCCATCGTCAGGCCGCCGCTGACGGACAGCGTCTGGCCGGTGATGTAGCCGGTGGTGTCGGAGGCGAAGAAGGCGACCGCAGCGGCGACGTCGGCGGGCTGCGCCAGCCTGCGCATCGGCACCGCGCGGGTCATCCCGGAGATGACCTTCTCCGCGTCCTGGCCCGCGTCGCCGGCGAACTTGCGCAGCATGGGTGTGTCGGTAGGCCCGGGGCAGACCGTGTTGGCGGTGACCCCCTTGGTGGCCACCTCGCGCGCCAGGGTCTTGGTGAAGGCGATGATGCCGCCCTTGGCCCCGGAATAGACGGCCTCCAGCGACGACCCGACCCGGCCGGCGTCGGATCCGATGTTGATGACCCGGCCCCAGCCGCGCTCCATCATGCCCGGGACGACGGCATGGGTGACGCGCAGCGCTCCCTTGAAATTAAGCTCCAGGATGCGGTCCCAGAAGTCCTCGGTCGTGTCCACGAAGCTCATGAAGTCATCCCAGCCCGCGTTGTTCACCACGACCTCGACGGGCCCGAGTTCGCTGGTCACCGTCTTCACCGCGGACAGCACCGAGCCGGAGTCGGTGACGTCGGCGGTCACGGCGATCGCGGTGCCGCCCGCCGCGGCGATGGACCGGGCGGTGGCCTGGGCGGTGTCGGCGTTCAGATCGGCGATCGCGACCCGGAAGCCCTGGCCGCCCAGGACCTCGCAAATGCCCTGCCCGATGCCCTGGCCCCCGCCGGTGACGAGGGCGACTCGGTTGCTCATGCGTTCTCCTATTCAGGTAGCCGCTGGATCAAGGTGGCCGTGCCCAGGCCGCCGCCGCAGCACATGGTGACCAGGCCGATTTCCGCATCGCGCCGTTCCAGCTCGGCGAGGATGGTGGCGAACAGGCGGGATCCGCTGGCCCCGACCGGATGGCCGAGCGCGATGGCGCCGCCGTTCACGTTCACCCGGTCCATGTCGGGTTTGAGCTCGCGCTCCCAGGCCAGCACCACCGACGCGAAGGCCTCGTTGACCTCCATCAGGTCGATGTCGCCGATACCCAGGCCGGTCCGGTCAAGCAGCTTGCGGGTGGCCGGGATGGGCCCGGTCAGCATGATGACGGGATCGACGCCCACCGTGGTCTGGTCCAAGATCCTGGCCCGCGCCTTCAGCCCGTGCCGCTGCACGGCCTCCCGGGACGCCACCAGGACTCCGGCGGCGCCGTCGGACAGCGGGGAGGAGGTCCCCGCCGTGATCCGGCCGCCCTCGCGGCGGAAGGCCGGGCGGAGCGCCGCCAGCTGGCCGGTGTCGGTGCCGGGCCTGATGCCCTGGTCACCGCGGCGGACCTGGCCGTCAAGCTCCATCGGGATCATTTCCGCCTCGAACCGGCCGGCCTGCAGGGCCGCGGCGGCCAGCCGGTGGGACCGCACCGCGAACTCGTCCATCTCCTCCCGGCTGATCTGCCAGCGGTCCGCGATCAGCTCCGCGCTTTCCCCCTGCGGGACGAAGGAATACCGGTCCCGCAGCTCGGCCGGCCAGGGGTCGCCGTAGAGCCCGGCGATGGTAACCGGCGAGTCGATGGGAATGTGCCCCATGTGCTCGACCCCGCCGGCGATGACCACGTCGTGGGTGCCCGAGGCGACCAGCCCGGCCGCGACGGCGACCGCGGTCTGCGCCGAACCGCAGCGCCGGTCGAGGGTAACGGCGGGCACCTCCGGCGGGTAGCCGGCCTGCAGCCACGCGTTGCGACCGATGTTGCGCGACTGCTCGCCGAACGGCGCCGTGCAGCCGATCACCAGGTCCTCGACCGTGCCGGGGGCCAGGCCGCTGCGGGCCAGCAGCTCGCCGTAGCAGGCGGCCAGCATGGTGTTGGGGTGGGTGTCGCGGTACCAGCCCCGCTCCGGGTGGGCCCGGCCCATCGGCGTGCGGGCCGCCTCCGCGATCAGGACCTCGCGCCCCGAGCGGGTGAACGGGCTCGACCTGGTCATCAGTAGCTCCTGGGCAGGCCGAGAACGTGCGACCCGAGGTAGTTCAGCACCATTTCCTGGCTGATCGGGGCGATACGCAGCAGCCGGGCCTCGCGGAAGTACCTGGCCACGTGGTACTCCTCCGCGTATCCCATCCCGCCGTGGGTCTGCAGTGCCCGGTCGGCGGCCTCGAAACCGGCGTCGGCGCACAGGTACTTGGCGGTGTTGGCTTCCCTGGCGCAGGGCTGGCCGCGGTCGTACAGCCAGGTCGCCTTGCGCAGCACCAGCTCGGCCGCGTCGAGCCGGGCCAGGGAGTCGGCCAGCGGGAACTGCAGGCCCTGGTTCATCCCGATCGGGCGGCCGAACACCACGCGCTCGTTCGCGTACGCGACGGCCCGGCGGAGCGCGGCGCGGCCCAGCCCAAGCGCCTCGGCGGCCACCAGCATCCGCTCGGGGTTCAGGCCGTCCAGGATGTACCGGAAGCCCTCGCCTTCCTCGCCTACCCGGTCGGCCACCGGGATCTTGAGGTCGTCGATGAACAGCTCGTTCGAGCTGACCGCGTTGCGGCCCATCTTCTGGATGGGCCGGATGTCCACCCGGTCGCGGTCCAGGTCGGTGAAGAACAGGGTGAGCCCGTCGGTCTTCTTCTTCACCTCGTCGAACTTGGTGGTCCGGGTCAGGAGCAGGATCTTCTCCGACTCCTGCGCCTTGGAGATCCATACCTTCCGCCCGTTGACCACGTAGTGGTCCCCGTCGCGGCGGGCGAACGTCGTGATCCGGGTGGTGTCAAGCCCGGCGCCCGGCTCGGTCACCCCGAAACACGCGTGCAGGTCGCCGTTGACGATCCGGGGCAGGTTCCGGCGCTTGAGATCTTCCGAGCCGTGCACGATGACGGGGTGCAGCCCGAAGATCGACAGGTGCACGGCGCTGGCGGCGTTCATGCCGCCGCCCGAGGCGGCGACCTCCTCGATGACGATGGAGGCCTCGGTGATCCCGAAACCGTGACCGCCGTACTCCTCCGGGGTGGTGATCCCCAGCCAGCCGGCCTCCGCGAACGCGTGGTAAAACTCCGCCGGGAACTCGTGGGCTGAGTCTTTTTCCAGCCAGTACTGGTCATCAAACCTGGCCGCCAGCTCCGCGACCGCCTTGCGGATGATGGCCTGATCCTCGGTCAGCTCAAAGTCCACTGCGTATCTCCCGACCGGCCGCCTCGAGCAACTTTGCTCCTATCATAACAAAGGACAGACCAAAACGGGAGGGCAGCGGAATCCGGGCCGGGCGGATGCGTGTCCGTGTCGCTGGCCGCTTCATCCGGCCGGGACGAGCGGGAGCCCGGCCGCCAGGCGCTCATTCCACACCTCCGGGCTGCCGTAGAGCGGCGCGTTGAGCTTCGCCCGCTTGTAGAAAAGCTGCAGGTCATGCTCCCAGGTATAACCGATCGCCCCGTGCATGGTGAGCGCGGCGTCGGCGGCCCGCCCGGCCGCCGCGCTCACTTGCGCCTTGGCCGTGGCGGCGTGCAGCGGCGACCCGTCTCGCTCCTGCTCGACCGACGCGGCGGCGAAATAGGCAATCGACCGGGACGCTTCCACCGCCACCAGCATGGTGGCGGCGGCGTGCTTCATCGCCTGGAAGGAGCCGATCGGGACGCCGAACTGCGTCCGCTGCTTGCTGTAGTCCACCGCGAGCTCCAGCATCCTCGCCGCGGCGCCCAGGCTGTCCGCGGCCACCAGCACGGCGGCCCGCAAGGCCGCGCTCGCCAGCATGTCACCGCCGTCGACATCAAGGCGCAGGCCGGGCGCACCCGCGAAGGTGACATCGGCGGCGGACCTGGTGCGGTCCAGAAGTTTCCGGCCGCGCCGCGACACCCCGGCCTGGCCGGCTTCGACCAGGAACAGCGTGCAGTCGCCGCCCGTCCAGACCGGGACGATGAGGCGGGTGGCGCGGTCGGCGCCCAGCACGGCGGTCACCGTACCGTGCAGGCCGCCGTGCTCCCAGCGCACGAGCCCGGCCCGGCCCGGATCATCCGGGTCGTCGGGAGGACGTCGGGCCGTGACCGCGAGCGCCACGGACTCCCCGCGCTCGAGCGCCCCGGCCGAGATGTCCGGCGTCCCGGCCAGGGCGGGGACGGCCAGCACGGACGCCAGCCATGATCCGGCCGGGGCCGCGGCGTAGCCCAGCTGCTCGGCCGCCAGCGCGAGTTCGAGCAGGCCGCCGCCCTGGCCGCCGAGCTCTTCGCCGGATCCGACGCCCAGCCAGCCCTCGGCGGCCAGGCGCGTCTCGAACGGTCCTGCGTCATCGTCGCTCAGCCACTGGCGGACGGCGGCCGTGCCCGCGTAGGCAGCCAGCCAGTCGCGGAACGAATCGCGGAAAAGCTCCTGTTCCGGCGACAGCTCCCATCGCATGACTGCTCCTTCCTCCCCTCAGCCCCTGGGCATCTTGAGTATCCGCTCGGCGACGATGTTGCGCTGGATGAAGGTGGAGCCTCCGGCGATCGCCGTGCCGCGCGCCTGGTAGGCCAGCCGCAGCCAGCGGGCGGTGTCCGGGTCGGGGCCGTCATCGTCGGGGCCGAACTGGCCGCCGAGGGGCGCGAGTGAAAGCCGGAAGTCGGCCAGGTCCTCCACCAGCGGGCAGAAGAAGAGCTTGCCGATGGAGGTGACGGGCCCCGGCGGTCCCCCGTCCGTGGCCAGGGTGGTCACGCGCTGGCCGATCAGGTAGTGGATCAGCGCCCGTCCGTAGAGGTCGGCCACCTTCTGCCTGATGACCGGATCGGTGCCCAGCGGCCGCCCGTCGTCGCCGGTCCGGGCGGCCACGTCGGCGATGATGTCGTCGACGGCCCGCTTGGTGTTGACCCGACCCGTCGCGATCGCGACCCGCTCGTAGGACAGCGTCGCCATCGCCACCTGCCAGCCGCCGTCGATGTCGCCGACGATCAGGTCGTCCGGGACGAACACGTCATCCAGGAACACCTCGTTGAATTCCGCCTCGCCGAGCATGTGGGCCAGCGGCCGGACGGTCACCCCGGGGCTGTTCATCGGCAGGATGAAATAGCTGATGCCCTTGTGCCGCGGACCGCCGCCGGTGCGGGCCAGCAAGATGGCATGCGCGGCCAGCTGCGCCCGGCTGGTCCAGATCTTCTGACCCTGGATCCGCCAGCCGCCGTCGGCCCGGGTCGCCTGGGTCCGCAGCGAGGCGAGATCCGAACCGGCTTCTGGCTCGGAGAACAGCTGGCACCAGATCTCCTCGCCGGTCAGGATCGGCCGCAGGAAGCGCGTCTTCTGCCCGTCGGTGCCGAAATCGATAATCGTCGGCCCGGCGAAGTCCTCACCGATCGTGTTCAGCCGCTCCGGTGCCCCGGCCCGGTCGGACTCTTCGGCGAAGATGGCCCGCAGCTTGGCGTCGGCTCCGGCGCCACCGTACTCCTTCGGCCACGACAGGCCGGCGTACCCGCCCTCGAAGAGCAACTGCTGCCATTGCCGCCAGAACGGCGCCTTGGCCGCGAGATCGGCCGGCTCCGGCCAGGGCAGCTGAGGCAGGGCCCAGGCCAGCCACTCCCGGGCCGCGGCGCGGAAAGTCGCCTCTTCCGGAGAGTCCGCGAGATCCATCAGCGCACCCCTTCATCCGCCGCCACACGCAAAACTTACTATAGGTCGGACCAAAGCTGGAGGCTAGCACGAACCCTCCGGGGACGCGGGATGGGCCGTTCGGTCGATAACGACCGTTTACACGTGCACGCTATGATCTCGGAGTGGACCGGGAACAGAAGATCTTGGACACGGCCGCCGCCGTCTTCTACGAACGAGGATTTCACGGTGTCGGCGTCGACGAGCTCGGCAAGCGGGCGGGCCTGAGCGGGCCGACGCTCTACCGGTACTTTTCCAGCAAGGACGAGATTCTCGCCGCCCTGTTCAACGAGGCGATGGACGAGCTCGTCAGCGCGACCGCCATGGTCCACGATGACCCGTTCGCCGATCTGGCCCGGCTCATCCGGCACCACGTCGGCTACGCCGTGGGCCAGCGCCAGCTGGTCAACGTGTACCAGCGTGAGGACCGGTCACTGACCGGCCCGTGGAAACGCCACTTCAATCACCGGCGCAAGCAGTACGTGGCCCGGTGGGAAGCCGTCGTCGGCCGGTGCGTGCCCGATGCCGCGGCCCCGGAGGTGGCCGCGCTGACCCAGTCCATCCTGGGCCTCATCTTCTCGATCGCCTACTGGCCGCCGCAGACCGCCGAACTGCCCGGCCTGGCCGACCTGGTGATCGAGTTCGCCAGCAGGGGACTCGGTGCTAGGGGATTGGGCGCTGCGCCAGGCCATTGATAATTTCGGTCCGATCATTTTAAACTCCTAACCAACCAGGCGGCCCAACCAGGCGGCCCAACCAGGCGGCCCAACCAGGCGGCCCAACCAGGCGGCCCAACCAGGCGGCTGAGTTCTGGGCGAGAGGGGAACCGGCGATGGCGTTCGCAACGGTGCACGACCGGTATTCCGAGGCCGACATCGCCGGCTTCTACGCGGCCGGGCTGTGGCGGCCGGAGACCTTCGTCGAGGTCGCCGCACAGCAGGCGGATCGCCAGCCGGACAAGGTCTTCGTGACCGACGGGACGACCTCGCTGACCTATCGCGAGCTGGCCGACAGCGCGCTCGCGCTCGCCGCCGGGCTGCGCCGGCTGGGCGTCTCCCCCGGTGACCGGGTGTCGGTGCAGATTCCGAGCTGGGCGGAGTTCACCCAGATTTCGCTGGCCCTGAGCCGGATCGGCGCCATCATGGTGCCGATCATGCCGATCTACCGGCGCGACGACGTGGGCTACGTCCTGCAGAACGCCGGCGTGCGGACGGCGATCACCTGCGGGCCGTTCCGTAATTTCGACTATGCCGGCATGTACGCTCACCTGCGGCCGGACTGCCCCGGCCTGCGCGACCTCGTCGTGGTCCGCCCCGACGGCAGCGAGCCGGCGGGCGCCTGGCCGCTGGAGGGCCTGTTCGCCGGCGACCCGGCCGGGCCGGGCGAGCTCGGGCCCGCGGCCGGTCCCGACGATCCGTTCGTGATCGTCTTCAGCTCGGGCACCACCGCCCGCCCGAAAGGCTGCCTGCACACCTTCAACACCTTCGGCTGCGGATCACGCCTGCTGGCCCAGGCGTTCGGTTACGCCCAGACCGATATCCAGTTCAACCCGTCGCCGGTCACGCACACCACCGGGCTGATCACGGGTTTCCTGCTGCCGCTCATGCACGGCGCCTCGGTGCACCTGATGGAGGCGTGGGAGCCGCGGGCCGGCCTGGCCGACATCGCCAAATTCCACACCACGGCGGCGGTCACGGCGACGAC
>JBEKKH010000062.1:0-19542 GCA_050010815.1 Streptosporangiaceae bacterium | reverse complement strand
TGCCCGGGCGGCCCCTGCCTGCCGCCGTAGCGGTTGGCGGTGTCGAAGAAGTTGATGCCGATCTCGTGCGCGTGATCCATGATGGCGTGCGCGTCTTCTGGCGGCGTCAGCGGCCCGAAGTTCATCGTGCCAAGGCACAGGCGGCTGACGCTCAGGCCGGAGCGGCCAAGATGGGTGTATTCCATGCCCCCTAGCTTTTCACGACCCGGGCGGCGCGATGGGCGGCGACCCGCTCGCGGGTACCGCAGGCGGCCGAGCAGAAGCGCCGCGCGGCGCCGCGGCCGACGTTGACGAACGGCTTGCCGCACGAGTGGGACGCGCAGAGCCCGGCCGGGGGGGCCTGCCGCTCGGCTATCAGCATGGCCAGCGCCAGGCAGGACGACGTGACGAACCATTCGGCCCAGGGCGCGTCGTCGGAGCTGTCCACGTGCAGATGCCAGCCGTACTCGCCGCCGTGGTTGGTCAGCCGGGGCGGATGAGCGTACGAGGCGAGCAGCGCGTTGATCTGCTCGGCTGCCGCCGCCACGTCACTGGCCGCGAACACTTCCCGCAGGCCGAGGGCCGCTCGCCGCAGCGCCGCCAGGTCGGTATCGAAAATCTCGACGGGCTCGGGCTCCCCGTGCGCCCGGAGCACCGCGATCAGTTCCGCCCGTTCGTCCCAGGTCCTGGCCAGCCGGGTCGCCTCGTCCCGGCTGCCCGGTCGGGGCACCAGCAGGTCCATCACCTCCGCCGCGCGCTGGGCGGCATCGTGCGGGCTGCGGCCGAACGGACCTTGCTGACTGCCCATGGGCATAGTGTAACGTATTTATATGAAAAGCCGTTACACCTCATACCGGGGACTTGGCCTGTACCTGGCCGGTGCGGCGGCGGCGCGGGCCGGCGACGAGATGTCGGGACCGGCGCTGCTGCTGCTCGGCTTCGCCGTGACCGGCGGGCCGTCCGCCGGGTCGGAGCTGCTGGCCAGCCTGACCATCGCGGCGGCGGCCGGCGGTCCGCTGTTCGGCGCGCTGCTTGACCGAAGCCCGCAGCCGGACCGGCTGCTGGCCGCCACCCTGGCCGCCTATGCGCTCGGTCTCGTCGTGCTCGCGACCACGGTGGGCCGGCTGCCGGTCCTGGCCGTGGTGTTCATCGCCCTGACGGCGGGGCTGTTCAATCCGGCGGTGGCGGGCGGCTGGACCGCGCAGGTGCCGCGCATGGTGACCGGCCGGGCGCTGGAGGCCGGTTCCGCGCTTGACGCCATGACCTACAGCGCGGCCAGCCTGGCTGGGCCGGGGTTCGCGGCGCTGCTGGCCGCGTGGTTCGGGGCCAGGCCCGCGGTGCTGACCGCCGCCGCGCTGGTGGCCCTGGCCGGGCCGGCCGCCCTGTTGCTGTCGCGGTACCCGCCGCCCGTTCGCGGCCAGGTACCCGCACCGCACCGGCAGGTAGCCGCGGGTTTCGCGGCGATCTTCACCCGGCGCAGGCTGCGGCGGGCCACGGTCACCTCGGTGATCTCGTTCGTCGGGATCGGGATGTTCGTGGTCTGCTGTCCGGTGCTTGGCGCGCACCGGCTCGGCGGTTCGGACCGCGGTGCGCTGCTCATCACCGCGATGGCCGTGGCGTCGCTGACCGCCAACGCGATCCTGGCCCGCCGCCGGCGCCGCGGCGAGCCGGACGTCCGCATCCTGATCAGCACGCTCCTGCTGGGGGTCGGCCTGGCCGCCGCGGCGGTCGCCCCGGGCTGGCTGACCCTGGCCGCGGTGGCGGTCGGCGGGGCGGGAGAGGGACCGCAGCTGACCGCGCTGTTCGCGGTACGGCACCGGGAATCCCCTGAGCACATGCGCGGGCAGATCTACACCACCGCCGCGAGCCTGAAGATCGCCAGGATCGCGGCGGGCGCGGCGCTGGCCGGACCCCTGGCCAGCCGTTCGGTCACCGGCTGCCTGTTCGTCGCGGCCGGCGCCGAGCTGTGCGCCGCGGCCGCGTACCTGCTCACCAGCGCGCGCGGCGGGTCCGCACGGAGGAGAGCCACGGTCCGTTCGGACGATGACTTATGCTTGCAGGCATGCGATGCGTGCATAGTGCTGCGTGGTGGCCGGCCGGTTAGGGCGGTCATACTCAGCGTTGGTATCGAGGCCGTCCGGGATGGGCGGCCTTTTTTCGTGCTCCCGACGGCCCGGACGCACCGGACTTGAGGGAGAACCATGGAGCTCATCGACGCAAGTGCCGCCCGCGCGCGGATCCTGACCGGCGACCGGCCGACCGGGGCGCTGCACCTGGGCCACTATTTCGGCACCCTGCGGAACCGGGTCCGGCTGCAGGACCTGGGTGCGGAGGTCTTCGTGCTGGTCGCCGACTACCAGGTGCTGACCGACCGGGACACCGCCGACCACCTCGACGACTACGTGACCGGGCTGGTCCTGGACTACCTGGCCATCGGCATCGACCCGGCCCGCAGCGTGATCTTCGCGCACAGCGCGGTGCCCACGCTCAACCAGCTGCTGCTGCCGTTCCTGAGCCTGGTCTCGGTGCCGGAACTGCAGCGCAACCCCACGGTCAAGGACGAGATCGTGCACTCCAGGCAGGCCTCGGTCAGCGGCCTGATGCTCACCTACCCGGTGCACCAGGCGGCGGACATCTTGTTCTGCAAGGCGAACCTGGTGCCGGTCGGGCAGGACCAGCTGCCGCACGTCGAGGTGACCCGGCTGATCGCCCGCCGCTTCAATGACCGGTTCGGCACCCCGGTGTTCCCGGTGCCCGACGCGCTGCTGTCGGCCGCGCCGCTACTGCTCGGCACCGACGGCACCAAGATGAGCAAGAGCCGCGGCAACACGATCCCGCTGGCGGCCAGCGCGGACGAGACCGCCCGGCTGCTGCGCGGCGCCAGGACCGACCCGGATCCGATGATCGCCTACGACCCGGCCACCAGGCCCGAGGTATCGAGCCTGGTGCTGCTCGGGGCGCTGTGCCTGGATACCGACCCGCACGAGTTCGCGGCGGGCATCAGCTCCGGCGGGGCCGCTGCGCTCAAGGCCGCCGTCAACGCCGCCGTCAACGACCTGCTGGCTCCGGTGCGGGCCCGCCGGGCCGAGTACGAGCGTGACCTCGGTTACGTGCGGCAGGTGCTGCGGGACGGCAACGAGCGGGCGAACGAGATCGCCGCCGCGACGCTGGCGGAGGTGAGTTCGGCCATGGGGATGGATTACTGAGGCGCCACCCCGGCCTTGCGGCCGTCGGCGTCGTACAGGTAGAAGCCGCGGCCGCTCTTGCGGCCGAGATGGCCCGCACTCACCAGGTCGATCAGGATCTGCGGCGGGCGGTAGCGATCGTCGTCCAGCGCCGGGTACAGGGCGTTGAGGTTGTTCAGCCGGGCGTCCAGCCCGACCAGGTCGGCCAGTTCCAGCGGGCCCATCGGGTGGTTGTAGCCCAGCCGCATGGCCACGTCCACCGCGTCCGGCGTGGCGACTCCGGATGAGACCAGCCGCATCGCCTCGGTGCCCAGGAGCAGGCCGAGCCGGCTGGTAATGAAGCCCGGCGAGTCCTTGACCACGACGGGCGTCTTGCCCAGTGCCTCGGCCAGGCCGGTGGCACGCTGGACGTAGCGGTCCGGTACGCCGTCGGCGACGACCACCTCGACCAGCCGCATCTTCTCGACCGGGTTGAAGAAGTGCATGCCGACCAGGCGTCCCGCGCAGCCGCTGGCCGCGGCCAGCCGGGCGATCGAGAATGTCGAGGTGTTGGTGGCCAGCAGCGTGTCGGGCCCGGCGGCCCTGGCCACCTCGCTCAGGACCGCGGTCTTGGCCGGCTCCGATTCCACCACCGCCTCGATGACAGCTTCCGCGCCGTCCAGGGCGTCCGCGACGGAGCTGGCGACGACGAGGGCGCTCCCCCCGGCCGCGGCATCCGCGGATGCGGCGTCCGCGGATGCGGCGTCCGCGGCGACGGCCTGGGCCACTCGCCGCACAGCGTCCGCGTTGAGGTCAAATAGCGCAACGCCGAAGCCGTGCCGTAGTGCGGTTCGCGCTATCCCGCGGCCCATTGTTCCAGCGCCGATGACGGCAATACTTCCTGGCGGCAACCGGCTCGTCCTTTACGTCGTTGCTTAGATGTGCCGTCCCGGCTACGTTGCGGCAGCCGGGGGCGAGCTTACACCTGCTTTACGGATAGCAGCCCGGAAGGGACGGTCTTGCCCAGGAGGTGGCAAGGTTGGTCCGTGGCTAGTGCGTCGGCGTCTGCGGCGGGCGTCGGCCCGGTGACGGGGCCGGGTGCGGGGCTCGTGACGTCGTTGCGCCAGGCCGGGGTGAACCGCGGCGACCTGGTCGGGCTGGTCATCGCCCCGGCCCTGGGCCTCGGGCTGGCCACGGCGGAACGCGCGTGGCCGGTCCCGGGCGCCGTCGAGCTGGCGGCCGAGGTCGGGCGCGCGGATGAGACGCTCCGGCCGCGGTGGGTGGTGTGGTCGGGCCAGACCGCCGCGCACCTGGCCGCCGGCGGAGTGCGGCTGGCGACCTGCTGGGACATCACCGCGGTGCACCGGCTGCTGTACGGCGGCTGGCGGGCCGATCCCGGCTGGGCGTGGGCCCGGCTGCGCGGCCTGGCCACCGATACGATGCCAGCCGCGGGCCCGCTTGACCTGTTCGGAATCGACGAGGGCGACGCCGATGAGCCGGTGGCGCCGGACGGCTACCTGCGATCCGAGTGGGCCGGGGGCGGCTGGGCGGACAGCCCGGACCGGATGGCCCGGTGGGCCGCGCTGGCGCGCGAGGCCGCGCAGCTGCAGCGCGAGGCGCTGGCGGCGTTGCCGGACCATCCGATGGCCCGGCCGACGGCCCACTGCGAATCCACCGCCGAGCTGCTGTGCGCCGAGCTGTCGGTGGACGGGCTGCCCATGGACCGGGCGGTCGCCGAACAGGTCCTGGCCTCCTTCATCGGGCCCAGGCCGCGCAGCGAGGCCGACGCCGCGGCGTTGCGGGGCGCCCGCGACGCCGAGGTGCTGCGGCACGCCCCGGCGGGGGCCACCGCCGACCTGCGCAGCCCGGCCCAGGTACGTTCGCTGCTCGGCCGGGTCGGGGTGGATGTACCCGATACCCGGGCGTGGCGGCTGCGTGAGCTGCGGGACGCGCACCCGCTGGTCGGCGCGCTGCTCGAGTGGCGCAAAGCAGAGCGGATCGCCACCACGTACGGCTACGCCTGGCTGGATGAGCACCTCGGCGCCGACGGCCGCCTGCGCGGCGCGTGGACGGGCTCAGATGGCGCGGCGGGCCGGATGACCGCGTCGGCGGGACTGCACAACATGCCGGCCGCGCTGCGCCCGGGGGTGGTGGCCGCCGATGGGTACGTGTTCGTCCGGGCCGACCTGGGCCAGATCGAGCCGCGGGTGCTGGCCGCGGTGTCGCGGGACCCGGCGCTGATCGCCGCGACCCGCTCCGATGACCTGTACGCACCGGTGGCGGCGCAGCTCGGCGTGGACCGGCCGATCGCCAAGGTCGCGGTCCTGGGCGCCATGTACGGGCAGACCACCGGCCACGGCGCCCAGGCCCTGCGCCGGCTCAACGCCGCCTACCCCGTGGCCATGGCCTACCTGGACGCCGCCGACCGCTCCGGCCGGGCCGGCCGTGACCTGCGCACCTACGGCGGGCGCCTGATTCAGCTGGCCCCGCCCGGCGCCGAGGCGCGGAGCAGCAGCCGGGCCGCGGCCTACGGCCGTTATGCGCGCAACGCGATGATCCAGGGCGCCGCGGCGGAGTTGTTCAAGATGTGGGCGGTCACGGTCCGGGCCCGGTGCGGGCCGCTCGGCGCGCGGATCGTGCTCTGCCTGCACGACGAACTGCTTGTCCACTGCCCTCGCGAGCAGGCGGAGACGGTCGCCAGGCTGGTCGATGAGTGCCTGCGCGAGGCCGCGGCCCGCTGGGCCCCGGGCTGCGGGGTCCGCTTCATTTCCGACACCGCCATCATCCGCAGCTGGTCGGACGCCAAAACGACGGCGAAGGCCTGAGCCGGGCGGGTCAGCTAGGGGAACCGCCGGCCGCGGCGGTGACCGCGGCGGTGACCGCGGCGGTGACCGCGGCGGCGAACGTCTCCGGGCGCTCCAGCGGCACGAAGTGGCCGACGCCGTCGAGCGAGGTCAGCGTGGCCGCGGCGAAGAACTCCCCGATCCGGTCGGACCAGGCCCGGGGGAACAGCGGGTCATGGGATGGCCACAGCACCGTGGTCGGCACACCGATCCGCTGATCCAGGGCAGGGACCTGCTCCGCCAGCGAGGATGCCACCGCGCCCGCGCCGGCCCGGTACCAGGCGATCGAAGCGGCGAAGGCGCCCGGCGCCCCGTACACCGACACCAGGTGGTCGAGGTCGCCGCTGGCCGGCTCGTAGCCCGGCCCGGACCAGTGCGACCAGAAGTGCCGCAGATAGGACCGAACGGCGTCCGGCTTGCCGTCGATCAGCTCCAGGCTCAGGCCGAGCTGGTGAAACGACTGGTACCAGAACTCCCTGATTGCCTGCGGGTCGAGGATCCGGGCGCCGATACCCGGCAGCGGCGGCGCGATGACCAGGGCACGGACCAGCTCGGGCCGCTGCCTGGCGATGGCCTGCGCGACCCGGCTGCCGACGTCGTAGCCGGCGATAACCGGCCGCCGCAGCCCGAGCTCATCGATCAGGCCCAGGATGCTGCGGGCCTGGGCGGCGGCGTTGTACTGCTCCGCGGGATCGGCCTGCCTCTTGCCGGACTCGCCGAACCCCCGCAGGTCAGGCACGATGACGTCGGCCGCGGCCGCCACCAGCGGCGCGACCGCGCGGTAGTCGGTCCGGTCGCCCGGCCAGCCATGCAGCAGCACCACGGCGGGCCGCTGCGGGCCCGGCCCGGTCCGGTCGTAAGCCAGCCGGAAACCGTCGACCGCTCTGTCCTGACGCATACCGGCCATTATCTTCGGCCAGCTCGGGTCGTAGGGAGGAATCACCGAGCCGGGTTCAGCGGATCACCACGGGGGTGTCGAGGACCCGGTCGGCGCCGGCCGGGCGTTCGGGTCCGTATAGGGTGAACGAGCCTTGCAGCGGCGTTCGGTCCGATGCTCCGCCGATGGCGACCCCGATCTCGCCCGGCTCGACCACCCGCGTCCCGTCCCGGCCGCTGAAGGCGGTGCGGTCAGCGTGCAGCCGGAACTCCACCTGCCGCGCCTGGCCAGGCGCCAGCGGCACCCGGGCGAAGCCGGCCAGCCAGCGGCTCGGTCGGACGACCTGGGCCAGCGGGTCGCTGAGGTACAGCTGGACCACCTCGGACCCGGCCCTGGGACCGGTGTTGCGCACCGTGCAGGAGATCACCGCGGTCCCGTCCGTGGCGACCTCCGCCTCGATGACCAAGTCGGCGTAGTCGAAGCTGGTGTAGGACAGGCCATGACCGAACGCGTAAAGCGGCGTGGGATCCACCGAACTGCCCGGGTGCCGCCCGGCCAGCCGGGGCCGCAGGTAGGAGGACGGCTGGGCGCCCGGTGACCTGGGCATCTCCACCGGCAGCCGGCCGCTGGGCGTAATCCGGCCGGACAGCACGCCGGCGATCGCGCCGCCGCCCTCCTCGCCCGGGAAGAAGGCCTGAATCGCGGCCGCCAGCCGGTCCGCGGCATGGCCGATCGCATACGGCCGGCCGGTCACCAGCACCAGGACAACCGGCGTGCCCGCGCTGAGCAGCACGCGGAGCAGGTCGTCCTGGACGCCGGGCAGCCGCAGGTCGGCCACGTCGCAGCCTTCCCCGGAGGTGCCGCGACCGAACAGCCCGGCCTCGTCGCCGAGCACGGCCACCACGACGTCCGCTTCCTGCGCCTGCACGACGGCGCGGGCGAACCCTGAGCGGTCATCGCCGCGGACGCCGCAGCCGCGGGCGTGCGAGATCGCCGTGTCGGGAAATTCGGCGCGCAGGGCGGCCAGGACGGTGGCCGCTGGAGGGCCCTCGGCCGCGTCCGGGTACCGGCCACCCAGGTGGCGGGGCATGCTGTAACAGCCGAAGCAGGCCAGCGGATCATCGGCCAGCGGCCCGATGACGGCGATGCTGGCGTCCGGGCGCAGCGGCAGCGCGAGGTCACCGGCCTTCCCCTGGGCGCCGTGGCCGCGAAGTTCGCGGTTGGCGAGCAGCACGATCGATTCCTCGGCCAGCGTGCGGGCCAGCGCCCGGTGGCCGGGCGGATCAAGGTCCAGGACGGTCTCCTGGGCCTTTTGGCCTGTGTTTCCCGGACTACCAGCGTCTCCCGGACTATCTGCACCGGGCCAGCCGGGGTCGAGCAAGCCGAGGTCGCACTTTTGCCGCAGCACCCGGCCCGCGGCCCGGTCGACGAGCTCAGCCGCGACCTGGCCTTGGCGCACGGCGCGGACCAGCGCCGGCCCATAGCAGGCGACGGTCGGCAGTTCCACGTCCAGGCCCGCCGCCAGCGCCAGGGCGCCGGCCTGCGCGGGCGTGGCGGCCACGGCGTGCTGCGTCCACAGGAACGCGATCGCGTAGTAGTCCGAGACGACCACGCCGTCAAAGCCGAGCTCGTCCCGCAGCAGCCCGGTCAGCAGCGTGCGGTCCGCTGACACAGGCACACCGTCGATGTCGGTGTAAGAGGGCATCACCGACCTGGCCCCGCCGAGCCGCAGCGCCATCTCGAACGGCACCAGGATCACGTCGGCGAACTCGCGCGGGCCGATGGCCACCGGCGCCAGGTTGCGCCCGGCCCGGGAGGCCGAGTACCCGGCGAAGTGCTTCAGCGTGGCCTGGATCCCGGCCGACTGCAGGCCGCGCACGTAACCGGTACCGACCGACCCGACCAGGTAGGGGTCCTCGCCGATGGTTTCCTCCACCCGCCCCCAGCGCAGGTCCCTGGTCACGTCGAGCACGGGCGCGAGCCCCTGGTGGACGCAGACCTGGCGCATGCTGGTGCCGATGGCCGCGGCCATCTCCTGCACCAGCCCAGGATCGAACGACGCCCCCCAGGCCAGCGGGGTGGGGAAAATGGTAGCGGTCCAGGCCGCGAACCCGGTCAGGCACTCCTCGTGGGCGACCGCCGGTATGCCGAACCTGCTCGCCGCCACGATCTGCGCCTGGAACTCCCGCAGCGTGCGGGCGGCGTCGGCCGGCCGCAGGGGCCGGGTGCCGAACACCCGGGTGAGCTGGCCGAGCCCATCGGCGATGACCTCGGCCAGCGGCGGTCCGGTCGTGCTGAACTCGCCCTGCATCGGGGCGACGTTGCTGTCCCGAGGTTCGTTGCCCAGCCAGACGCTGGTCAGCTGGGCGACCTTCTCCTCCAGAGTCATCCGGCCGAGGAGGTCGCCAACCCGGTCGGCGGCCGGCCGGGCCGGCTCGCGCCAGATCTCAGCGTCCTGGCTCAGCGTGTCCTGGCTCGCCGCGGGCTGGCTCAGCGTGTCCTGGCTCGCTGCGGGCTGGCTCATCGGGCGGCATCCAGGAGTCCGGTGGATTCACGCCTGATCAGCTCGGTGGACAGCTCGACCCGCGTGCTGTGCAGCGGCCGGTCCTCGATCAGCTCGCCGAGCATCTGCGCCGCCGTGCGGCCCATCTCGGCTAGCGGCTGGCGGATCGTGGTGAGCGGCGGCGAGACCCAGCGGGCGACGGGAAGGTCGTCGAAGCCGACCACGCTCAGGTCCTGCGGGATCCGCAGGCTCCGCTGCCGCGCTGCCTCGTAGACGCCCAGCGCGTGCTGGTCGTTGCCCGCGAAGATCGCGGTAGGGCGATCGGCCAGGTCGAGCAATTCCCCGCCGCCGGCGAAACCGCCCTCGTGCTGGAAGTCGCCGTGCCGGACCAGCGCTCGGTCGAAGGCGATGCCCGCCCGCTCCAGGGCCGAACGATAGCCGTCGATGCGAGCCCGGCTGCACAGGTAGTCCTCGGGGCCGCCGATGGCCGCGATCCGGCGGTGCCCGAGGCTCAGCAGGTGCTCGGTGGCCGCCAGGCCGCCCGCCCAGTTGGTCGCGCCGACGCTCGGGATCTCCGGCGGCGGCGGATTCGCCGGGTCGACCACGACCAGCGGGATGCCGCTGCTGCGTAGCTGCTCCAGCTGCGCCTGGGTGGGTTTCGAGATCACCAGGATCACACCGTCGGTGTCATGGCTGGCCAGGGCGCTGGTCCAGCTGGCCGGCCGGGTGTTGCCGTGCCGGACCGACGAGACCGCGACACCGGTTTCGTGGCTCGCGCCCCAGTCCTCTACGCCACGCAGGATCTCTACCGCCCACGGGCTGTCCAGCCCGTTGAACACCAGGTCGATCAGTCCCGACCGCCGCTGCCTGCCGGTCCCGGCCCGCGGGTAGTGATGCGCGGCCAGCAGCTGCTCGACCCGGGCCCGGGTGTCGGCCGCCACGTCGGGACGCCCGTTGACCACCTTCGACACCGTGGGCAGCGAGACCCCCGCCTCGGCCGCGATAATCGCCAGCGTGGGGCGGGCCGCGCGGCCCGCGTCCGGGCCAGAGCCACGGTCGTGCGCATGCTCACTGGTGGACACGGTCCCCCTTAGTTCGAAAAGTTTCGACGACGCCCATGCTAGCTCAGGTAACGGGCCAAGTCACGGTCAATTCTGCTGGCCCTAGCCGGTTAGAGCATCCAAGACGTACCGGGAACTAAGGGTTGACCGGCCGCCAACCGCTCTTTAGTATGACGAACACCTTCGAAATGTTTTGTAAAAGTTTCGAATGGCCCTTTCCGGTGCCAGGAGGAATGCGATGCCCAGCATGCGTAGATCAGGCGACACCGGCCAGCCGCGATGGCTGGCGGTCACGGCCGCGGCGGCACTGACGGTAGCGCTGGCGGCGTGCGGTTCGGCCGCCGGAAGCGGCAAGGCTTCTTCGCCCGGTAAAGCTGGCGGCACCAACATGACCATGTGGCTCGTCACCACGGGCCCGAGCCCCGCCAATACCGTGATCAACCAGGCCGTCACGTCCTTCGAGAAGAGCCACCCGGGCGACACGATCACCGTCGACTACATCGAGAACCAGTCCTACAAGCAGAAGATCCAGCTCGCGATGGGCGCGGGCAACGCCCCGACCATCTTCTGGACCTGGGGCGGCGGGCCGCTCAAGCAATTCATCGACGCCGGGGATGTAGCCTCCCTGGGCGATCCGAGCTGGGCCTCGGACTTCCTGCCCTCCTCACTCGGCGCCGTTACCTTCGACGGAAAGCTCTACGGCGTGCCGATCGAGGGCACCCAGCCGGTCTACTTCTTCTACAACAAGACGATCTTCGCCCATCTCGGTCTGACCTTCCCTACCACCTTCTCGGGCCTGTTGTCGGCCATCAGCACGCTGAAGAGCCACGGTTACTCACCGGTTTCGCTGGCTAACGGCGACCAGTGGCCCGGCCTGATGTACCTGGAATACCTGACCGACCGGATCGGGGGCCCTGGTGTCTTCCAGGCCATCGAGCTGGGCAAGCCGGGTGCCTGGTCGAATCCCGCGGTGATCAAGGCGCTGGCCGATATCCAGCAGCTGGCCCGGGCGGGCGCGTTCCAGAGCGGCTACGACTCGCTGCATTACAGCGGCGGCGGCTCGGACGCGCTGGTCTACAGCGGCAAGGCGGCCATCCAGCTCATGGGTGACTGGGACGTCTCGCAGATGCTCGGCCTGGACAAGTCGTTCGTGACCAGCGGGGACCTTGGCCTCGCGCCCTTCCCGGCGGTCGCCGGGGGCGCCGGGAATGCCGCCGACCTAGCCGGGAACACGGCTAGCTATGTAGCCATCTCCAGCCATGCCACCCCGGCCGCCAAGACCGCGGCCGAGGCCTTCATGCAGGACGTGCTCGCCTCGACCTCCTACGCCAAGGCCACAGTCGGCGCGGGCGAGGTACCGGTCATCAAGGGAGCGACCGGCCTGTTCGCCGGCCAGCAGCTTTCCTCCTACGACCAGACCATCTACACCTCGGTGCAGCAGGCCCCCAGCTTCCAGTACTCCTGGGATCAGGCCGTGCCGCCGCAGGAGGCAACGCCGATGCTGGCCGGGCTGGCCCAGGTATTCGAGCTGACGATGACGCCGCAAAAGTACGCGGCCACGATGGACGGCCAGCCCTCCGGTGCCTGATTCTCAGCCGGTGCCCCCGCGAGCCGCGGGGCCTGCCCGGTCTCCGGGTTCGAGGGGGCGAGGCGGCTTGGCCGACCTGGCGGGCCTGGCTCCGGCCATGGCGCTGTTCGGCGTGTTCATCGTGGTCCCCATGGGGGCCGCGCTGGTCCTGAGCCTGTTCCGGTGGAACGGGCTCGGCTCGCCGCACTGGGCCGGCGCGGCCAACTGGACCCAGTTTGCCCGTGACCCGCTGGCCCGGCAGGCGCTGCTGGTCACGGGCAAGGTGGTGGTACTCAGCTGGGTCGTGCAGACGCCGATCTCCATCGCGCTCGGCCTGTTCACCGCCGGGCGGCAGCGGTACCGGTCGGTCTACGCGACGCTGTACGTGCTGCCGCTGCTGCTGTCCACGGCGGGCATCGCGTTGATGTGGGAAGCCCTGCTCGACCCGAACTTCGGCGGCCTGTCCGCCTTGTCCAGATCGTTGCACCTCGGCTTGCTCCGGCAGAACTGGCTCGGCAACCCGCGAGTCACCCTGTACGTCATCGTCGCGCTGATCGCCTGGCAGTTCATCCCGTTCCACACGCTGCTGTACCAGATGGGCCGCAGGCAGATCCCGCACGTCCTGTACGAGGCCGCTCGGCTGGACGGGGCCAGCCCTGCGCAACTGTTCTGGCGAGTCACGCTCCCCCAGCTGCGCTACACCGTGGTCACGTCCAGCACGCTGATCATCGTCGGGTCCCTGACCTACTTCGACATCGTCTACATCATGACGAACGGCGGCCCGGGCTACACCACCCGGGTGCTATCGCTCGAGATGTACCAGGTCGCGTTCCAGCAGAACGAGTTCGGCTACGCCAGCGTGTTGGCGGTCGTCCTCGGCGTGATCGGCGTCGGCATCGCCCTGGGGGTGGTCCGGTTCAGCGGCTTCTCCTCCATGGCCAGCCAGCAGGAGGGCGCCGCGTGAGCCAGACAGCCACCCGGCCTATCCGCGCCGGGTCCGGGCCGCCTCGCGGCGCCACGCCGCGCTCCCGGCGTCATCGGAGGGTAAGCCCAGGCCGAGTGCTGACGTTCGTGCTGGCGACGGGGTGGCTGGTGGTAGTGATCGCGCCGATCTACTACATGGTGCTGGCCAGCTTCCGGAGCCAGGGCAGCTATCTGACCGCCAACCCGTGGCTGCCCCGGGGCGGGCTGACGTTTTCTGAGTACGGCACGGTGTTCGGCGCCGGGCTGGGCCGTTACCTGCTCAACAGCGTGATCATCACGGTGGTCTGCGTCCTGCTCACGACCTCGATGTGCCTTGGTGCGGCGTTCCGCATCGTGCGCAAGTCAACACGGGCCGCGGCCGCCTCGTTCCGTATCTTGCTGCTCGGCCTGGCCATCCCGATCCAGGCCATCATCGTGCCGTTGTACCTGCTGGTGTACAAACTGCACCTGTACGACACGCTGTTGGCGTTGATGCTCACGATGACGGCCGCGGCGGTCCCGGTCTCGGTGTTGATCATGGTGAGCTTTGTCCGGGACATCCCGCGCGAACTGATCGGCGCGATCATGGTCGACGGCGGCACCGAGTGGACGGTCTTCCGCCGGCTGATCGTGCCGCTGGCCAAGCCGGTCCTAGCCACGCTGAGCATCTACGACGGCCTGAACGTGTGGAACAACTTCATCCTGCCGCTCGTCCTCACCCAGAGCAACAGCGTGGCGGTGCTGCCGCTCGGCCTGACCAAGCTCGAGGGCCAGTACGCCATCAACGTTCCCGCCGTGATGGCCGCCGTCTTGCTGTCGGTGCTGCCCTTGGTCGTCCTGTTCATCGTGATGCGCAAGCAGGTGATGCGCAGCCTGGGCTCCGTCGTCATGCGATGAGGCCATACTCCGACGCCGGCCGCGTATTTTCGATGCGCTGGGGGGATCAGGGGCTTATAGAGAAATCCCGGCCGATATGACCACGGCCCTATCTCTAGGCGATTAACTTTACCTTCCGGATGGTAAAGTTATGGGATGCGACCAAGTTCGAAGATCCAGATTCTGCAGGCCGCGGTGCGGGTGACCGAGCGGCACGGCATCACCTCCCTGACCCTAGAAGCGGCGGCCGAGGAGGCCGGCCTGACCAAGCCCGGGCTCATGTACCACTTCCGCACCCGCGACGACCTGCTGATGGCGATCCAGCGGCACCTGACCGAAACGTGGGAGGAGCAACTGCTCACAGAACTGGGCAAGCCGCTGGAGCAGTCGACAGCGCAGGAGCGCGCGGCAGCCTATGCGCGGGTCAATGCGCACGGCTCAGCCAGCAAGGCGGACCTGGCGTTCATGGTGGAGTCGGCCACCAGCTCCGAGCTGGCGCAGGTGTGGAACGACCTGATGGCGCGCTGGGTGCCCCAGCCAGCTGTGCCCGATCCGGCACAGCTGGACCTGTTCCTCGCGCGGCTGGCCGCCGACGGCCTGTGGCTTTTCGAGGCGACCAGGCCGGCCCCGCTCGCCCCGGGGGTCAAGGAAGCCCTGATCCGCAGGATCGCCGCGCTCAGCGAACCACCGGCCTGACGTAACCCTGCCCGGCCCCCGCACAGCCCATCTCCACCCGGAAGCCATAGGCGCATTATGAGCAAGACTCTACGCTGGCTGGTCCTGGCCACCGTCTCGGCGGGCCTGCTGATGGTCTCGGTGGACACGACGGTGCTCTACACCGCCCTGCCCACCCTGACCAATGACCTGCAGGCCGACGCCTCGCAGAAGCTGTGGATTATCAACGCGTACCCGCTGGTGATGGCCGGGCTGCTGCTCGGCGCGGGCACGCTTGGAGACCGCATCGGCCACAAGCGGATGTTCCTCACCGGCCTGGCCCTGTTCGCAGCGGCCTCCCTCCTGGCCGCGTTCGCCCCCTCCGCACCGGTGCTGATCGCCGCCCGGGCCTTCCTGGCGGTCGGGGCGGCGGCGATGCTGCCCGCCACCTTGTCGCTGATCCGCGTCACCTTCGACGACGAACACGAGCGCGACATCGCCGTCGGCGTCTGGGGCACCATGGCGGTACTCGGCGCCGCACTAGGCCCGATCGTCGGCGGCCTGCTGCTTCAGCACTTCTGGTGGGGCTCGGTCTTCCTCCTCAACATCCCCGTCGTCCTGGTCGCCCTGGCCGCGACGGTCACTCTCGTGCCAGGCGGCTCGGGCCACCGGGACCGCCCCTGGGACCTGATCGCCTCCCTGCAGGCCATGGTCGCCCTGGCCGGCCTCGTCTACGCCATCCAGGAAGCCGTCAAGCCCGACCCGATGCCGCTGGCGATCGTGCTCGCCCTGCTGGCCGCAGCCGGCGGGTTCTGGATGTTCGTACGTCGCCAGCGCCGCCAGACCTACCCGCTGATTGACTTCTCCCTGTTCCGCAACCGGAGCCTGCTCACCGGGGTGATCGCGGCGGCACTGGCGATGGCCGCCACCGCCGGCATCGACCTGCTCCTCACCCAGCGCCTACAGCTCGTTCTGGGCCTGACCCCCCTGCACGCAGGCCTGATCGTGACAGCGTTCGCGGCCGGCTCCCTGCCCGTCGGCGTGCTGGCCGGCGGCCTGCTCCACCGCACCGGGGTGCGCCCTCTGATCGGCGGCGGGCTGCTCGTGGGCGCCCTCGGCGTCCTGATCACCCTGCTGCTGACCCCGGGTGCGGCCCCCCTGCTGGGCGGCGGACGGAGCCCGGCATGGGTCGTACCGGGCCTGGTCCTGGCCGGCGTGGGCCTGGGCATCGCCATGGTCGCAGCATCGGCCGCGATCATCAACGGCGCCCCGCCGCAGCGCGCCGGCATGGCCTCCTCCATCGAGTCGGTCTCCTACGAACTAGGCAGCCTCGCCGGCGTCACCGTCCTAGGAACCATCCTCACCGCCGCCTACACCCACACGATCCACCTCCCCGAAACCGCACCCGCCCACGCCGCCGGCAGCATCGACGAAGCCCGCGCTGTCGCGGGCCGCCTCCCCGCCGGCCAAGCCCACACCCTGCTGGACGCCGCCGCCAGCGCCTTCGACAACGGCTACACCATCGCCCTGGTCATCGCCGTCATCGCCCTGACCGCAGGCAGCGCCTTCACCTACCGCTACCTCAAGCGGCAGCCGGTGATGTCCAGGGCCTGAAGAACGCCGTGCAGGTCACGGCTTGACCACACATACCCCGGCCTAGAGCTGCTCAGCGGGCGCGATGGCCCGCGCGCAGGGACTCGACGGTTTTGGCCAGGCGTGTCGCGCGGGTGTCCGCTTTCTTGGCCTCTTCCACCCAGCGCACCCACTCCTTACGATGGGTGAAGGACAGACCGTCGAAGGCGGTCCTGGCCGCGTCGTCCCCGGCGAGCGCCTCGGCGAGATCAGCGGGTATCTCGACCTCCCGCGGCGCGGTGTCGAGTTCTACGTCGGCGTCGACCTCCCTGGCCGGCCGCGACGCCCCCGCTTGTCCGGCAGGGTCTACACCGACGCCAGGCGACCAGGTCGTGGCAAGCTGGCTGGTAGCTCCGGCCACCCTGCCTCTGCCGCTGGTCGGGGGTGGAGGCTAGCCTGTGCTGCGAAAGGTGGCAGGCATGCAATCAGGTCAATCGCCCCAGTGGCGCCCGCTCAAGCGTCATGACAGTTATATGGCCGAGCAGATGGTGGCGCGCGCCGCTGAGCTGGCCAGGGATTCCCATGCCCGGACCCGGCACGCAGCGGTACTGGTGAAAGACGGCAGCCTCATCGCCTGGGGGACCAACGGGGTGCCGTTTCCCGGCGAGGACCACTGCTATTGCAAGTTCGGCGAAACCGGCGAGCACGACCAGTGCCGGACGCATGCCGAGCAGCGGGCCATCACGCTGGCCCGGGACGGCGACGGCTGGCGGATGCTGCAGAATGCCAAGCTGATTTACGTGCGGCTCGAAGCGGACGATTCGGTGCGGCTGGCGGAACCGCACTTCTGTGCCCGCTGCAGCCGCCTCGCGTTGTCCCTCGGCCTGGCCGAGTGGATCTTCGCCCTGTCCGAAGGCCTGGTCGGATACTCCTCGGCGGAATATGACCGGATCGCCCAGCTCAGGTGGTAGTCACTGCTCTGGCCGCGGGACGAGGCGGAAGGCCATGAAACCCCTCGGCTCGCGGGTGTGCAGCTCATAGTCGGCGCGGTCGAGGGCGGCGGCTTCGGGGGGACGGCCGCGGTTCGAGCAGGCGCTCGGGTGCAGCCGGGACAGCACCAGCGCGCCACCGGGGCGCAGCACGCGCCTGAACTCGCGCAACGCCGCCACCCGGTCATCGACGTACTCGATCGCGAGCGCGCACAGGACCAGGTCCACACAGCCGTCGGGCAGCCAGGTGATCGGATCGGCTAGGTCGTGCACGCGGACAGGCAGGCCGGCCGATCGTAGTGGGCATTGAAGAAGCCGTCCCGCGCGTGCTCGAGGAACTCGTCGGCGAACGCTTCGTACTGAGGCTGCCGTCCCACCAGGTCGCTCACGGGTCGATTGTCGCCGGGACCCGCGCGGGCGGCCAGCGGTTAAACGTTCCGGCTCCGATTCTGACGAGGTGGTTCTTTTGTACCGGCCCCCGCGGGACTAGACTCCCAGCGGGTGCCCAAAGCGGGCCCGCCCCCGGTAACCCCCCCATCGGGGGCGGGCCTCCCCCGCCCGTCAGGCGAAAGAGACAGTAAGGGACCTGCCGATGAGCGTGCCGCCGCGCATCGCCTTCAGCACCCTGGCCTTCCCCGACGCCACCCTGGCCGCGGCCGCATCCCTCGGCCGGCGCTGGGGCTACGCCGGCATCGAACTCCGGCTCATCGACGGCGACCTCATCGACCCGTCGATGCCCGCCAGCGAACGCGCCCGGGTCAAGCGGACCCTGACCGCGGCCGGCCTGCCCGTCGTCGCGGTGGACAGCTCCATCCGCCTCACCGACGACGATCCCGGTCCCGAACTACGCCGGTTCCTCGAGCTGGCCAGCGACTGGGAGGCCCCGCTGGTCCGCGTGTTCGGCGGCGCCCTGGCCGCCCGCGAGGTCCCTTCCCAGAATCAGCTGCGCCAGGATCAGCTGCGGGCCGCGGCGCGGGTCCTGGATGCGGCGACGCCGGCGGCCCGGCGACTCGGCGTCGCCATCGGGGTGGAAACCCACGACGACTTCTCCGCCTCCTCGGTGGTGGCCGAGCTGCTGGCCCTGACCGACCCGGGTTGGATCGGTGCGGTATGGGACAGCCACCATCCGCACCGGATGGGCGAACGGCCCGCCGAGGTGTACGCGAACCTCAGCCCGCGCATCCTGCTCGCGCAGGTCAAGGACGCCCGTCGCACGCCCGGCGGCAACTGGCAGCTGGTCCTGCTCGGCGCGGGCGAGGTGCCGGTCGCGGACATGCTCAAGCTGCTGATGGCCGGCGCTTACCCGCACTGGATCTCGGTGGAATGGGAAAAGCGCTGGCACCCCGAAATCGAGGCGCCGGAGATCGCGCTGCCCCAGCACCTGGAGCTGCTTACCTCGTGGCTGGAGGCGGCTCAGTGACCGGCGGCTTCGGCATCGTCGGCACCGGGACGATCGCGGCGATGCACGCCGCCGCCATCGCCTCGCTGCCCGGCACCCGGCTGGTCGCCATCACCGACACCGATGCCGGGTCTGCCGCGGCATTCGCGGCCGCGTGCGGCGGCACCGCCGAGCCCGGCCTGGACGCGCTGCTGGCCCGCGCCGACGTCGACGTGGTGTGCGTCTGCGTGCCCAGCGGCCTGCACGCCGAGGTCGGCGTCCGGGCGGCCCAGGCCGGCAAGCACCTGGTGGTGGAGAAGCCGATCGATGTCACCCTGGCCGCCGCCGACCGTCTCATCGAGGCGGCCCGCGCGGCCGGCGTCGCGCTGACCGTGATCTCCCAGCACCGCTTCGATCCCGGCCTCATCGAGGCAAAACGCCTCCTCGACGAGGGCCGCCTCGGCCCGCTCGTGCTCGGTGAGGCCCACACCAAGTGGTACCGCAGCCAGGCCTACTACGACAGCGCCGGGTGGCGCGGCACCTGGGCCATGGACGGCGGCTCGCTGATGAACCAGGGCGTGCACTACGTTGACCTGCTCCGCTGGTGCATGGGACCGGTCGCCGAGGTCACCGCGGTGTGCACCACGCAGGCGCACCACATCGAGGCCGAGGACACCGCGCTGGCTATCGTCAGGTTCACCTCGGGCGCGGTGGGCACCATCATGTCGAGTACCGCCGCCTTCCCCGGCTTCCCGCAGCGGCTTGAGGTCACCGGAACGCTGGGCACCGTGATCATCGAGGACGGCCAGCTCGTCCGCCGCGCGTTCGGCGACAACGGGGGGACGGACCACGCCGGGTTCCACCACGCCGGGCCGGGTGCGGCGGCTGACCCGGCGGCCCTGGACGTCTCCGGCCACGCCGCGCAGATCGGCGACCTGCTTGCCGCCGTCGGCGAAGGGCGTGAACCCGCGGTCGGCGGCCAGGCCGGCCGGGACGCGCTCGAGATCGTCTGTGCCGTCTATGAGTCCTCCCGCTCGGGCCGCACGGTTACCCTCGGTTCGTGAGCGTCATCCTGTCCGGGTTCGCCGACGAGATCTCCGCTGACCCGGAAAAGCA
>JBEKKH010000061.1:0-19608 GCA_050010815.1 Streptosporangiaceae bacterium | reverse complement strand
CCATGTGGCTCATGGTCCGGCGGTTCATGATGCACGCCCAGCTGCTTGCCCAGTCGCGGATCGACACCAAGACCGGTCTGCTCAACGCGTCGACCTGGGAACGGGAGGCGAGGGTCGAGATCGCCCGGGCCATCCGGACGAACAACCCGCTCGCCTTGGCGCTGGTCGATATCGACCACTTCAAGGTGGTCAACGACACCCACGGGCACCTGGTGGGGGACAAGGCGCTCCGAGCGGTGACCGACGGGCTGCGCAGCCAGCTGCGGATCTATGACCTAGCCGGGCGCTTCGGCGGCGAAGAATTCGTGATCCTGCTGCCGCATGCCCGTGAGGTCGACGCGATGGCCGTCGCCGAGCGGCTCCGCGCGCACGTCGCCGCGCTGTCCATCCCCGTCAACGACGCGGACGAGTCCGGGCCGTGTGTCAAGCTCACCATTTCGGTCGGTGTCGCCGCCCTGGACGGTGACAGCCGTGAGCTCACCGACATGCTCGCCGCCGCCGACGCGGCCCTCTACCACGCCAAGGAAACCGGCCGTAACCGCACCCACGTGATCAGCTCGGCCGCCCAGGCGTCCAGCCGCTAACCCGCCGGGACCCCAGCCCCCGCCCGGCCCACCAGCGGTCCCCGCGTGCCCCGCCCTCCTTCGTTCCCACCTGGTCAACTACTGAGAGTGCATGTAATAATACAGATTGTCAACGAACCGACGTCTCGCGCCTAAGGTGGGCATGACCGTCAAGCTCGAGCGACAAACGGCTCAAAATTTGCCCGTTACCGGGCAGGATTTTGCCAAACTCGCCGGTTGGCGAGTAAGAAGGAGGCATGCCCGAACCCGTCGTCCCTATACCGCAGGACCTCGTGCGCTACCTGGCGGCTTCGACCGGGCTGCCGCAACCCACCGCGGTCCGGGTCATCGCCGACGTAACGACGTACTTTAACGAAACGGTCGAGGCGTTCGTGCGCAGACGCCACGCCGAGCTGCAGCAACGCCAGCGCAAGAACGATGAGATCTGGTCCGTGATCGCGGCCGAGCTCGACCAGCGCAGGTTCGCGGCGCACCGGCTGTCGGAGCGCCAGCTCCGGCGCATCGTCTACGGATAACCAGCAACGAAAACCGATAACCGACGGACAACGGCTCATGAGCAAGCGCTCGGCCGGACGCCAACCGACAGGAGACCTTTGACGTGTGCGGAATCGTGGGGTACATCGGTCGCAGGGATGCCATTCCGGTCCTGCTCGAGGGGCTCAGAAGCCTGGAGTACCGCGGTTACGACTCGGCTGGCCTGGCCGTTATCTACCGGAACAAGTTGCAGGTCACCAAGACCGCGGGCCGGGTCCAGGATCTCAGGGACCGGGTCGGCGATCGGACCAAGGCGACGATCGGCATCGGCCACACCAGGTGGGCCACCCACGGTGAACCCAACGAGGTCAACGCCCACCCGCACATGGACACCCGGGGCCGCATCGCCGTCGTGCACAACGGCATCATCGAGAACGCCGAGCAGCTCAGAGACATCCTGTCGGCCCGCGGGGTCAAGCTGGTCAGTGACACGGACACCGAAGCGCTGGCCCACCTGATCGCGGCCGAGTCGGACGACGACGCCAACCCGGGGAGCCTGGAGGACGCGGTCCGCCGGGCGCTGCGCCACGTGGAAGGCACCTACGGCCTGGTCGTGCTCGACATCAGGCACCCGAACGAGCTCGTGGTGGCCCGCAACGGCAGTCCCATCGTGCTGGGTATCGGCGAGTCCGAGATGTTCATCGCCTCCGATGTCGCCGCGCTGGTGCGGTACACCAAGCAGGTGGTGTACCTGGACGACGCGGAGATCGCCACGGTCCGCGCCGCGGACTACACGACGGCGTCGCTCGATGACAGGGACCGGCGCGGCGCGGGCGGTCGCAAGGTGCCCACCACCGTGGAGCACGAAGCAGGCGACTACGAGCTCGGCTCGTACGAGGACTACATGCGCAAGGAGATCCACGAGCAGCCGGAGGCGCTGCGCCGGGCCCTGCGCGGACGGCTCGATGACCGGTTCTCGACCGCCAGGCTGGGCGGGATCAACCTGGACGCCAGGCAGCTCAGATCGATCAGGCAGGTGAAGTTCCTTGGCTGCGGGTCGGCCTATTACGCCGGCCAGATGGGTGCGGTGCTGACCGAGGAGCTGGCCCGGATTCCGTCCGATGCCGAGCCGGCCTCAGAGTTCAGGTACCGCAATCCGGTGGTGGACCCCGACACGCTCTACGTGGCGGTCAGCCAGTCCGGCGAGACGCTGGACACGCTGATGGCCGTGCAGGAGCTGCGCCGCAAGGGCGGCCAGGTCATCGGGGCGGTCAACGTGGTGGGCAGCGCGATCGGCCGGGAGTGCGGCAGCGGGGTCTTCCTGCACGCCGGCCCGGAGATCGCGGTCGCGTCGACCAAGGCCCTGACGAACATGGCGGCCTCGTTCGCCCTGTTCGCCCTGCTGCTCGGCCGGGTGCGTGACCTGTCCTCGGCGTCCGGTCAGCGCATCGTGGCCGGCCTGCGCGCGTTGCCCGGGCAGATCGAGCAGGTGCTGGCGCAAGAGGACCACATCGCCAAGGTCGCCCGTGACTTTGCCGATGCCGAGCACATGTTCTTCATCGGCCGGGTCCGGGGCTGGCCGGTGGCCCGCGAGGGCGCCCAGAAGCTCAAGGAGGTCTCCTATGTCCACGCCGAGGCCTACCAGGCGGCCGAACTCAAGCACGGGCCGCTCGCGCTGATCAACCAGTCCATGCCGAGCGTGGTCATCGTTCCCGCGGACGAACTGCTGGCCAAGAACATCTCCACGATCGAGCAGATCAAGGCCCGGAGCGGCCCGGTCATCGCGGTGACAAGCGCCGACCTGCCGGCGGGCCTGGCTGACGCGGTGATCCGGGTCCCCCGAGGTGAACCCGAGCTCGATCCCCTGCTGCTGAACGTCCCGCTGCAGTTGTTCGCCTACCATGTCGCGACCGAACTCAACCGGGACATCGACAAGCCCCGTAACCTGGCCAAGAGCGTCACCGTGGAGTAGGGCTTCACCGCCCTGACACCTCAGCCCCGCGGTCGGCTCCGATCCCTTTTCTCGACGGAGCCGGCCCGCGGCGTCGTGTTCATAGCCGTCCCTTTTGGCGCTCAAGCGAACAGCCCAGCTGGTCGCCACGCGTATCGCCCCGACACGGACTCGGCTTCAATCCGTGACTTACCTAAGACGGTCCTCGATATGCCGTACTTACTTTAGATCCTGTCCTCAGCCCCAGGTGACACGCATAATCCTCCCCCTCTCCTCCGAGAGTGATGTGCAGTTAGGTGACCGCACCCCCGGCTTCAGTACGCCGTGTAATCGTGGCTAGTCAGTCACTATTTAGCTCCTACTCGTCCCGCGACGTGAGCGAATCTGCCCGTAATAGACCGCTTAATCGGCATAGATGGGTTAAGGTAGCTATGCGGTACTAGTTCTTTACGGTGGGTGCAGGCTAAACCTTAGCCTGCCTTGTCTCATCCGGAACGGTGGTATATGCACGCCTCCTCCGTTGCCCGCCGCCTGCTAGCCGGCGCCGCCGTCCGGGACTGGGCATGGTGGCGGCTTCCCAGGCTAATGCGGTGGTACGTCGGAGCCGTCCCGATCGTCGCGCTGGCGGCTATAGGCCTCACGGCATCGCACATGTCCTGGCATGTGACCGATCTGGGAAAGTTCTTCCTGCTGCTCGGTTGCGGCCTGGTCTCTGTGGCCGCCACCCCGCGGATCGCTTACGGTCAGGGTGCTCTGGTCAGGGACTTCCTCACGGTCTGGGTACTGCCGATCGCTATCCTGCTACCGCCTTTCTATGCCATGGTGGCCCCGATTCCGCTGCTCATCCTCACCCAGTGGCGGGTGCACAGAGGCCTCGTCTACCGCAGGGTGTTCACGGCCGCGGCCATCGGCCTGGCTTACGGGGCGGCGGCGCTGCTGTTCCGTGCGTTTCCCGTCTCCTTCGCCGGCGGTGCGATCGGCGCCCGGTGGCATGTTCTCAGCTGGGCCGTCGCCGTCACCGCGTGCGAGATCGTGGCCGGGTATGGCAACCGCGTTCTCATTCAGAGCGCGATTAAGCTCGCCGATCCGACGGTCCCGCTGTTCCGCACCGACATGAACCGCGAGACGCTGAAAGCGGACTTGGCCGAGTTTGATCTCGCCGTCCTGGTCACCGTGGTCGTGGCCGTTAATCCGGTGCTAGCGGTGTTCGGAGTCCCCACCGTGCTGCTGGCCAGGCGCTTCATGATGCACGCCCAGCTTCTGGCCAAGTCTAGGATCGATACCAAGACCGGACTGCTCAACGCGGCGACCTGGGAGAGCGAGGCGGCGGCGGAGATCTCCCGGGCCATCAGGACCCACAGCCCGCTGTCGGTCGCCCTGATTGACATCGATCATTTCAAGGCCGTCAACGATACCTACGGCCACCTGGCCGGAGACAAGGTCCTGTGCGCGCTGAGCGATGCGTTCCGCGAGCAGTTGCGCGGTTACGACCTGGCCGGAAGATTCGGCGGTGAGGAGTTCGTCGTCTTGCTGCCCCAGACGGACGAGACGGATGCGCTCAACATCGCGGAGCGGTTGCGCGCGCATGTCGCCGGGATGTCGGTCCCCGCCGATGATGGCGACAGGGCGGAAACCGTTATCCGCCTGACCGTCTCGGTCGGCGTCGCGGCCCTGGGCGCGGCTGGGAGCGAGGTAACTGACCTGCTGGCCGCCGCCGACGCCGCCCTGTATTACGCCAAGCAAACCGGCCGTAACAAGACTCACGTCGCTCCCGCTAACATTCCGCTTACCCAGATTGTCCCAATGGCCCGCCAGACACCAGGGATCATAGATACATCAGATACCTCTGCGCGCTCATAACCGATCAGTGCAGCCCAGATCAGTGCAGCGGCGGGATGTCATCGATGAAGCCGGCCCCCGGCAATTGCTGCTCGCACCAGACGACCTTGCCGGTCGCGGTCCGGCGGGTGCCCCAGCGGTGCGAGAGCTGGCGGACCACCTGAAGGCCACGGCCGTTTTCGTCGTCGCTGCTGGCCTGGCGCAGTCTCGGCAACGCGCCCGAGGTGTCAAGCACCTCGCAGACCAGCGCCTTTTCGTTGACGAGCCGGAGCGTCACCTCGCCGCGTGAGTACTTGACCGCGTTGGTCACCAGCTCGGAGACGAGCAGTTCGGTCGTCGGGATCAGGTCTTCCAGGTCCCATCGCTTCATCGGCTCGGCCAGCACGGCACGCGCCTCGCGTACCGAGGTCTGCTCGGGCGCGAACGTCCACGAAGCGTAGCGGTCCGCTGGCAGCCGCCCGAGCCTGGCGATGAGCACGGCGATGTCATCGCGTTGCTCGTCGCCGTACACCCCGTCCAGGGTGGCCTTGCACAGGTCCTCGAGCGGCCGCGTTGGCGAACCCGGGCCGAAGATGTCGGTCAGCCGGGCCAGCCCGTCGCTGATGTCCCGGCCCTTGTTTTCCACCAGGCCGTCGGTGTACAGGACAAACAGGCTGCCGTCTTCGATCGTGAATATCCGGCTTTCCACCTCTCCGTCACCGATGCCGAGCGGCGGCGCGGGCGGCACGTCGAGGTATTCGTTGCTGCCGTCCGGGTGCACGAGCAGCGGCGGCAGGTGCCCGGCCACGGCGATCTCGCACTCGCCGCTGACCGCGTCGTACACGGCGTACGCGCAGGTGGCGAAGTGCGGTTCGCGCTCGCCGAGCGTGTGCATGAGCTCGTCGAGCTGCTGCAGCGATTCGGCCGGGGCCAGCTCGAGCATGGCCAGGGTGTGGATGGCGGTGCGCAGCCGTCCCATGGTCACGGCGGCGCGGACACCGTGCCCGGCCACGTCGCCGACCACGAGCGCGACCCGGCCGCCGGGCAGCGCGATCGACTCGTACCAGTCACCGCCGACCTCGATGAGCTTGCTGCCGGGCAGGTAGCGGTGCTTGACCTCGACCGAGGAGGGATAGGAGAGCCCGGTCGGCAGCATGCTGCGCTGCAGGGTCAGAGCGGTCGCGTGCTCCCGGCTGTAGCGGCGCGCGTTGTCGATGAAGACGGCGGCGCGGGAGGCGAAGTCCATCCCGATCTCGACGTCGTACGCGTCGAACCTCCGGAATCCCTCCTGCCTGGTGCAGGCGAAGAAGCCCAGCATGGTGCCCCGGGCGATGAGCGGCAGCATCAGCATGGAGGCACCGGAGAGCAGCTTGGCCACCGGCTTGCGCCGCCAGGCCTTGGCCATCTTGCCCGCCTGTTCCCGGCTGATGGTCGTCTCGAGCACCGGCGCACCGGTATCCATGCACTGGAAGTACGGCGAGGGCGTCGGGTACCGCAGGATCTCCCCGGTCGGGAACGCCGCTTCCCAGGCGGGATCCTTCCGGTCCTGCAGCAGCGCGATCCGCCGCAGCGGGAGCGACCCGTCGGGTCCGTGCGAGGGAAGCTCGTCCTCGCCGATCAGGCTCTCGAGCAGGAGCAGGTCGCCGGCGTTGCAGAAATGCGGAACGAGAGCGTCGATCAGCTCGCGCGCCAGGTGATCGATATCGAGTGAGTCGCCGATCCTGGTAAAGGTGTCATCGAGCATCTGCCTGCGCATCAGCGCGGGATCGACGAACCGCTCGGCCCTCGGCGCCGGGATGCGCAGCAGCGCGAGCGCGGCCAGGTTCGTCCCGCCCGCGCGCATCGGATGAACGGTCACCACGGCCTCGGCCCGGTACCCGTCGCGGGTGTCGATGGTCAGCATGGCGCTGCCCTCGCGATCGGCACGGATCGCTTCGAGCAGCCCGCTGACTGCGGCCGCCCCGTCCGCCCTCCCCGGCGCCGCACCCGCCTCGGTGCCATTGGCCTGGGTGGCCCCACTTCCCTGGGCCATGCCTGCGGTCAGGTCGCTCAGCTGCGCGCCGAGCAGATCTTCCGGCTCGCGGGCCAGGATTTGCGGCGCGTTCCTGTCATGCTGGACAATCCGGCCGTCGTAGTCGATCCCGAGGATGATGGTCCGGACGGACGAAGCCAGGCCCGGATGCGAGCCCTCCGCGGCGATGGGGCCGGCGGTGGCCTCGGGGGTGTCTGCGATCCCGGCCTCCTGGGAGTTCACGTTGGCCTTGAGTCCACGGCTCCGCCTGTTCCCGTTGCCCGCGGTCCCAGGATTCCGGGGTGCCGGGGTACGGTTCTCCAGGGCGCCGCTCTCGGGGACATTAGCCCCGAGAGCGCTGCCCTTCGCCGACATGCCGGATGTCACGTGCTGTCTCCTGAGGGCATCGCAGGCTGTGCTCGTGTCAATTATGAGTCACCGACGGTACGTTCGGACGTGAGTTCCGATGACTCACCTTTATACCAAATAATCCGCTTTGTACGTTAGTGACCTAATTCCAGTGAAGCGCTGGGGCTGGAGTGGCGCTAGCCCTCCAAGGCGGTCCGGATCTTCTCGGCGAACAACTCGGCCGGGTGGGCGGCATCGTAGGGATGCCGCGGGCCGAGCCACAAGCGCAGCCCGTCCTTGCGATTCCTGGGAATCACGTGCAGGTGCAGGTGCGGCACCGACTGGCTGACCACGTTGTTGACCAGGATCATTGACCCGTCCGCGCCCAGGCCGTCTTCGACCGCGCGTTCCAGTCGCTGCGCCGTGGCCAGGAACTCCGGCCCCCAGTCGGCGGGCAGGTCGCTCAGCAGCCGGACATGCCGCTTGGGCACGAGCAGCGTGTGCCCATGGAACAGCGGCCGGTGGTCGAGAAAGGCGATCAGCCGGTCCGTCTCGAGCACGGTCACCGCCCGCTGCTCGCCGCTGATGATGGCGCAGAAGGCACACGTTGCTGGCATCACGCGCGAGCCTATCGCGACGGCCGGAGGCCGGACCGCACCCGCGCCAGCCGGGTCCCGGGTCGCATCTCCTATTTTTCCCGAACGGCTCCGGCCGCACCGACCACGGAATCGACTTTGCCGTCGGGGCCGGGAGCAGTGCTACTGCGGGTCGAGCTCGAACCACACGCAGGTGCCAGCCCGCTCGCGCCGGAAGCCCCAGCGCGGCGCGATCTCGTTGACGATCTGGAAGCCGCGTCCGCCCTCGTCGTGCCCGTCGGATTCCCGCCAGTGCGGTAGCCCGCTTCGCCCGTCATCGATGACGTCCACGTGCACGACCGGACCCCGGCGGGTGACTGCGACCGTCACCCCTGCGGCATCGGTCGCATGCTGGACCGCGTTCGTCACGAGCTCACAGGCCAGCAGTTCGGCGTCCAGCGAGGAGGGGTGGTCGGCGAGCGTGTCCCTGATGAACCTGCGGGCCATCGGTACCTCCTCAGCGCGCCGGGCGAAACGCCGGGTAGCGGTCCCGCCCGCCGTCCCGGTCCCCGCCGCCGTCCCTGCTGTCCCGGTCCCCGCCGTTCCTGCCGCCGACACCCCGCCCCCCGCGGTCCCTGCCGCATTTCGCGGACCCTGCGGGTCGGCGACAGTAAAGGACGAACCGGGCATATTCGGCCTCCGCATCCTGCGTCACTACTGTCAGTGCAAATTAGGTAACTCTCAGCTGACAATAGTTCACTCAGGGCGTAGTTCATAGCCGCCGAGACAATAGCCACATCTGCCCGTTAACAGGCGGGAAACCCCGATTACTGACTGAGAGTCGTGTTATGACCGCTGACGGTAATCCGGAGTCCCTGCTGGGTGATGCTGATGCCCTGGATCGACACTCCCGCCGGGAGCTTCGGGATGCTGATGGTGAAGTCCGTCGCCGAGCCGAGCAGCGACAGCGGTATCCCGGCGGCGTCGATGATCTTGATGGTAATGCGATTCGCTCCCGACTGGGTGACCTGGGCAACCGCTGTCTCGCTGAGGGGGCCGATGCTGACGGCCGCCTTCACCTGGTTCGAGCCGTCGGCCGACAGCGTGATGCCCTGCGGGATACCGCCTGCCTTGGCCAGTGCCGTGAACGTGACCAGCGCCGAGGCGTTGAACTGGTCGACCGTCGCGCTATTGAGCCCGTGAATGTGCATGCCGTGCAGCGTGGCGGTCAGGCTGGAGATCTCGAGCTGACCGCCTGTTCCTGCGGTCTCATTGCTCGCGGTGATATCGACGGTACGAAAGTCACGGGCGGCCAGCTGCGTCAGGAAGGGGAAACCCTGGATGGCCACCTGGGGCTTGCCGGACAGGTCCAGAGACGACTGGACCTGGCTGGCGAACTGGTTCTCGGTGTATGCGTTGGCCGCCCGGTCGGCGACCACCAGGATCAGGATGATCACGATCAGGCTGACGAACGGCCACCTCCGGCGCCGTCGGCGGTACCGAGGCGGTGATCCCTGATAGCCCTGTCCCCGTCGCCCTCGCCGGCCCCCGGGATACCCCTGGCTTCCTGAATACCCCTGGTCTCCTGAATACCCCTGACCTCCCGGATATCCCTGGTCATATCCCGACCCGGCCGGAAATCGCTGCGTTCCTTGAGGTCCCTGGTCGCCTTGAGGACCTTGATACCCCTGGTTGCCCTGAGGGTCCTGCGGCTGCCGCCACTCAGGGTTGGGCCGGGTCGGGTCGGAGCTCATGACCGGTTCACCCGCGCAACGAGCTCGGCGGCCGTGTCCCCGCGATTCGTATCAGCGATAAACATTCCAACCAACCCCTGGGCTCTCACTTAGTTACGGGGGATAGCGTTCAGTCACGCGCCGCGTTCATGGTAGGCGCGGCTCGGTGTTCGGGTGAACGGCCAGACGCTCCAGTATCAGGGTGTCCGCTACCCAATATGTCAAAACGAGCGGTCAACCTGAATGGTTCTTCAGATTCCTGTTTAGGGACTCCGGCTCTACACTTTGTAAGCATGCCACCCGAGCGTTTCGACTGGTCTGACCGGGAACCGCCACAGGCCGGTGCCGCCCAAGCGGGGCTCGCGCCCGCCGGCCTCGCCGAGGCCGCGCCGCCCCAGGTCAGCACCCCTGCCCGCGGCCCTTCCCCGCTACCTGACCTGGTGGTAAAGACGCTGCGCTCGGTTCACCAGTTCCAGCACGGGACTACGTACCGTATCGGCCGCGATCCGGAGTCGGACATCGTCATGACCGACTCCAGGGTCTCGTGGCAGCACGGGGTCCTGCGAGTGGAGGGGGATGCCTGGATCCTTGAGGATCTCGGCAGCACGAACGGGACTTTCCTCGGGCCCCAGCGGGTCGACCGGGTCGACATCGGCCAGGATTGCGTGGTGCACCTCGGCCATCCGGAGGACGGCCCGATCCTGCGTTGCATGCCCCAGATCCCCGCTCACGCGGCTCCGCCTGCTCCGTCCCCGCCGCCCGCTCCGTCCCCGCCGCCTGCTCCGTCCCCGCCGCCTGCTCCGCCCGAGGCCCCCGCTTCGCCGCCTCCGGCCTGGGCCGCTCAGCCCCCCGCGCCGCCCGCCCAGGCACCGCCTCAGGCCTGGGCCGCTCAAGCCCCCGCGCCGCCCGCTCAGCGGCCGGCCGCTCAAGCCCCGGAGGCAGACCAGGGCCGCGGCATGGAGGCCTGGTGGCCGGCTAGCCCGGCCCGCGAGCCCGTCTCCGCCCCGGAAGACTTCTCGCCCCGCCCGGCCGCGGCACCCCGCCCGGCCGCGGCGCCGCCGGTCAACCCGGCGCTGCTGCCGAGCGTGGACCGCCGCCCCACGGCGCGGATGCCGCTTCCGGCTAAGGCCATGACCATCGGCCGCACTCCCGATAATGACCTGGTGCTTTCCGATCTCGACGTGTCACGGCACCACGCGGAATTGCGCAAGTCGCCCACCGGAAGCTACGAGATCGTCGACCTGGGCAGCCACAACGGCACCTTCGTCAACGGTCAGCGAGTCGCCTCCAAGCTGCTGACCGAGCAGGATCTTGTCAGCATCGGGCACTCCACTTTCCGCCTCAAGGATGGCGAGCTCGTCCAGTTCATCGACGACGGGGAGGTCACCTTCACCGCCCAGGACCTGGTGGTGAGGGTGTCGGGTGGCAAGGTGCTGCTTGACCACGTGACGTTTCCGATCCCGGAGAAGTGCCTGCTCGGCGTCATCGGACCAAGCGGCGCGGGTAAGTCGACGCTGCTTGGCGCGCTGACCGGGATGCGTCCCGCGACCACGGGAACCGTGCTGTACGACAACCGGGATCTGTACCAGGACTACGCCGAGCTGCGGTTCCGCATCGGCCTGGTCCCGCAGGAAAGCGTGCTGCACACGCAGTTGACCGCCCGCCGGGCGCTGCAGTACTCCGCCGAGCTCCGTTTCCCCGCGGACACCAAAGCTGCCGAACGGGACGTCCGGGTCGACGATGTGATGGGTGAGCTCGGCCTGACCAAGCACTCCAACACCCGCGCGGATCGCCTGTCCGGCGGCCAGCTCAAGCGGGTCAACGTCGCTCAGGAACTGCTGACCAAGCCGTCGTTGCTGTTCCTCGACGAGCCGACCTCGGGCCTGGACCCTGGCCTGGACAAGTCGGTCATGGAACAGATGCGCGACCTGGCCCACGACGGCCGGACGGTCATCGTCGTCACGCACAGCGTGGCCAACCTGGACACCTGCGACCGGCTGCTCGTGCTGGTCCCGGGCGGGAGGATTGCCTTCTACGGGCCACCGGACGAGGGGCTCAGCTACTTCGGCCTGCCCGGCTGGGCCGAGGTGTTCCAGGCGTTCGAGGCCTATCCCGACCGCGACTGGGCCGCTGAATTCGCCGCCTCGCCCGCCCACGCGCAGTACGTGCTGGGACAGCGCCCAAGGTCAGCACCGCAGCCGAACGAGCCGGCGCTGCCCGCCACACCCCCGCCGCAGCGGCGCGGCGCGATCCGGCAGATGACCACCTTGACCCGCCGGTACGTGCGGGTGATCTCAGCGGATCGCGGCTACCTGGTCTTCATGGGGCTGCTGCCCATCGTCCTGGGCGCGCTGATCCATTTCGTCGGAGGCAAGCAAGGACTGGCCGGCGCGCCGGGCACCAATCAGAACGCAGAAGAAGTGCTGCTGATGCTCACTATCTGCGCCTGCCTGTCCGGAGCCGCGAGTTCGGTGCGGGAACTGGTCAAGGAACGCACGATCTACGTCCGGGAACGAGCGGCCGGGCTCTCCTCCGGCGCCTACTTGTTCTCCAAGCTCATCGTGCTCGGGGCCATCAGCATCGTGCAGTCGGCGCTGCTCGTGCTGATCGGGCTGGCCGGCCAGAAGATGCCGGCTAAGGGTGCTCTCATCGGCGTCCCGCTGCTAGAGATCCTGATCGGCATCGCGGTACTCTCGCTCGCCTCGATGTGCCTGGGACTGCTCGTCTCGGCCCTGGTCAGCACGTCGGAGAAGGCGATGCCCTTCCTGGTGCTGCTGACCATGGTCCAGGTCATCTTGTCCGGCGGCGTCGTGTCGCTGGTCAACAAGCCGGGACTTTCGCAGCTGGCCTACATCTCCCCGTCGCGCTGGGGGTTCGGCGCCGTGGCCTCGACGGTAAACCTCAACGTCATCGGCGTTGTCGCGCCCGGCAGCTCCGACCCGCTCTGGAAGCAGTCGGCCGGGAACTGGCTGCACGACATGGGCCTACTCATCGCCCTCGGGGCGGTGTTCGCGCTGTTCGCCTACCTCCGCATGCGCCGCCTGGGCCCGCGCCGCCGCAAGGCCTAGAACCAGAAACCCCAACGCTAGAGAACCCGGCACCAGGCCCTCAGGAGACGGGTTCCTGCGCGACCAGGCCACCGAGCAGGATCCGTCTCAGCTCGGCCAGCATGGCCTCGCTGACCTCAAGTCCGTGCGCCAGGAACCGGCCGAACGATCCGTAACGGCGGTCCGCCTCCTCGAACGCCGCGCCCAGGTAGGTAGCGCTTTGCTCGAGGATGGGCCGCAGCAGCTCGGGGTCCCGCACGATCCCGGTCCTGACCAGGTCGTAGCGGAGCCTGGTGTACCTGGTGCGGTGCAGGTCGTTGGACAGCAGGTAGTCGCGCAGCACCAGCTCACGTGGTACGCCCAGGGCGGTGAGCACGATGGCGGTCATCCACCCGGTCCTGTCCTTCCCGCTCGTGCAGTGATAGAGCAAGGGCAGCCGCCCCGGCGTGCACAAAAGCCGCAGCGTAGTGCCGAACGCCTCCCGCTGACGCGTGTCGGTGATGAACGCGCGGTTCACCCCGACCATGAACGAGGCGGCGCGACCGTCGCCCAGGGCTTGGCGCTGCCGTAGCTGATCACCGCTGGCGATCAGCTCGTAGATCGACCCCAGGTCGCCGCCGTTCACCGGCAGGTGGGTCACGTCGAGGCCGTGGGGCAGCCGGTCGGGACCGTTTAGCAGGACCTCGCCCGGCGTCCTGAAATCGATAACCGTCCGCAACCCGAGCCGATCGAGGCATTCGGTGTCCGGGACGGTGAGCTGGCTGAGCGAGTCGCCGCGGAACAGCCGTCCGCGGATGACCTCGCGTCCGCAGCTGTCCCGGTAGCCGCCGATATCTCGCACGTTCACCGCGCCGTCCAGGGCCAGCCGACGCGACGGCGCCCCGTCTGGTGTCATCGGATCAGGCTCATCGCGCACCGCCTAACGTGCCCCAACCACCTTCATGCTAACTCCCGCATACGGTTTCACCAGCATAAACGTCCGTTTTTCTCGGTCCTTCCCGCGCGCCGTCAGTGATTCACCCCGGCCGCGGCCGGCATCCGGGCGTCATAGGCTGGACGAATGAGCGAGCTTCACCAGCAGGCGCGGGACCTGCTTCGCCGGTTCCCGCTGATCGACGGGCACAACGACCTGCCGTGGACGCTGCGGGCGCGGGCTCAATGGGGCGACGGCGACGCGAACCGGGTCCGCTTCGCCGCCCCGGGCCAGACCCCGAGCGATCCGGCCCAGGTCAACCTGGCCGCCCCGGTGCAGGGCGTGCATACCGACCTGCCCCGGCTCGCAGCCGGCCAGGTGGGCGCGCAGTTCTGGTCGGTCTACGTGCCGGCCTCGCTGGCCGGAGATGGCGCGATCGCCGCCGTCCTCGAGCAGATCGACGTGACGCGCCGGATGATCGCCGCCTACCCCGAGGCGCTGGAGCTCGCGCTGACCGCGGACGATGTGCAGCGGATCTTCACCTCGGGCCGGGTGGCCTCGCTGCTCGGCGCCGAAGGCGGCCACGCGATCGCGGGTTCGCTGGGCGTGCTGCGCATGCTGTACACGCTCGGCGTCAGGTACCTGACGCTGACCCATAACGCCAACGTCGGCTGGGCCGACGCGGCCACCGACGAGGTGGCGGCCGGCGGCCTCACCGATTTCGGCCGCGAGGTGGTCCGCGAGCTGCAGCGGATCGGCATGCTCGTCGACCTGTCGCACGTCTCGATTTCCACGATGAATGATGCCCTGGCCGTGGCCGAAGCGCCGGTGATCTTCTCGCACTCGTCGGCGAAGACGGTCTGCGACAGCCCGCGCAACGTTCCCGACGACGTGCTCGCCAGGCTCGCGGGCAACGGCGGCGTCTGCATGGTCACGTTCGTGCCTGCCTTCGTCTCTCAGCAGGCCGCCGACTGGCTGGCCGGCCTGAAGGCCGAGGCGGCGCAGCGCGGCGTGGACCCGAAGGACCTCGACCTGCTGTTCAGCCTCAAGGACGAGTGGGAACGCGCCCACCCACGGCCGCAGGCGACGCTGGCCCAGGTCGCGGACCACGTCGATCATGTCCGCAAGGTGGCCGGGGTGGAGCACGTCGGCCTCGGCGGTGACTTCGACGGCACCCCCGACGTCACCGTCGGCCTGGACGACGTCTCCGCCTACCCGGCCCTGTTCGCCGAGCTCCTGGCCCGCGGCTGGACCGAATCCGACTGTGCCGCCCTGGCCGGCGGCAACCTCTTGCGCGCCCTGCACGCCGCCGAATCCTTCGCCGCTCGCGCCCAGCCCTGAACCTAAAGGTTTTGCCGCCGCCACGCGACTACATAGTTGTGACCCGCTCATGATTCCGCCGCACCACGTCGCCGAGCTGAGCTGCTTCTTCGCCACGCACGACCGATGGCTGTTCGGACACGCATGCGTGCGCACCCGCGGTGACCGCGAACTCGCCGCTGACCTGGTCCAGGACACGTTCGAGGCGGCCGCGAGAGGATGGGCGACCTTGCGCGCGCAGGCCAGCGGCCGGCAACGCGCCTGGCTGCTCGGCACCCTCGTGCACAAGGACATCAGCGATTACCGGCGGAAGGAGGCGTTCCGCCGCCGGGAACCCGAGATCCAGGCCAGGTACCAGGCCACCCCGGCCGACACCGCGGCCCAGGCGCTGAACGCGATCGCGCTCGAGCGGGCGTGGGAGATCATCGAGCACATGCCGCCGAGGCAGAAGAAGATCGCGCTCCTGCGGTGGCGGGACCACATGAAGGCCACGGAGATCGCCGCCGAGCTAGGCGTGGCGGAGGGCACCGTGCACGCTCAGCTGCATACCGCCCGGGGCAAGCTGGTCGCGGGGCTGGAGCGCTACTACCCGTTTGCCCAGGACAACGGGAAAGGAGCCTCGTCATGACCACCGGCGGCAGCGCACCTCAAGACCGTGAGGACTTGTTTGTGGCCGATTTCTACCCGCTGCTCGGCGAGTACCTCGCGGAGCAGCATGCCACCGGTTACGACGCCGATGCCGGCCGAGACCGTTTCCTGACCTGGCTCACCGACAACACGGACGATGACCTTCCTGCCGAGCCGACCGCGTCAGCCGATCCGGTCAAGGACTACCTGAAGCAGATCAGCCATGTGCCCGGGCTCAGCCCGGAGCAGGAAACCGAGCTGGCCGGCCGGATCAGGGCCGGTCGTGCGGCCGAGGAGAAGCTAGCCGCGGATGACGGCACCCTGTCTGCTGACGCGCGCATCGACCTGGCGAAGCTCGCCGATGAGGGCGCCCGGGCCAAGAATTACCTGCTCGAGGCGAACCTGCGGCTGGTGGTGTCGCTGGCCAAGCGGTACACCGGCCGCGGCATGCTGTTCCTTGACCTGATCCAGGAAGGCAACCTGGGCCTGATCCGGGCCGTGGAAAAGTTCGACTACACCAAGGGCTATCGGTTCTCCACGTATGCCACCTGGTGGATCCGGCAGGCGATCACCCGGGCCGTGGCCGACCAGGCGCGCACCATCCGGATCCCGGTGCACATGGTCGAGGTCATCAACAAGTTCGCCCGGGTACGGCGCCGGCTGCGCCAGGACCTGGGCCGCGAGCCCACCCCGGCCGAGCTGGCCGCCGAGGTCGGCATGCCTGAGGAAAAGGTCGACGAGGTGCAGAAGTACGCCCGCCCGCCGAAGCCGCCGGCCGTCGGCGAAGACCCGGGACCTGCGACTGGCTGAGCCGCTCGCCGCCAGACCCGACGTGAGGAACTAACTGGCCCGGTACCCCCGCTAAGCTCTCACCCGATGACCTCCCACGCCCGGGCCCCGGTGAACTCCCACGCCCAGTCGCGGCCGGCGAGCATGATGTCCGCCGGTCCTGCCGTGCTGCGCGAGGTCGGCGCCCTGGGCCTGCTGACCTGGCCCGCACTCGACGCGTCGGGTGCGCAGGCGGCCGTCACGGCGCGGTCGGGCGGGGTGTCATCCGGGCCTTACGCGTCGCTGAACCTGAGCCTGAGCGTGGGCGACGATCCGGTGAACGTGCTGGAGAACCGCCGCCGGCTGGCATCTGGGTTCGGCGCCAGCCTGGCTGATTTCGTGTTCGCCGGCCAGGTCCACGGGGCCGGCGTCCGGGTCGTCAGCGAGGCCGACCGGGGGAGCGGTGCGTTCGCCCTGGACAACGCGATTCCGGCCACGGATGCCCTGGTGACCAGCGCCCCCGGCGTGGTGCTGGCGATCCTGACCGCCGATTGCGTGCCCATCGTGCTGCACGATCCCGTGGCCGGCGTGCTCGCCTGCGTACACGCCGGCTGGCGCGGCACCGTCGCCCGGGTCTGCGCGGCGGCCGTCGCCGTCATGCAAGATCTGGGGTCTCGCCCCGCCGACATCGTCGCAGGAATCGGCCCGGCCATCGCCCCCGCCCGCTACCAAGTCGGCCCCGACGTGTACCAGGCCGTCACCCAGGCCTTCCCCGCCGCCCCCGCCGCCCCCGTCGTCCAGCCCGACTCCGCTCCGCCGGACTCACCCCCGTTCATCCGGCCCGACTCCGTCCGGGACCGCTGGCGACTGGACCTGTGGGCCGCGAACCGCTTCGCCCTCATCGAGGCCGGCGTTCCCGCCGCCCAGATCCACACCACCGACATCCCCACCGGCCCCACCGACATCCCCACCGGCCCCGTCGACTTCACCGATGTCCCCACCGTCCCCACCGGCCCCAGCTACTTCTTCAGTGACCGTGCTGCCCGTCCGTGCGGCCGTCTCGCCCTGATCGCCCGCCTGCGAACCGGAGGTAACCGGTGAACCATGGGAACCCGGCTACTCGGGGCCAGGTGTTCAGGTACCTGTCCTACGCCGCGGACGCCGACACCGGCTCACTGACCTGCCGGTACGAGCTGGACGGGCGCGAGTTCGCGGAACGCTTCACGCTGCCGCCAGGCCCGCGCTGGCGTACCGACGCGGCCCGGGCGGCGGCCCGCCTGGTGTTCCTGCTGGCCGGCGTGTCCTACTACAAGACCGCCGCGCCCGGTGTTATCGACCTCGGTGAAACCGCGCTGACCGAGGCCGAGCTGGCCTTCCTGCACGAGTTCTACCGGCAGGGCCTGGGGGAGTTCGCCTACCGCAACCAGCTGGACCTGACGTCACTGCGCATCGAGGCCCGCCGCGACGCGGCCGGAGCGCCAGGACCCGCCGCGGCCGGAGCGCCCGGACCCGCCGCGGCAGGACCCGCCGCGGCAGGACCCGCCGCGGCAGGACCCGAGCCGGCCGGTCAGCGTCGCGCGCTGGTGCCGTTCGGCGGGGGGATCGACTCGATCGTGGTGGTGGAGCGGGTACGGCGGCTCGCGGATACGGCGCTGTTCGTGGTGAACCGGCCCGGTGACCGGTTCGACGCGATCGAGGCGCCCGCCGCGGTGACCGGCCTGCCCGTCGTCCGGGCGGAACGCGAGATCGATCCTGCTCTCCTGCGCTCCGCCGAGCTCGGCTTCCTGAACGGCCATGTGCCGGTGACCGGCATCCTGTCGGCGCTCGCGGTGCTGGCCGCGGTGCTCGAGGACCGGGACACGGTGGTGATGTCCAACGAGTGGTCGGCGTCGGTTCCGACGCTCGAGTACCAGGGGCGTCCGGTGAATCACCAGTTCTCCAAGAGCGACGCGTTCGAGAAGGCCTTCCGGGACGTGCTCGGACCGCGGCTGCCGGAATACTTTTCCTGGCTCAGAGACCGGACCGAGCTCTGGGTCGGGCGGGAATTCGCGGCCTTGGAGCAGTACCACGGTTCGTTCCGTAGTTGTAATAAGGCTTTCTACAGTGACAGGGCCCGTCGACTCGATCATTGGTGCGGTCAGTGTGACAAATGCTGCTTCATCGACTTGATCCTGGCGCCGTTCATGCCGGCCGGGGCGCTGCGGCGGATCTTCGCGGCGACCGGTGAACCGCTCGATGACCCGGGGCTGGCCGGGAAGTTCCGGGGGTTGCTCGGCGCGGGCGCCAAGCCGTTCGAGTGCGTGGGCGAAGTCAGCGAGTGCCGCGCCGCGGTCCAGCTGGCCGCACGCCGGGACGACCGGGCCGGGACCGCGCTGCTCCAGGAACTGGCGATCGAGGTCGCCGGGTGGCCAGACGCACCCTCCGCAGCGGACGCGGACGCGATGCTCAAGCCGGTGGCTGCGAACTTCATCCCGCCCGGCTACCGATGACCAGGGCCAAACTCTCCTGGTCTGACCTGGCCGGAGCCCGGGTCGGCATCTGGGGCCTGGGCCGCGAGGGGCACGCGAACCTGCGCAAGCTGCTCTCCCTCGGCGTCGAGCCGGTCCTGGTCGACGACCAGCCTCAGGCGAACCCTGACGGCCGCCCGGTGCTCGCTACCAGCGAGGGTGGCCTCGCCGCCCTGGAACAGTGCGACGTGGTGGTGAAGACGCCGGGCCTGAGCCGGTACCGGCCCGAGGTGGCCCGCCTGTCCGCGCTGGGCGTCCCGGTGGTGGGCGGCCTGGGGCTGTGGCTGGCCGAGGCCGACCTGCGCCGGGTCCTGTGCGTGACGGGCACCAAGGGCAAGAGCACCACCTCGTCGGTCGCCGGGCACCTGCTGACTGGCCTGGGCTACCGGTGCCTGGTCGGCGGGAACATCGGTGTCTCGCCCTACGATCCGGCGCAAGCTAGCGACCTCGACTACTGGGTCATCGAAGTGTCCAGCTACCAGGCCACTGACCTGCCTTACTCGCCGCCCGTGGTCGCGGTTACCTCGCTGCACCCGGACCACCTCGACTGGCACGGGGGCGTGGAGCAGTACTACCGGGACAAGCTATCCGCGTGCTCGCAACCCGGCGCCGAACTAACCGTGGCCAATGCCGACAGCGACCTGCTCGTCGAGCGGGCGGCGCTGCTCGGACCGCGGGTGGAGTGGGTGTCCGCCGACGACGATCCCGGCGTCTCCGGGTCGGACTGGATGGACCCGCTCGGGCTGCCCGGCCGGCACAACCGGCGTAATGCGCTCATCGCCCGCCGCTGCCTGGTCGCCATGGGCGTGCCCGGCGCCGCCGATGACGTCCGGCTGCGCGCCGCCGCCGCCGGTTACCAGCCCCTGCCGAGCCGGCTCGCGTCGATCGGCACGGTCAGCGGCGTCACCTTCGTCGACGACAGCCTGTCCACG
>JBEKKH010000060.1:0-19753 GCA_050010815.1 Streptosporangiaceae bacterium | reverse complement strand
CGCGGGAGTTCCCCCTTTGATGGTCACTAGCTGGCCTAGGGGGTGCCCGGTGGCGCGCTCGGCGTCGAGGGTGGCTTGCAGAAGGACGGCGGCGGCGGGGGCATCCACGACCTGACGGCGGGCACGGGAGTCCTTGCCGCCGCGACGCAGCGCATCGTGGGCCTCGGTGGTGGTAAAGCGCTCGTCTACTAGCCGCACCGGGACGGGTGCGATACGTTCGGCCAGCTCCGAGGCGAAGCCCCGGGCCCCCGCCGCGGCCGGACCCTCTCGACCTGACAGGGACGTGGGCAGGCCGACGATGACCTCGATCGCGCCGGCGGCCAGCGCGACAAGCTCGTCTTTCGCGTGCGGACCTGACCGCAGGACGGTCAGCGGGCTGGCCAGGACACCTCCCGGATCACTCCGAGCGACTCCGACGCGAACCGAGCCCACGTCGACGGCCAGCCGCACGCCCGCCCTCACCGGCACAGCTCCGGAGACGTGCGGCGCCACCAGCCAGCGGGCAGCTGTGACCGCGGCCGGCCGTGCTCGTTCTGGGCGCGACCCGGACCCGAAGACCCCCAAGGGTCGCAGCAGCATGCCAATACGTTACCTACCGGACTCGGTTATGTCTCGCAATGCCGCACGAACAGCCTCGCATGCCTCGTCGATGACGCCGGGCTGGCCGTCAGGGACCGGGGCACCGCCGCCCTGCGCGACGTCTGGCTTCCCGCCGCCGTTGCCGCCGAGGGCTCGTGCGGCGATCCCTACCAGCGTGCCGGCCGACAGGCCGAAGCCGCGGCCTGCCTCGTTGACCGCGATGACCACGACAGGTTTGTCCGCGGGCACGCCGACCACCATGACCACGGCCGGACGGCCGCGGGGTACCCGGCCGCGCACGTCGAGGGCGAGCGTGCGGATATCGTCGGGACTGGTCCCGTCGGGCACGCGGTGCGCGACGAGGGCGATCCCGCTGATGTCCTGGGCCGCGTCCGCGATCTCCCCCGCGGATTCGAGCAGCTTGGCGGCCCGGAAGCGCTGCAGCTCGCGTTCGGCTTCCCTGAGCCTGGTCACGATCCCGGAAATCCGCTCGGGCAGCTGCTCGCGCGGTGTCTTGAACTGCTCGCTCAGCTGGCTGACCAGGACGCTTTCCCGGGCCAGGAAGCGGAACGCGTCGAGGCCCACCAGCGCTTCGATCCGGCGCACGCCGGAACCGACCGAGGTCTCGCCCAGCACCTTGATCAGGCCGAGCTGACCGGACCTGGCAACGTGCGTGCCGGCGCACAGCTCCCGGGAGTATTCGCCCACCTCCACCACCCGGACCTTGTCGCCGTACTTCTCCCCGAACAGCGCCAGGGCCCCCATCTCGCGGGCTTGTTCCTGGGAGGTATAAAACGCGCGCACGTCCAGGTCGTTAATCAGCACGTCGTTGACCTCGTCCTCGGTGTCCCGCAGCACCGATACCGGCACCGCGCCCGAGGCGTGGAAGTCGAACCTGAGCTTGCCCGGCGCATTCTCCGAGCCGGCCTGCGCCGCCGATTCCCCCAGCGCGCCCCGCAGCGCACGGTGCACCATATGCGTCGCGGTGTGCGACCGGGACAGCGCGCGGCGGCGCTCGATGTCGATTTCCGCGAACGCGAGCTCGTTGATCGTGACCTGGCCCGAGGTGACCTTGCCGCGATGGACGATCAGCCCGGGCAGCGGGGTCTGCACGTCGAAGACGCTGATCGTGCCGCCGCTGGCCGTAATCGTGCCCGCGTCGGCGAGCTGTCCGCCGCCCTCGGCGTAGAACGGGGTCCGGTCCAGCACCACGTCCACGTCGGTGCCTGACCCGGCCGAGGCCACCGGCACGCCGTTGACCAGCAGGCCGAGGATCGTCGCCTCGCCCGATATCTGGTCGTAGCCGGTGAAGGTGACCGCGCCCGATCGCTCGAGCAGCTGTGAGAACGCCGAGATGTCGGCGTTGCCGGTCTTCTTCTCGGCCGCGTCTCGCTTGGCTCGTTCCCGCTGCTCGGACATGAGCCGCCGGAACCCTTCCTCGTCGACGGTCAGTCCCTGCTCCGCCGCCATCTCCAGGGTCAGGTCGATCGGGAAGCCGTAGGTGTCGTGCAGCTGGAAGGCCTGGGCGCCGGACAGGGTGCCCTGATTCCTGCGCCGGTTCTCCTCGACCGAGGCGTCGAAGATCGCGGTGCCGGTGCGCAGCGTGCTGGCGAACGCGGTCTCCTCCGCGTCGATCACCATGTGGATGTTCAGCGCGTCGCGGCTCAGTTCTGGGTACAGGCCGGCCATCGCCTCGATCGCGGCCGAGGTGAGCTCGTGCATGTAGCGCTCGCCGCCCGAGTTGGACGCGCCGCCGCCACGCTGGCTCCCGGCGAGCAGGCGGAGGTTCCTGATGCTGCGCCGCATGATGCGCCGCAGGACGTAGCCGCGGCCCTCGTTGCCGGGCAGCACGCCGTCCTCGATCAGCATCACCGCGCTGCGCACGTGGTCCGCGATCACGCGCAGGGCCACGTCGGTGCGGTGATCCCGGCCGTAGTCCTGCTCGGTGAGCTCCGCCGCCCGGTCCAGGATCTTCCAGGTGGTGTCGATCTCGTAGATGTTGTCGACGCCCTGCAGGATGGACGCCATCCGTTCCAGGCCCATCCCGGTGTCGACGTTCCTCGACGGTAGCGGGCCCTCGATGTCAAAGTCGTCCTTAGCCCGGACCTTGCTCAGCTGGTCCTGCATGAAGACCAGGTTCCAGACCTCGAGAAAACGGTCCTCGTCGGCCTCCGGGCCGCCGTCCCGGCCGTATTCCGGCCCGCGGTCGTAGTAGATCTCCGAGCACGGCCCGCCGGGCCCGGGCACGCCCATGTGCCAGTAGTTGTCGGCCAGGCCGCGGTGCTGGATCCGGCTTTCCGGCAGGCCGACCTCGTCCCGCCAGATCGCGTACGCCTCGTCGTCACCGTGCAGCACGGTGGCCCACAGCTTGTTCTCCGGGAAGCCGAAGCCGCCGTCCGCCTCGGACTTGGTCAGCAGCTCCCAGGCGTAGGTGATGGCACCCTGCTTGAAGTAATCGCCGAAGGACCAGTTGCCCAGCATCTGGAAGAACGTGGCATGCCTGGTGGTCTTGCCCACCTCTTCGATGTCGAGCGTCCGCACGCACTTCTGCACATCCGCCACCCGCCGGTACGGCGGGGTCCGCTGGCCCGTCAGGTACGGCTTGAACGGCTGCATGCCCGCGATGACGAACAGGACCGTGGGGTCATCGGCAACCAGGGGGGCCGACGGCACGATTTCGTGGTCCTGCTGCTTGAAGTACGCAAGGAAGCGGCGGGCGATCTCTGCCGACTCCATCAGTGGCCATCCTTGGGTTGAGCATCGTGGTTAGTTGAGAGGGTAGGCCTCACGGACGCGGATTGCCGAGACATATACAGCGCCATGCCCTCCCGTACGTCGCGCGTGAAGCGATACGTCTCCCGGGCCGCGCGGATCGTTCCCCGGCGGGTATGCCGCAGCGACAGAACCGGACTGGCGGCACGACGGCTGGTCCCGGCGCCGATACTGGTCCTGGGGCTCGTCCCGGGGCTCGTCCCGGGGCTAAGGCGACCAGACAGCCAGCGGCCAGCCGCGGAGACACGCCGGTAGGCCACGATCCCGGTCACCGCTCCGGTGGTCAGCCAGAATCCCCTGCGTATCACCGCGCCCCCCTGGCCCTGCTCCCGCTGTCCGCGAGCTCGGCACGCTCCACCACGCGCCCGGGCAGCGCGCGGCGCGATCCGGGCCGCCGCAGGCTGACCGCGTGCCTGATCCCGTAGACCACTGCCCCGGCCCGGCCGACCGGGCCATTGACGATCGCACGGCCGAGCCCGGCCAGCGCCGTTACCTGTCCGGCCAGCTCGTTCATCCCGGCCCCCAGCTCGTCCATGCTGGCCGTGACCGACTCGGCGCGGTCCAGCTGACGACCGGCCCGGTCGACCGCGGCCTGGGCCCCGTCGACCGCCGTCTGGGCCCGGTCCATCAGCACGTCACCGCGCTCGCGCACGTCCGCGACCAGACGGCTGCTTTCTGACAGGAACCGTCCCAGCCGGAACAGCACGAACACCCCGGCGCACACGAGCAGGGCCCAGAAAACCGCGGCGATCAGCGCGGCCAGTACAGCGACGTTCATGACTCCCACGTCCGTCTCATGGCTGCTCCTTAGTCGTTCGGCCTAGTCGTTCGGCTCGGTCGTCCGGCGCACGATGGCCCGGATCCGCTCGGCGCGGTCACCGAGGCGGGCCTCGGCACCGTGTCCTGACGGCTCGTAATACCTGCGGTCCGCCACCGAATCGGGTGCGTAACGCTGCGGGACGATGCCCTCGTCGAAGTCGTGCGGGTACTGGTAACCCTCGCCGTGGCCCACCTTGCCCGCTCCAGGATAGTGGGCGTCCCGCAGGTGCGCGGGCACCGTGCCCACTAGCCCGGCGCGCACGTCGGCGTCGGCCGCGCCGATGGCCTTGATGACGGCGTTGGATTTGGGAGCCAGCGAGATGTGAATGACCGCCTGCGCCAGGTTGATCCGCGCCTCGGGCAGCCCGACGAACTCGACCGCCTGGGCCGCGGCCACCGCGGTCTGCAGGGCGGTGGGATCGGCCATCCCGACATCCTCGCTCGCGTGCACGATGAGCCGCCTGGCGATGAACCGCGGGTCCTCGCCCGCCGCGATCATCCGGGCCAGGTAGTGCAGCGCCGCGTCCACGTCGCTGCCCCGCATGGACTTGATGAAGGCGCTGATCACGTCGTAGTGCTGGTCACCGTCCCGGTCGTAGCGGACCGCAGCCCGGTCCACCGCCCGTTCCAGCGCGGCGACGTCGATCCGGCCGCCCGCGGGCATCCCGAGCGCGGCGGCCTCCAGGTAGGTGAGCGTGCGCCGCGCGTCGCCGCCCGCCAGCCGGACCAGGTGATCGGCGGCCTTGTCGTCAAGCGTGACGGCGCCGCCGAGCCCGCGCGGATCGGCCATGGCCCGGCCGATGACCTCGCGCACGTCGTCGTCGGACAGCGGCTGCAGGGTGAGCAGCAAAGACCGGGACAGCAGCGGGGACACCACGGAGAAGAACGGGTTCTCCGTGGTCGCGCCGATGAAGGACACCCAGCGGTTCTCGACCGCGGGCAGCAGCGCGTCCTGCTGAGTCTTGGAGAACCGGTGCACCTCGTCGACGAACAGCACGGTCTGCGCGCCATTCATGCCGAGGGCCCGGCGGGCAGCCTCGACCGCCGCGCGGACGTCCTTGACCCCAGCGCTGACCGCCGAGAGTTCCACGAAACGCCGCTTGGTCACCTGGCTGACCACATAGGCCAGCGTCGTCTTGCCGGTGCCGGGCGGGCCCCACAGCAGCAGCGACATCGGCGCGTCGTTGTCGATCAGCTTGCGGAACGGCGTGCCCGTCCCGGTCAGATGCCGCTGGCCGATCACCTCGTCCAGGCTGCGCGGCCGCATCCGGACCGCCAGCGGCGCGGCGGACCGGGCGGCGGTGTCTTCTGCCTCGTCGAACAGGCTCTCGGACTGACCTGGCTCTCCTGTGGCCATCCCACGACCTTATCTCGGCCGTACCGCGCGCCGGATGCCGCATTTCTTATCAACAGACGAGCACCTGCACGGTACGTTATCCACAGCTTCCCTGGCGCCGAGTTCGCGGGCCGGGCAGGCCCGACACGATCAGTCCATGACAACGTCCCGCCAGCTAGGAATCCAGGCCGAGGTCATCGCACGTCGTCAGGGTGCACAACTGGACATCGACGTCGATTTGATGCGCAACCGGGTGCGTAATGGCCGCTGGCAGCGGCTTCAGCGCGGCGTGTACGCCGCCTTCTCTGGAGAGCCCACCCGGGAAGCGGTACTCTGGGCCGCCCTGCTCCGCGTCGGCCCGGATGCGACTTTGAGCCACCAGACAGCAGCCGAGCGACATGGCCTTATCGACGAGCCAAGCTCAGTCATCATGATCACGGTTCCGGCGTCGCGGCATCCTGCGCAGGTGAAGATTCAGGGCATCGTCATCCATCGATCAAAAGCGATCCTACGGACCAGGCATCCGGCGATGCTCCCGCCCTGCACCCGGGTCGAGGACACCGTGCTTGACCTCATCGAGGGCACGTCGACATTTGACGACGCGTACGCATGGATCTGCCGGGCCATAGGCCGGAGGCTCACGACTGCGGACCGGATACGTCACACCATGGACGCCCGCAAGAAAATGCGCTGGCGTAAGGAGATCACGCTGGCGCTCGGCGGCGCCGACGAGGGAATCTTGTCCGTACTTGAGCACCGCTATGTCCGCCGCGTGGAGCATCCGCACGGGCTGCCCTCCGCGCGCCGACAAGCAAGGATCGAGCAGCGTACTGGGAGCAGCTACCTCGACAATCTCTACGAGGAGCACCGGCTGTGCGTGGAACTCGACGGGACTGCCGCGCATCCGGCTGACGAGCAGTGGCGCGACAAGCGGCGGGACACCAGAAACGCGGTGCAAGGCATCCTTACGCTCAGGTTTGGGATAACTGATCTGGCCGATCGCCGTTGCGAGACCGCCGACGCCGTCGCGGCAGTCCTGTAATCGCGCGGCTGGCCAGGCGCCCCGCACCGCTGCTCTCGCACCGCCTGCGCGGTGGCACCATGATCGTGGCCAGTTTTGGGCCCTGGGCTGTTGCCCCGAACTGGCCACGATCATGAAACGGGCCCCTAGGGGTGGGGCTTATGTGGTGGGAGGAACTGATGAGGTGGGAGCGGCGTGTGGAGTGGGGTTGGGTGGGGCAGGTGAAACCTGCGAGGTGGGGGCGGCGTGTGGGGTGGGGGCGAGGGTTGGGGTGGAGGTTTGCGGGAGAGCGTCGATGCCCGCTTCGCGGCGCTGCTCGGGGGTGATGGGCGTGGGGGCACCGGTGAGAGGGTCCAGGCCGGAGGCGGCCTTGGGGAAGGCGATCACGTCCCTGATCGACTCCGCGCCCGCCAGCAGCATCATGACCCGGTCCCAGCCGAACGCGATGCCGCCGTGCGGTGGCGGCCCGTACTTGAACGCGTCGAGCAGGAAGCCGAACTGGGACCGCGCCTCCTCCGGAGACAGCCCGATCACGTCGAAGACGGCCCGCTGCACCGAAGACTTGTGAATCCGGATGGACCCGCCGCCGATCTCGTATCCGTTGCACACGATGTCGTACGCGTCGGCCAGCGCGCCACCGGGCTCGGCGGTGAACTTGTCAGCCCATTCGGGCAGCGGGGCGGTGAACGGGTGGTGCACCGAGGTCCAGGCGCCTGACCCGTTCTCCTCGAACATCGGGGCGTCGACCACCCACAGGAACGACCACGCCGAGGCATCGATCAGGCCGCCGCGGCGCCCGATCTCCAGCCGGGCCGCACCGAGCAGTTCCCGGGCGGCCACGGAGGGTCCGGCCGCGAAGAACACGGCGTCACCGGGCGCGGCCCCCACCGCGGCGGCCAGCCCGGAGCGTTCCGCCTCGGACAGGTTCTTGGCCACCGAACCGGAGATCTCGCCGGACGGGCCGATCAGCGCGTAAGCGAGCCCGCGCGCGCCGCGCGACCGGGCCCACTCCTGCCACCCGTCCAGCTCACGACGCGTCTGCGCGGCCCCGCCGGTCATGACCACGGCCCCGACGTAGGGGGTCTGGAAGACCCGGAACCCGGTGCCCGCGAAGTACTCGGTCAGGTCGGTGAGCTCGACGCCGAAGCGCAGGTCGGGCTTGTCCGAGCCATACCGGGCCATCGCCTCGGCGTAGGTCATCCGGGGCAGCGGCGTGGGGACCTGGTACCCGGCCAGCTCGGACCACAGCCGGGTCACCACGTCCTCGGCCACCTTGATGACGTCGTCGCGGGTGACGAAGGACATCTCAATGTCGATCTGGGTGAATTCGGGCTGCCTGTCCTTGCGGAAGTCCTCGTCCCTGAAGCACCTGGCCAGCTGGTAGTAGCGTTCCAGGCCGCCCACCATGAGCAGCTGCTTGAACAGCTGCGGCGACTGCGGCAGGGCGTACCAGTTGCCCGGCCGCAGCCGCACCGGGACGAGGAAGTCGCGCGCGCCTTCCGGCGTCGACCTGGTCAGGTACGGCGTCTCCACGTTGACGAACCGGTGCTCGCGCATGACGTCGTTGAGCAGGTAGGCGGCCTGGGACCGGACCCGCAGCGCCCGCGCGGTGTCCTCGCGCCTGATGTCCAGGTACCGGTACTTGAGCCGGACGTCCTCGCTGACCTCGGCGGAGCCTTCGACCGGGAACGGCAGCGGCTCGGCTTCGCTGAGCACCTCGACGTCATCCGCGACGACCTCGATCTGGCCGGTAGGCAGCTCGGGGTTCTCGTTCCCGGCGGGCCGCGTCCGCACCGTGCCGGTCACGAGCACGCAGTATTCGGCCCGCAGCTCGTGCGCTCCGCCGGACTCTGTCTCCTCGGGCCGCCACACCACCTGCACCACGCCGCTGGCGTCCCGCAGGTCAATGAAGACCACGCCGCCGTGGTCCCGGCGCCGCGCCACCCAGCCGGCCAGTACCACACGCTCGCCCGCGTGCGACGCCCGCAGCGTCCCCGCCTCATGGGTGCGGATCATCGCCTCAAGCCCCTTTCGTCTAGCAACCGTTCCGCCGGCCACGCCGACATCTGATCCGCCGTGCGGATCGGGCCACTTCTTTCTGCCTGATCTTTTTATCCGAACGATCCGGCCTGCGTGCGGCCGGCCACCGGAGCGCGCGCCGCCCGGGCGCTCGCCCCGTGTTTACCTGCCTGGGCTCACAATCCCCCGTGCTCACATACCCCTGGCGGGACCTGATCCAGGCGGGTTCAGGTCGGCCAGGAACGGATTTGAGCGGCGTTCCGCGCCGATGGTGGTCTGCGGCCCGTGCCCGGATAGCACCACGGTCTGGTCGGGCAGCGTCAGGCAGACCCGGGCCAGGCTGCGCAATATGGTGGGATAGTCCCCGCCGGGCAGGTCGGTGCGCCCGATCGAACCGGCGAACAGCAAGTCCCCTGAGAACAGGACGTCCGTCCCGGCCTCATCCGTTTTGCTTTTACCTCGCGCCGTAAACGGCGCTTGTGCCGAAGGACCTGCCAATGGCAGCCGGAATGTCACAGATCCTTCGGTGTGCCCGGGCGCGTGGTTCACCGTGATCTCCAGCCCGACGAGGCTCAAAGTCATCCCGTCGGCCAGTTCTTTTACATCGTCTGGTTCGGTGAATTCCAGGCCGCCGAACAGTTCCTGTCCTGCTCCGAGCGGGAAACCCTTGGCCGGATCGCTCAGCAATACCCGGTCGCGCGGGTGGATGTAAGCCGGGATTCCTTTCGCGCCGCAGACCGGGGCGACGGACCAGACATGGTCGAGATGGCCGTGGGTGAGCAGGACCGCCGCGGGCCTGAGCCGGTGCTCGGCGAGGAGTTCATCGATGCCGCGCTCCGCATCTTGCCCCGGATCGATGATCACGCACTCCTGTCCGGGCGCGGGCGCGACTACATAACAGTTGGCCGCAAACGCGCCGGCCGGGAACCCTGCGACGAGCACGAGCGTCCTTTCTCACGGTACGGTGTCTCAGGTTACCGAGGAAACCCGCATGGCCGCGAACCGATAACGAAGGGTACCGATCCGGGCGACTGGAAGGTACGATTCGCCAACGATCGTGAATATTGCGGGGGGTTCCGGGGGAGGACGGGATTAGCCCCCGGGCCCGCCGCTGCCTATGTTCGGGGCTCGTAGGTAGACATCGGGTTAGAGGCCTGCCTCCCGGGATACCAGGTAGCCGGATAGAGCGACAGCCAAGGAGGACTCGACCGGTGGCGGGTAAGAACGATCGCCAGCGCAGGCAAGCCAGGGAAAAGTACCGGCGCCAGCAGGAACTACGGGCGGCTAGGCAACGCCGGCTCAGACGCCGCGCACTCATAGGCCTGAGCGCGGTTCTTGCCGCAGCTCTGATCGTGTCCTTGGTGCTCGTGTTCCTGCCCGGGAGCAGCAAGCACCCGACGGCTTCGCCCAGCAAGTCGCCGAGCGCTACGCCCAAGGCGACGACCGTGGCCGAGCCCGCGCACCACTGCACCTACACCAAGGCCACGCCGGCCGCCCGCACCGTCAGCCTGCCGTCGTCCACGCCCGACTACACCGACAGCTACCAGGCGACCATCAACACCAACCTGGGCAAGATCGCTGTCAACCTGCTCAACAGCAAGGCGACCTGCACGGTCAACTCGTTCGTCCACCTGGCGGAGGCGGGCTATTTCAACAACACCCAGTGCCACCGGCTCTTGACCAGCGGCATCTACGTGCTGCAGTGCGGTGATCCGTACGCCACCGCCACCACCAAGCTGACCTGCAGTTCGACCAGCAAGATCGGCACCGGGACGCCCGGCTACGAGTTCGCCAGCGAGAACCTGACCGGCGCCAAGTACCCGGCCGGAACGGTCGCCATGGCCAACGAGGGCAGCGCGAGCACCAACGGCAGCCAGTTCTTCATCGTCTACCAGGACAGCACATCCGGGCTCGGAGCTTCCTATACGCCGTTTGCCACGGTTTCCTCCGGACTCAGCATCGTCCAGAATGTGGCGAAGAAGGGTTACTCGTGTCAGTACACCGTGTCGGGTCAGACTGAGGGCGGAGCCCCGAAGGACAAGGTCATCATCGACAGCGTGACGATCAAGAAAACCTGACACGAGCAAGAGCAACGCAGGAGGTTCGCCGTGACCACCGCCTACCATCCGTGGGGCCGGGTAGACGCCGACGGGACCGTCTATGTCCGTACCGCCGACGGCGAGCGGGTGATCGGCTCGTGGCAGGCGGGTAGTCCGGAAGAAGCGATCGCCTTCTACCAGCGTAAGTACGAGGCGCTCGAGACCGAGGTCGTCCTGCTCGAGCAGCGGATTGCCGCCACCGACATGGCGCCGGCCCAGGCCTCGGCCAGCGTCCAGCGCCTGATCCGGAGCATCTCCGAGGCCAACGCGCTCGGCGACCTCGATGGTCTGCGGGTGCGCCTGGAGCGGCTGACCGAGAACGTCGGCCAGCGCCGCGAAGAGGCCAAGGCGGCCAGGGAACACGCACGCGGGCAGGCCAAGGAGATCAAGGAACGGATCGTCGCCGAGGCCGAGCAGATCGCTGCCGAAGCCACCCACTGGAAAAGCAGCGGGGAGCGGATGCGCGAGCTGCTCGAGGAGTGGAAAGCGGCCCCGCACGCCGAGCGGGCGGCCGAGGCCGTGCTGTGGAAGCGCCTGTCCGCGGCCCGCAACGCGTTCACCAAGCGGCGCAAGGCGTACTTCGCCACCCTGGAGGCCGAACGCGAGGATGTCAGGACCCGCAAGGAGCAACTGGTCGGCGAGGCCGAGGCCCTGTCGGGATCGGTCGAATGGGCCCCCACCACCAGCGCGTTCCGAGAGCTGATGAATCAGTGGAAGTCGGCCGGACGAGCGGACCGGGACACAGAAGCCGAGCTGTGGAAGCGGTTCCGGGCGGCCCAGGACAAGTTCTTCACGGCCCGGTCGGAAGTGTTCTCCGCCAAGGACGCCGAGCTGCGCGAGCACGCCGAGGCCAAGCAGCAGCTGCTTGATCAGGCCCAGGGGTTGCTGCCGGTCAGCGACATCCGGTCCGCCAGGTCGGCGCTGCGTGGCATCCAGGAGCGGTGGGAGCAGATCGGATCGGTGCCGAGGGACTCCCGGGAGCATCTGGAGTCCGGCCTGCGGCGGATAGAGGACTCGATCCGCAAGGCGGAGGAGAACCAGTGGCGCCGGTCCAACCCGGAGGCGCTGGCACGGGCCGAAGGCACCGTGGCCCAGCTGCGCTCGACCATCGCCCAGCTGGAGCAGCAACTCGCCCAGGCCCGCGACCGGGGCGACGCCAAAGCCGCGAGCAACGCCGAGGAAGCCCTGACCGCCCGCCGGGCCTGGCTCGCAGAAGCCGAGCACACCCTGGCGGAGTTTAGTGGTTAGGGCCGCGGTTAGCTTGTTACGCGGTAGACGTCGTAGACGCCGTCTATGGCGCGGACGGCGCGCAGGACGTGGCCGAGGTGCTTGGGGTCGCCCATCTCGAACGTGAACCGGCTGAAGGCCACCCGGTCGCGGGTGGTCGTGACGTTCGCGGACAAGATGTTGACGTGCTGGTCGGACAGCACCCGCGTCACGTCCGAGAGCAGCCTGGTCCGGTCGAGCGCCTCGACCTGGATGGCCACCAGGAACACCGACCCGTCGGTCGGCGCCCAGTTGACCGCGACCATGCGCTCCTGCTGCAGAGGGTTCAGGTGAACGATGTTCACGCAATCCACCCGGTGAACCGATACGCCATGACCGTGGGTCACGAAGCCGGTGATCGGGTCACCCGGCACCGGGGTACAGCACCGGGATAGGCGTACCCAGACGTCCGGCGCGCCGGTGACCTCGACGCCCGGTTCTCCAGGCGCCCGGGGCTGCGGCGCCTTGGTCGGCAGGGTCGTCTCGGCCAGGTCGTCCTGGGCACCCGCGAAACCGCCGACCGACTTAACCAGCTTCTCGACCACCGACTGGGCGCTGACCCGGCCTTCGCCGACCGCGGCGTACAGCCCGGACACGTCCGGGTAGCGCAGGTCGCGGGCCAGGTTGAGTACCGTGTCGGCCGCCGCGAGCCGCTGCAGCGGCAGCCCCTGCTTGCGCATGGCCCGGGCGATCTGGTCCTTACCCGCCTCGACCGCCGCTTCCCTGCGCTCCTTGGAGAACCACTGCCTGATCTTGTTCCTGGCGCGGGGACTCTGGACGAACGTCAGCCAGTCCCGGCTTGGTCCCGCTTCGGCCGCCTTGGAGGTGAAGATCTCCACGGTGTCCCCGTGGTCCAGCGTTGACTCGAGCGCGACCAGGCGTCCGTTGACCCTCGCGCCGATCGTCCGGTGCCCGACCTCGGTGTGAATCGAGTAGGCGAAGTCCACCGGCGTCGCGCCCTGCGGCAGCGCCACCACCTCGCCACGCGGCGTGAACACGTAGACCTCGGCGGCGGCCAGGTCAAAGCGGAGTGACTCGAGGAACTCGGCGGGATCCTCGGTCTCACGCTGCCAGTCGACGAGCTGCCGGAGCCAGGTCATCTCCTGGGTGTCGTCCTTGGCGTCCTTGGACCGGCCGAAGACCTTCTCCTCCTTGTACTTCCAGTGCGCCGCGACCCCGTACTCCGCCACCTTGTGCATGCCCCAGGTCCGGATCTGCAGCTCCACCGGCTTGCCGCCCGGACCTATGACGGTGGTGTGCAACGAGTGGTACATGTTGAACTTCGGCATCGCGATGTAGTCCTTGAAGCGCCCCGGGACAGGGTTCCAGCGCGCGTGGATGATGCCGAGCACCGCGTAGCAGTCCATCACCGTATCAACGAGGATACGGATCCCTACGAGATCGTAGATGTCGTCAAAGCCGACGTTCTTGGCGATCATCTTCTGGTAAATCGAGTAGTAGTGCTTGGGTCGGCCGGTCACGCTGACCTTGATCTTGTTCTCGCGCATGTCGGCGGAGACGTCCTGGATCACCTCCTCCAGGAAGACGTCCCGACGCGGCGAGCGGCCGGACACCAGGCGGACGATCTCGTCGAAGCGCTTGGGGTAAAGCGTCGCGAAGGCCAGGTCTTCGAGCTCCCACTTCACCCGGTTCATGCCGAGCCGGTGGGCCAGCGGGGCAAAGATCTCCAGCACCTCGCGGGACTTGCGCTCTTGCTTGTCCCTCGGCAGCCAGCGCAGCGTCCGCATGTTGTGCAGCCGGTCGGCAAGCTTGATCACTAGCACGCGGATGTCGCGGGACATCGCGACGACCATCTTGCGGACGGTCTCCGCCTCGGCCGACTCGCCGTATTTGACCTTGTCCAGCTTGGTCACGCCGTCCACAAGCGCGGCGATATCCTCGCCGAACTCACCGCGCAGCTCGGTCAGCGTGTACGGGGTGTCTTCCACGGTGTCGTGCAGCAGCGCGGCGCAGATCGTCTCGGTGTTCATGCCGAGCTCGGCGAGAATGGTCGCCACCGCGAGCGGGTGGGTGATGTACGGGTCGCCGCTGCGCCGCTTCTGGTCCCGGTGCCAGTAGGCGGCCGATTCGTAGGCCCGCTCGATGAGCCGGATGTCGGCCTTCGGGTGCGTCCCGCGCACGGTCTTGACCAGCGGCTCGAGGACGGGGTTCATCGTGGTTCCTCGCTGCGCCCCGAGCCGGGCGAGCCGCCGCCGCACCCCCACGCCGGGCGCCGCCACGTCCGCCGGCGACGCCGTCGCGACCGTTCCCGTCCGCCCGTATCGCTCACCCCGGGAGGACCGGGTGGAGGCGGTTTTACCTTCGGGCCCTGGGGTGTCGGAGGCTGGGGTCTCCGTTGCTGGCGTTTCTCCAGCCGCGGATGCCGGAGCCGGGGTTTCCGGGGTTTCCGGGGTTTCCCGGCCGGGGGCGTCCGGGGTTGAGTCCGAGGTGCCGTTGGCCATGCGGCGGCTCGGCACGGCTGCTGCCTCCGCCACCTCGGCCGGTTGCGCGTCATCGGCGGGATCTGGATCCCGCCGCGCGTCCACCGGGGTAGCATCGGCAGCTCTCGTGCCGGGTGTGATCACATCACCGGCCACTGGCGCTCCTCGCATCTGCCAAGTCATCAGTGTACTTGGACGACGTAAACGCCTGATCACGTCCCTGCAATTCCCGTTCGGCAGAGGTTGCCGCAGCCTCGGAACGGCTAGATGGTCAGCAGAGCGGTGACCGGGAGATCGCCGAGCTTGGCGCGGCCGTTGAGGAAGGATAGCTCGATCAGCATGGCGATACCGGCCACCTGGGCGCCGGAGCGCCGCACCAGGTTGACCGTCGCCTCCGCCGTGCCTCCGGTGGCCAGGACATCGTCGATCACCAGGACACGCTCTGACTCCTCGAACGCATCGGCGTGGACCTCGAGGGTCGAGACGCCGTACTCCAGCGCGTAGTCCTGCGCGAACGTGGTGCCGGGCAGCTTGCCCTTCTTGCGGATGGGCACGAAACCCGCACCGAGACGGCACGCCACCGGGGCGGCAAGGATAAAACCCCGCGCCTCGATGCCCGCGACCTTATCCACCGGTCCGTACAACGCGGCCAGCCCGTCCACCACGGCACTGAACGCCTTGCCGTCGCCGAGCAGCGGGGTGATGTCCTTGAAGACCACGCCGGGCTGCGGGTAGTCCGGAACGTCACGCACCCGGCTCGCGATGAGCCGGGTCAGCTCATCATCGGATTCTCCGGTCACCCTCAGCGTCGCTTCTTCTTGCCGGCCGGCCGATGCCGGGCCGAACCGCCGCCGCTGCGGCGGGGCTGCTGGCGCGGGCCAGGCCGGACGGTACCGGGGGCGCTGCGGCTGGCCGGAACTACGGGCACCCGTGAGCCGGCGGCGGTCAGGTCGCCGGCGGCGGGCGGATCGTCCTCGGCGTAGTCGTCGTCCGGGTCGTCCGCGTCGAGCGGCGCGGACGTGATCCCGGAAGCCCCGGATCGCGAGCCTGCGCCGGATGGTGCCTTGGCCGCCGACCGCTTGGCCGCACGGCCGCCGGAGGTGCGCACCGACACGCGCTTGGCCAGCGCCTGGTACTGCGGCTCGCGCTCCTTGAGGTCGGCGAGCACCGGGGTGGCGATGAAGATGGAGGAGTAGGTGCCGGACAGCATGCCGACGAACAGGACGAGCGCCAGGTCCTTCAGCTCGCCGGCCCCGAGCAGGCCGCCGCCGACGAACAAGATCGCGGCCACCGGCAGCAACGCGATCAGCGACGTGTTAATCGACCTGACCAGCGTCTGGTTCAAAGCCAGGTTCGCCGCCTGGCTGTACGTGCTCCTGGCTCCGCCCAGCAGGCCGGCGGTATTCTCCCGGACCTTGTCGAAGACGACCACGGTGTCATACAGCGAATAGCCCAGGATGGTCAGCAGCCCGATGACCGTCGCGGGGCTCACCTGGAACCCGGTGAGGGCATACACGCCGGTCGCGATGACGAGGTCGTGGATCAGGGCGACGAAGGCCGCTATCGCCATCTTCCAGTCGAAGGCGATCGTGAGGTACAGCACGATCACGATCAGGAACGCGATCAGCGCCTCGATCGCCTTGTCGGTGATCTGGCTCCCCCAGCTCGACCCCACGAACTGGACGCTGATCTTACTGGCGTTGACGCCGAGGTGGCTGATCAGCGAGTTCTCGACGGTGTTGGTCTGCGCGCTGCTCAGCGTCGGAGTCTGCACCTGCCAGGACTTGCCCAGGGAGCCGGTGAGCTGCTGCACGACGGCGCCGCTGACGCCCGCCCCGGTCACCGCGTCCTGCACCTGGGTGGGCGACGCCGACGGCGCCGAGAACTGGAAGACCGCACCGCCCTTGAAGTCGACGCTGAAGTCCAGGCCGTGGACCAGCAGCGCGATGATGCTGATCAGCAGGATGGCCCCGGAGATCGAGTACCACGTCCGCTTCCGGCCGACGAAGTTGACCGATACCTCGCCACGGTAAAGCCGGCCGCCGACGTTGCCAATGCGTGACATCAGGCCTCCCCGGTGTTGCGCGAGGCTGGGCTCTGCCGCGCGGCCGGAGGCCTGCGCCGGACCTGGTTGCGGGTCACCGAGGACCGCCACGGGGTCCGGGCGCCCAGCCGGGCGGGGTCGAGGCCGGACAGCGGGGCGCCGCTGCCGTAGAACTTGGTCCTGGCGAGCAGCGTCACCATCGGCTTGGTGAACAAGAACACCACCAGAATGTCGATCAGCGTGGTCAGGCCGAGCGTATAGGCGAAGCCCTTGACCTCACCGATGGAGAAGTAATACAGCAGCAGCGCGGCGATAAACGACACCGTGTCCGAGACCAGGATCGTCCGGCGGGCGCGTTTCCAGCCCGCTTCCACCGCCGGGCGCAGCTGTTTACCCTCGCGTACCTCATCACGCAATCGCTCGAAGAACACCACGAACGAGTCCGCGGTGATGCCGATGGCCACGATCAGGCCCGCGATCCCGGACAGCTCCAGCGTGAAGCTCTGGTACTTGGTCAGCAGGACCACCGCGAGCATCGCGATGCCGCCCGCGATGATCAGGCTAGACACCGACACCAGGCCCAGGCCGCGGTAGTACAGGAAGGAATAGATCACTACCAGCCCCAGGCCGATCGCGGCGGCGATCAGGCCGCCGTCGAGCTGGGCCCGGCCCAGCTGCGCTGACACCGACTGCACGCTGAGGATCTTGAAGTTCAGCGGCAGCGACCCGTACTTCAGGACGTTCTGCAGCTGCGTCGCCGTGGCCTGGGTGAAGTTGCCGGTGATCTCCGCGTTCCCGCCGAGGATCGCGCCCTGGATCTCATCGGGCGACACGACGTTGCCGTCCAGCACGATCGCGGTCTGGTCGAGAACATAGTCGTTCTCGTTGGTCGAGGCATCGGGGTAGTAGGTGCTGTACTGGTGCGAGGTCAGCTTGCCGAAGGCCGTCGCGCCCGCGCTTTTGAGGGTCACGTTCACGACCCACTCGTTGCTCGTCGTGGACAGCGTCGCGGTAGCGCCGGAGACCTGCGTACCCTGCACCGCCACGGTGGCCAGGGCGTACTTGTCGCCGGAGCTGGGGTCGCAGGCGACGGTCTGGGCGTTCACGGCGTTATAGTCCGCCGACTCGGTGTACCCGACCTGAGCCTTCCACTTGGTCGAGTCCCCGACCGTGCAGGTCAGCTTGTTGAACAGCGCCAGGGTCTTCTTGTTCACCAGGCTCGCGTTGCCGAACTGGGTGCTGCTCGCGGACGCCGAGGAACTGGCGCTCGGGCTGGGCGAAGCGCTCGCGGAGGGACTGGCCGTAGCGCTGGCGGAGGTGCTCGCCTTGGCGCTCGGCGTGGCGCTGGCGCTGGCGGCCGGGACGATCTTGGCGGAGGTCTTCGCCGTCGAGGTCGTGCTCGGCGTCGGCGACGGGCTCGAGCTCACCGCGGGGCTCGCGCTGGCCGAGGCGCTGGGGCTGGCCGAGGCGCTGGGGCTGGCCGAGGCGGAGGGCGTCGCAGTGGGGGCGGCGTAAGCCTGGTAGAGCAGCACCTGACGGTAGTTCAGCAGGGCGGTGGTGCTCACCAGGTTCTCGGTCTGCTGGGTGGACTTGCCCGGCACCGACACGTTCAGGTCCTGGTTGCCCTCGGTCTGGACCTGGGCACCGGAGTTACCCGTGCCGTTGACCCGGGCCAAGATGATGGAGATGGCCTCGTTCATCTCGGCACTCGACGGGACGCCGCCCGTCGGGGTCGTCGCCTTCATCGTCACCTGGGTGCCGCTGGACAGGTCGAGCCCGAGGCCGATCTTGAAGTCCTTGTGCCAGTGACCCGGGCTGAACAGATTCCCGCCCAGGGCCCCCAGGAGCATGATCACGATAAGCGCAATGAGCGCCGCGAGCGCCCGTCCCGGATGCGGGACGGTCTTCGTAGGGGCTGCCACTTCTCCGCCTGTCTTGTTTTGGTCATTCCCTCATGCCGGCCGGCGGCTCAGTGCGCGTTGTCCTTATCGGAGGTGGCCAGCTCGCCCTCATGAGCGTCGGTGAAACCTTCGTCACCTGATCCAACGCCGTTGACCAAGCCGTGAGTTCCGGGGGTCTCGTCGTCGTCGACGTCCGAAGCGGGCTCGTCGTCTGAGTACGCACCGGTGTCCTCGAAGGTCTCGCCGTCCTCGAAGGTGTCGCCGTCCTCGGCCTCGGCCGGGGTGACGACCTCCATGATGGCGCGCTTGAGGTAACGGACCTCGACACCGGGAGCGACCTCGAGAATAACGTCGTTGTCCTCCACGGCGACCACCGTGGCGTACATGCCGGCCGTGGTACGGACCCGGGCGCCGGGAACGACCGTGTTCTGCTGCTGTGCGACCTGCTGCTGGCGGCGTCGCTGCGGCCTGATCATCAGGAAGTAGAAGCCGACGAAGACCAGGACGATCAGGATCGGGAACGTCAGCGAACTTGATGATGAACGGCTGGCCGCGTCAGCGGCTGCGAGTATCCCCATCGCGGGGCATCCTTCCAGTTGGTGATGCGTGTGTGGTCTTAGCGGAGGCCAAAGACCAACTGCCGAAGTTTAGCCGCGCTTTGACCGCGCACCAACAGGCTACGAGTTTTTGACACTGATCGTGACCTCGGCGCGATCAGATCGGTCAGCCCGGCCTAATCGAAGAGGGTCGGCAGTTCACCGAGTGACGCAGGCGGCTCTAGGCCCAGATGAGTCCAGCCGGCCGCGGTGGCCACCCGGCCGCGCGGAGTGCGGGCGAGCAGCCCGCACCTGACCAGGAACGGCTCGGCCACCACCTCGACGGTCTCGGCCTCCTCCCCCAGCGCGACGGCCAGCGTGGACAGGCCAACCGGCCCGCCGCCGAACCGCCGGATCAATGCGTCGAGCACGCCCCGGTCCAGCCGGTCAAGGCCATGCTCGTCCACCTCGTAGATTTCGAGCGCGGTCCGGGCGATATCCCTGGTCACCACGCCGTCGGCGCGGACTTCGGCGTAGTCGCGAACGCGGCGCAGTAGCCGGTTGGCGATGCGCGGCGTGCCCCGAGAGCGGGTCGACAGTTCCACCGCGGCCTCGTCGGTCAGCCTCACGTCCAGCAGCCCGGCGGACCGGCGGATGATGATCTCGAGCTCGCTGGGCTGGTAGAAGTCGAGATAGGCGGTGAACCCGAACCTGTCGCGCAACGGGGCGGGCAGCAGGCCCGCCCGGGTCGTCGCCCCGACCAGCGTGAACGGCGCGATCTCCAGCGGGATCGCGGTCGCGCCCGGGCCCTTGCCGATCACCACGTCGACCCGGAAGTCCTCCATCGCCAGGTAGAGCATCTCCTCCGCGGGCCGGGCCAGGCGGTGGATCTCGTCGATGAAGATCACTTCGCCCTCGCT
>JBEKKH010000059.1:0-19775 GCA_050010815.1 Streptosporangiaceae bacterium | reverse complement strand
ACCCTGATGCCTTTCTGCCCGGTGTCCAGGAACTCCTTGATCGCCATCTTCTTGGCCCGGGCGACGATGTTCTCGATCATCGCGCCGGAGTTGAAGTCCTTGAAGTACAGCACTTCCTTGTCGCCGTTGGCGTAGGTGACCTCCAGGAACCTGTTCTCCTCGGACTCGGTGTACATCCGCTCGACCGTGCGCTGGATCATCGCATCGACGGTGGCCTGAGCCGACGAGCCGTTGGCGGTCATGTCGTCCGGGTGCAGCGGCAGCTCGGTCAGGACGTACTTGGAGAAGATGTCCTTGGCTGCCTCGGCGTCCGGCCGCTCGATCTTGATCTTGACGTCGAGCCGTCCGGGGCGCAGGATCGCCGGGTCGATCATGTCCTCGCGGTTGGAGGCCCCGATGACGATCACGTTCTCCAGGCCCTCGACACCGTCAATCTCGGACAGCAGCTGCGGCACGATCGTGTTCTCCACGTCACTGGACACGCCGGATCCGCGGGTGCGGAAGATCGAGTCCATCTCGTCGAAGAACACGATGACCGGCATGCCCTCGCTGGCCTTCTCACGGGCCCGCTGGAAGACGAGCCTGATGTGCCGCTCGGTCTCACCGACGTACTTGTTGAGCAGCTCGGGGCCCTTGATGTTGAGGAAGAAGCTCTTGCCTTCCTTGTTCGTGCCGCCGGTATCGGTCGACTTCTCCGCCACCTTCTTGGCCAGCGAGTTCGCCACCGCCTTGGCGATCAGCGTCTTGCCGCAGCCGGGCGGGCCGTAAAGCAAGATGCCCTTCGGCGGCCGCAGCCGGTGTTCCTTGAACAGGTCGGCGTGCAGGTAGGGCAGCTCGACCGCGTCCCTGATCTGCTCGATCTGCCCGGCGAGCCCGCCGATGTCGTGGTAGGAGATGTCCGGCACTTCCTCGAGGATGAGCTCCTCCACCTCCGCCTTGGGAATCCGCTCGTACACGTAGCCCGACCGCGACTCGAGCAGCAGCGAGTCGCCGGCCCGCAGCGGCTGGTGCAGCAGCGGCTCGGCCAGCCGCACGACACGCTCCTCGTCGGCTTGCGAGATGACCAGCGCGCGCTCACCGTCGGCCAGCACCTCCTTGAGCATGACGACCTCGCCGACGGTCTCGTAAGACTGGGCGATGACGACGTTGAGCGCCTCGTTCAGGACTACTTCCTGACCTGGGCGCAGTTCGCTCAGCTCGACGTTCGGGGACACGTTCACCCGCATCTTGCGACCGCCGGTGAACACATCGCAGGTGTCGTCTTCGTTGGAGTTCAGGAAGACGCCGAAACCGGACGGCGGCTGCGCCAGCCGGTCAACCTCCTCCTTCAGCGCGACGATCTGGTCACGTGCCTCGCGCAGTGTCGCGGCCAGCCGCTCGTTCTGAGCGGTGACCCCGGTAAGACTTCCCTCGGTCTCGCGCAGCCGGTCCTCGAGCAACCTGACCTGCCGCGGCGAGTCCGCTAGCCTGCGCCGAAGTACCGCGATCTCCTCATCAAGGAAGGAGATCTGAGCGGTAAGGCTCTTCACCTCATCCTCGTGCCGTGAGGCACGCCCGCTTTCATCTCTGGTGGCCACGGCCCTCACCTCCCTCTGCACCGTTAACTTGGACTCTACCTATTCGCGAGCAATCCCTAACCTGCTGAGCCCGGATACCGACTGTTTTGCTGTTCGTGATACAACCTTTGCTGGTCGTGATATGACCAGCAGTCACAATTTCACCGCAAAGTGTAACCAGGAACTTGGGACATAACACACCCGGCCGTTCGGATCAATGCTCTTCTTGGTGATCTTCATCTTGTGCGCCCTTGGCCGGACGCCGCCTGCGCGGTGGGGGAACGACGCCGGGCGCCAGCCGACGGGCGGTGACGAGGAACCCGGTGTGACCCACCATGCGGTGCTCGGGGCGGACCGCCAGTCCCTCCACGTGCCAGCCGCGGGTCAGGCTCTCCCAGGCGGCGGGCTCGTCGAAGCCGCCATGGCCGCGCAACGCCTCCACGGTGCGCGACAGCTGGGTCGTCGTGGCGAGGTAACTGCAGACCAGGCCGCCGGGCGCGAGCGCCCAGGCGACGGCGTCCACGCACTCCCACGGGGCCAGCATGTCCAGGATGATCCGGTCGAAGTCCGACAGGGAAGGGTCCTGCTCCGGACGGCCGAAATCGCCGACCACCAGCTGCCAGGACGGCGGCGGCGCGCCGAAGAACTGCTCGACATTGCGCTGGGCGACCTCGGCGAAGTCGGGCCTGCGCTCGAAGGAGGTCAGGGTGCCCTGCTCCCCGACCGCGCGCAGCAGCCAGCAGCTGAGCGCGCCGGATCCCGCTCCGGCTTCAAGCACGCGGGCGCCGGGAAAGATGTCGGCGAAGGCCACGATCTGTGCGGCGTCCTTGGGGTAGACCACCGCCGCGCCGCGCTTCATCGCGAGCGTGAAATCGGCGAGCAGCGGCCGGAAGACCACGTACGGGGTGCCGCCACCTGACTTGACCACGTTCCCGTCGGGACCGCCGATGATGTCGTCGTGGTTCAGCGCGCCCCGGTGGGTGTGGAAGGTAGCGCCCGCTCGCAGGGTGATCAGGTGGCTCCGGCCTTTAGTGTCGGTGAGCTGAACGGGTTCACCTGGCGTCAGCGGCCCTTGCCGCGGTTTGGTCATGCTCGGTTATACCCCGGCGAAGGCGTGGTCCACGTCCCGGGTCGCCAGCACACCGTAAACCTGGCCGGAGGGTTCGACGAGCAGGTACTCGGTGGCCGGGGCGCGGCGGATCGCGTCAAGCAGCGCCAGCCCGGACAGGTCAGCGGACAGCACGAGGTCCGGCTCGAGCGTCCTGGCCAGCGAGCCAGCCTCGATCCACGGGCGGCGCTGCGGCGGTGTAGCCATCACCGCGGTCTCGTTGACGATTGCGATCGGCTTGTCCTCATGGTCGACGACCACGACGGCCCGGGCCTGATTCTCCTCGGCGCGCCTGATCGCCTCGGCCAGAGGGGTGCTCGCCGCCACAGAAACCGCCTTGCGGGCCAGCCGCCGCGCCTGCAGCGCGGGCAGCCGCTCACGGAATTTTGTCGCCCTGATGGCCTGCCCGGCCCCGGTCCACATGAAGGCGGCGATCACCGCCAGCCACACGACGGTGACCAGGTTCTCGCCGCTCCCGCTGACCCTCCCGAGCGCGAACGGAACGACGAACAGGGCCACGGCGAGCACCCGGCCCGCCCAGGCGGCGGCGATGGTGGAGGTGGCCGGGCGGCCGGTCAGCTTCCAGATCACGGCGCGCAGCATCCGGCCGCCGTCAAGCGGCAGGCCGGGAAGCAGGTTGAAGATCCCGACCACCAGGTTCGCCCATCTGAGCTGGCTGACCAGCGTGCCCGCGATGGTGTCCGGCGGAACCACGTGCATCAGGCCGTAGCCAGCCCCGGCCAGCACCAGCGAGAGGGCCGGGCCCGCCGCCGAGACCGCGAACTCCCGGCCAGGTGTCGGCGGTTCCCGCTCGATCTCGGAGAACCCGCCGAGCGGGTAGAGCAGGATGCGGCGGACCGGCAGCCCGTACCCGCGCGCGACCACGCAGTGGCTCAGCTCGTGGACCAGGACCGATACGTAGAGCAGGATGACAAAGGCCGCAGCCACGATGAACCTGGTGGCACCGTGCAAGGTGGCGGCGAGGTCGTTGGCGTAGATGAGGATGAAGACGCCCGCGATCACGAACCAGTATGGCGATATGTACACCGGGACACCGAACAGGCGTGCAATGACGATGCCAGGGCCGGCTTCGCGGCGCCGCGGCGTCTGGCGGGTCGCGGGCGGCTTCTCCGGCGTCATCCTTGCCACATACCCGATGCTACGTGCCCAGCCGGTCGCTCGGGTCGGTCCGCGGTCCAGCTAGGCCAGCGCCAACCCGCGTCAATCCGCCAGATCCCCACGAATGTCGGTGCCGTGCCCTACGGTGGCGCTGTGGACGAATTGAAGGTACTGGAGGTGCCGGACGCCGTCGGCGAGCCGCCGGCGGCCGAGATCCCGCGGGGGCCTGCTCTGTCGCCTTCCCGGGCGGCCGACTTTATGACCTGTCCGCTGCTGTACCGGTTCCGGGTCATCGACCGGCTGCCCGAGCCGCCGACGACGGCGACCGCGCGCGGGACGCTGGTGCACGCCGCGTTGGAGAAGCTGTTCGACCTGCCTGCCGCGGACCGGACCCGGGAGGCGGCGCGGGCGCTGGTGATCCCGGAGTGGGACCGGCTGGCGGCGGCCGAGCCCGAGCTGGCCGCGCTCTTCCCCGACCAGGCGATGAGGGACAGCTGGCTGGAGTCCGCCACGGCGATCCTGGACGCGTACTTCACCCTGGAAGACCCGCGCCGACTCGAACCTGCCGAGCGCGAATGTTACGTGGAGACGACGCTGGACTCGGGGCTGCGGCTGCGCGGCTACATCGACCGGCTCGACGTGGCTCCCAGCGGCGAGATCAGGATCGTAGATTACAAGACCGGCCGCGCCCCCAGGGAGGCGTACGAGGCCAGCGCGCTGTTCCAGATGAAGTTCTACGCGCTGGTGGTCTGGCGGCTGCGGGGCCAGGTGCCGCGACTGCTCCAGCTGATGTACCTGGCCGAGGGTGAGGTGCTGCGCTACACCCCGGATGAATCCGACCTGCTCGCCACCGAGCGTAAGGTGGCGGCGCTGTGGCAGGCCATCGAGCGGGCGGCCGCGGCGCGCGACTGGCGGCCGCGGCCGAGCAAGTTGTGCGGCTGGTGCAACCACAAGGCGCTCTGTCCCGAGTTCGGCGGTACCTTGCCGCCCCTTCCGCCCCTTCCGGCCTAGGACGGCGCCGGAGCCGCCTCGGCAGCGGGCATGGTGTTCTCCGGGAAGTGGCAGGCCACCGCGTGACCCGAGGCGAGTTCGGCCAGCGGCGGCTCCTGCGTCCGGCAGATCTGCTGCGCCTTCCAGCACCTGGTGTGGAAGCGGCAAGCAGGCGGCGGGTTCAGCGGACTGGGCACGTCGCCGACCAGCCTGATGCGCTGGCGCCGTTCCCGCTGGCCCGTGGCGCTGCTGAGCGGCTCGGGCACGGGCACCGCCGACAGCAACGCCACCGTGTACGGATGGCGGGGCTTGGCGTACAGCTGGTCCCGGCCGGCGATCTCCACGATCTTGCCGAGATACATCACCGCGACCCGGTCGCTGATATGCCGGACCACCGAGAGGTCGTGCGCGATCACCACGTAGGTCAAGCCCAGCTGGTCCTGAAGATCCTCGAGCAGGTTGATGACCTGCGCCTGGATCGACACGTCAAGCGCGGAGACCGGCTCGTCGGCGATGATCAGCTTGGGCCGCAGCGCCAGCGTCCGGGCGATGCCGATGCGCTGCCGCTGGCCGCCGGAGAACTCGTGCGGGTAACGGTTGTAGTGCTCGGGGCTGAGGCCGACGAGCTCGAGCAGCTCCTGCACGGCCCGCCTGGTCCCGCCCGGCGGCTTGACCTTCTGCAGCCGGTACGGGGCGCCCACGATGGCACCGACCGTGTGCCGCGGGTTGAGCGAAGAGTACGGGTCCTGGAAGATCATCTGGATCTCGCGGCGCAGCGGACGCATCTGGCCCTGGCGCAGATGGGTGACGTCACGGCCGTCAATCACGATCCGCCCGCCGGTCGGCTCGTCCAGCCGGACCAGCAGGCGCCCGGTGGTGGTCTTGCCGCAGCCGGACTCACCCACCAGCCCGAGGGTCTGTCCGCGTGCGACCGACAGGTCGATGCCGTCCACGGCGCGCACCGCGCCGACCTTGTGCCTGAACACCACCCCCCGGGTCACGGGGAAGTGCCGGACGAGGTCGGTCACCTCCAGCAGCGTGTCACCGCCCGGCGCGTCACCGCCGACCGAGGAGGCCTGCGGCGTCTGGGTCTGCTCCGTCATGCTTCCACCCCGCCCAGTTCGTCCTGCGCTTCGGTTGCGCTGGCTTCTACGGTAAGCAGCTCCCCGGCCTGGTCGGTGATCTTCCTGGCTTCGTCGGGGACCTCGCCGGCCGAGATCTCGGCCCAGAGCCGCACCCGGTCGTCTCCGGTCAGGTGACAGGCGGCCTGGTGCCCCAGGGTGGTCACCTCGCGCAGCGGCGGCACCTCGGTGTCGCAGCGGCCGTTGGTCAGGCGGGTGTACTGGCAGCGCGGGTGGAACGGGCAGCCGGGCGGGACCCTGATCAGGCTGGGCGGCGTGCCGGCGATGGGGATCAGGCGGGTGGTCCGCTCCCGGTCCATCCGCGGCATCGAGGACAGCAGGCCCCAGGTATAGGGATGGCCGGGACGGCCGAAGATGTCCGTGGCGGTGCCGTACTCGGCGACCCGGCCCGCGTACATCACCAGGATGTCGTCGGAGAGCTCGGCGACCACGCCTAGGTCGTGGGTGATGATGATGACCGCCGAGCCGAACTCCGACTGCAGCTCCGAGATCAGGTCGAGGATCTGGGCCTGGACGGTGACGTCGAGGGCCGTCGTGGGTTCGTCCGCGATCAGCAGCTCCGGGTCGCAGGACAGCGACATCGCGATCATCGCCCGCTGCCGCATGCCGCCGGAGAACTGATGCGGATAGTCGTCCACCCGGACCGCGGGCTGCGGGATACCGACCCGGCCGAGCAGGTCGATGGCGTGCTTGCGGGCTTCGGCCTTGCTGACCTTGTTGTGGATCCGGTACGCCTCGATGATCTGGTTGCCCACCGTGTAGTACGGGTGCAGGGCGGACAGCGGATCCTGGAAGATCATGGCCATCTTGCTGCCGCGCAACTCGCGCACCCGGCCGGAACTCGCGCCGACCAGTTCCTCCCCGTTCAGCTTGATCGAGCCGGTGATTCGCGCGCTGGTCCCCTGGTGCAGGCCCATGATGCCCATGCTGGTGACGCTCTTGCCTGAGCCTGACTCGCCCACGATTCCGAGCGTCTGGCCGCGATCCAGGCTGAAGGAGACACCGTCCACGGCCTTGACCACGCCGTCGTCGGTCGGGAAGTGGATGCGCAGGTCGCGCACCTCAAGCAGGGCGCCGGGCATCAGATCCGTACCCTCGGGTCGACGACCGCGTACAGGATGTCCACGATCAGGTTGGCCAGCACGATGAACAGCGAGGCGATCATGACCACGCCCATGATCTCGGGCAGGTCCTGATTCTGGATGGCCAGGATGGTGAAATCGCCGAGGCCCGGCAGCGAGAAGGTGTATTCGGTGAGCACGGCGCCGCCGAGCAGCAGGCCAAGATCCAGGCCGAAGATCGTGACGATGGGCGTCAGCGCGGCCCGCAGCCCGTGCTTGATCACCACGCGCCATTCCGGCACGCCCTTGGCTCTGGCCGTCCTGATGTAGTCCTCCCCCATGGTTTCCAGCATGCCCGCCCGGGTGAGCCGCGCGTACAGGGCCGCGTACAGGAAGGCCAGCGTCACCCAGGGCAAGACGAGGTTACGCGCCCACAGCAGCGGATTGGCGGTGATCGCGACGAAGTGCACGTTGGGGAAGATCGACCACTTGTAACTGAAGAGCTCTAGGGAGATCAGCCCGGTGAAGAACACCGGCAGCGACACCCCGGCCAGCGCCATCGTCATCGAGAACCGGTCGAAGATGCTGCCGCGGCGCAGTGCGGACAGCACGCCGATGGCCACCCCGCCGGTCAGCCAGAGCACGGCTGCCCCGAAGGCCAGCGACAGCGTGACGGGAGCGTCGCTGACCAGCTGCGGCCAGACCGGCTCCTGGTTGCGGAACGAGTAGCCGAAACACGGGAACGGGCAGTAGCTGACGTCGGTGCCGTCGCTGTAATGGACACCGAACACGATTCCCTTGATGTAACGGCCGTACTGCAGGTACAGCGGCGCGTTCAGGCCGAGCTTGACCTCGACCGCCTTGATCTCCGACGGGATGGGGTTGCGGCCCACGTACTGCGCGGCGAGCTGGTACGCGGTCTGCCCGGCCAGCCGTGGCACCAGGAAGAAAATCGCGAACGTGATCATGCTGACGATGATCAGCAGGAAAACGGTCATGACGAGGCGCCGGATGATGAAAAAGATCATCGCGTATGGCGCCGTCGCCGACCGGGGCTGGATGTTCCCCGGCCGGCGACGGCGACTTCACCTGCTCTCTGCTACTCGAACGGGCGCACTCAACTATGCCCTGGTGCCTTCAGTTCAGGACTTAACGCCGAGCACCGCGTAGTTGTACATGCCGTAGTACGCCTGCCAGTAGACGTTGGTCAGCGCCGGCGGCCGGTAAAGCAGGGCCTTGGCGTAGATCAGGGGCAGGATGGCGGCGTCGGTCATCATCTGCTTGTCGACCTGCGCCCAGATGGCCGTCCGGGCCGCACCCGTGAGCGTCGACGACTTGGTGAACAAGTTGTTGATCACCGGATCGTTGAGCAACGAGATGTTGGTGTTGCCGGTGGGCGCGATGGCGTTCCCGTTGGCGAGCTCGTCGAGGAAGCCGAAGCCGTTCGGCCAGTCGGCACCCCAGCCGCCCATCGCCATGCCGATCTTGTGCGAGGCCATGTAAGCAGGCGAGCCCGCGAAGTCGGTGTAGTAGCTGCCCGACGGGAATCCCTTGAGCGTCAGCTTGATGCCGGCCAGGGCCAGTGAGGCCTGCAGCGCGGTGGCGCCCCCGGTCTCCTTCGTCCGGTCGGACCGGTAGGCCAGGCTGGCGCTGAAGCCGTTGGGCTGGCCGCACAGGGCCAGCTGCTGCTTGGCCGCCGCGATGTTGCCGGTCGGCTTGGACAGCGCGTCGTACAGGTCGAAGGACTGGTAGCCGATGATGTTCGGCGGCATGATCGTGCTCGCGATTTGCCCGCCCGCGACGGGACCGCCGTAGGCGTCGTCGGCGGTCTGCTTGTTCGCCGCGAACTCGATCGCCTCACGGCAGTGCACGTTGTTCAGCGGCGCCACCTTGGTGTCCAGGTAGGTGAAGAACGCGAACCCGGTGAGCGGGTTGTCGGAATTGGCCTTGAGCGTCGGGTTGGACAAGATCCGGGCCTGCGCCGCGGGCGCGACGCCGGTTCCGGCCGCGTCCACGTCGATGTCCCCGGCCATGAGCCGGTTGTCGATGTCGGACTGGTTCACGTTCAGGTTGACGACGACCTTGCTCGCCAGCTGCTTGGCGTTGGGGTCCGTAGCGGGGTTCCACTCGGAGTTCGGCACCATGATGAGCTGCTTGTTCAGCGCGTAGCTCTGGAACTTGTACGGCCCGGTGGACAGCGGGTGCAGCTGGTAGTTGCTGCCGGTGTCCGCGGCCGGCGGGACCGGAGCGCTGTTCGGGAACGCCAGCACGTAGGGCAGGTCGGGGAACGGGGCGGCCAGGTGGAACACGATCGTGGTCGCGTTCGGCGTGTCGACGGAGGTCAGTCCCATGATGTTCTTGGTGCGGTCCTTGTAGGGGCCCGGGTAGGTCGGGTCCTTGAGCAGCACCTGGTAGTAGGTCGGCCCGTTGGCCATCACCGACCGGTCATAGGTGCGCTCGATCGCGTACTTCACGTCCTGGGAGGTGGCGATCGTGCCGTTCTCGAACTTGACGTCCGACTGCACGTGGAACGTCCAGGTCAGCCCGTTGTCACTCGTGGTGCCCATGTCCGTGGCAAAGTCCGGCACGAGTTGCAGGCCGCAGGTCCCCGGGCACGACTTGTAGGTGAACATCGGCATGGCGAACAGCCGGTCGAAGTTCAGCACCCACGCGTAATACGTGTTGCCCGGGTCGAATGAGTCCGGCGTGCTGCTGTCGTCAAAGGTGAGGGTGCCGCTGCCCTTGGTGTTCGAGGGGTTGACCACCTGAGTCGAGCCTGCGTTGTATACCGCCGCCGTCCCGGCGGGTGATGAACCGCCGGCACTGCTGCTGCCGCTACTGCCGCAGGCCGTGATTACCAGTGCCGCGATCGCTCCGATCGCGGTCGCCGCAAAAGTACTGCGTCTCTTCATTGCGGTGAACCGCCTCCTATTTATCTTTCTTGTCAGGGCCGTGGGCCCGCTGGTTACCGGGTCCGCGGATCCAGCGCGTCGCGCAGTCCGTCGCCGAACAGGTTGAATGCCATTACCGTGATGAAAATAGCGATCCCGGGCACGAGCATGTACTCGGGATCGATGTAGTAGTAACCGTTGGTCACCGCGCTGGAGAGCATCTGCCCCCAGGTGGGTGTCGGGACGTAGAGGCCGACTCCCAGGTAGTCCAGGGCCGCCTCGAACAAGATGTTGGTCGGGATCAGCAGCGTCGCGTAGACCAGCATCGGGGCGAACAGGTTCGGCAGGAGCTCGCGGAACAAGATGTACGGGCCGCGGGCGCCGAGGCTGCGGGCCGCGTCGACGAACTCGCGCTCGCGCAGGGACAGCGTCTGGCCGCGGATGATCCGGCCCATGTACGGCCAGTTGAAGAAGCCGATCACGAAGATGAGCAGCGCGATCCGCAGCGAGTTGCCTGACAGCCCGAACGCGCTGCTCGGGACGACGCCGACCAGCGCCAGAGCGAACACAAGCAGGGGGAAAGCGAGAAACACGTCCATGGCCCGGGCAATCACCGAGTCCACCCAGCCGCCGAAGTAGCCGGCGATGACGCCGAAGAAGGTGCCGATGACGACCGCGAGCACGGTGGCCAGGGAGGCGATGAGGAGGGAGTACTGCGCGCCGACCACGATCCGGGCGAGGACGTCACGCCCGGTCTCCGGCTCGACCCCGAGCGGATGAGCCAGGCTGATCCCGCCGAACGCGCCATTGGGGCGCAGGTAGGTGGGATTGATCAGGTTGGCGTGGTAGGTATCCGGATTCTGCACCACGTGCGGGCCGATGATCGCGACCAGGATCAGGACGATGACGACGATGCCGCCGCCCATCGCGACCTTGTCCCGGCGCAGGCGCATCCAGGCGATCTGTCCCAGTGAGCGCCCGACGATGTCCTTAGTCGCGACAGGCGACCCGGCCCCGGGCCCCGGGCCACCGGGACCGGTCGAGACATCAATGGGCACAGCCATCATGGGACCTATCTGTTGCTCGGATCAAGGGCATCCGACCGCAGCACGGCTCCCGCGATGGAGTCTCCCCGTGCCCCGCCATGGACGCTCGGCCTATATCTAGTGAGGTTGCGCTATTTCACGCATGGGTACCAGCCCCGCGCCGCACTCGTAGCTCGATCGTGATTAAACTCGTGCCGTTTTGTCATAGAGTGTGACACTTGGGGCGTATGGGACTGAACGGCTCAGAGATACTGCCGGTACCGGAGTAGCTCATCCTGACTACCGCGCCGAAATCCGGCAAATAACAGCCGAAACGATCCGGTAACGAAAACTTCGGCTCAGGTAATGCCGTGGCGACGCAAGATGTCCGCGACATCCCCAAGGTCGTCATCGTCGTCGCGGTCAGCGGCCTTACCCTTGCGCGCCTTGACCGGAGCCTGGGCGGGCACCGGGGACGTCGCGGCCCGGGTGGATAGCTGCCGCGATCCCGCTGCGGGCAGCGAGCCGGTGGCGCCGTCGGCCGCCGCGGCCGCCGGAGTGTCCTTCTTCCGCTTCACGCCCCGCCGCCGTCGCAGGCCGCCGGACACGATGAGCAGGAACACCGCCACTCCGGCCAGTGCGATACCTGACCATACCCTGGCCGAGAACGCGAAGCCGGTCGCGAAGTCCCCGATGGCGACCCCGATCTTCCAGAACATCGCGATCGCGCCGGTGAGATAGGCGGCCAGCGGCAGCAGGGACCAGGCCGCCCCGCGCAGGCCCGAGCTGATGCCGCGCCGCCGCATCGCCAGATAGCTCAGCACCAGGCCGAGCCCGGTCAGCCCCCCGCACAGTGGCAGCCAGGCGATCTTGTCATAGGTGGACATGCGCGCCTCCCGCGGTTCTCTTGCAGTCTAAGGCGTACCCGGCGCGCGAAGCTCTGGTGCTAACCCCCCCTCTTCACCCGTACCCCGTCGGGGCCGGCCTGCAGGTCCAGCAGCGAGCGCACCACCGTGCGGCCGGGCGCGTCGGCGATCGGGATCAGCGACGGGACGGCGATGACGCGGCAGCCGGCGGCCTGCGCCGAGGCCACGCCGTTGGGTGAATCCTCCAGGGCGACGCAGCGGCCCGGGTCTACCTCGAGCAGCTTGGCCGCGAGCAGGTAGGGCTCGGGGTCGGGCTTGGTCGCGCTGACGTCGTCGGCGCACACCAGCACGTCGAACCGCATGCCGGTGCTGGCCAGCACCGCGTCCATGAACCGGCGCTCGGAAGAGGTCACAAGCGCGCGCGGCAGGCCCGCCGCCGCGACCGAGGCGAGCAGCTCGCGCGCGCCGGGCCGCACCGGCACGCCATGGTCGCGGACACGGCCGGCGATCTCGGACATGAGCCACTCGCCGATCACCTCGGGGGGCGCCGGCTCGGCCGCCTTCGCGAGCAGGTACCGCACCGTGCGGTCGAGGCTGCCGCCGAGCAGCTGCAGCTGATCCGCCCTGGTCCAGTCCGCGCCGAGCCTGGCCATGACCGCGGTCTCGGCCTCGAGCCACAGCGGCTCGGAGTCAACCAGCAGCCCGTCCATGTCGAACAGCACCGCGCCGGCGGGACCTAGGCGGCCAGGGCCGCGAAGTGTGCTCATCGGCTTCCATCCTAGGCGTCCGCCCCTGGCCGTCCCGGGCGGCGCGCCTGACCCGATCTGACACGCCGGCCGGTCACCCATTGAGCAAGGCTGAGCACGTAGGCTGTCAAAGGACGGTTTGCGCTCTGCCGAGGAGGTGGCGACTCATCGAGTTCAACGACATCGGAGAACTCGCCTCTCCAGTCGCCATCGCCGGTTTCGAAGGCTGGAATGACGCTGGAGAAGCGGCCAGCGGGGTGGTCAACCACCTGGGCATCGCCTGGCAGGCGACCCCGATCGGGGCCATCGACCCCGAGGAATTCTACGACTTTCAGGTCAACCGGCCGGTGGTGGACATCGAGGGCGGCCACACCCAGCGCCTGATCTGGCCGACGACCAGGATCTCCCTGGCCCGCGCCCAGTCGGCTGACCCGACCGTGCCGCCCACCGGCCTGTCCCGGGACGTCGTTCTGGTGCACGGCATCGAGCCGAACATGCGCTGGCGGGCGTTCAGCGAGGAACTGGTGCAGGGCCTGGAAAGCCTCGGCGTGGATCTCATCATCTTGCTCGGCGCGCTGCTCGCCGACGCGCCGCACACGCGCCCGGTGCCGGTCTCCGTGGGTGCGTCGAATGCCGCGCTGGCCGTCGACGTCGGCGTCGGCCGGGTGGACTACAAGGGGCCCACCGGGATCGTCGGGGTGCTCCAGCACACCAGCAGCGGGGCGGGCATCCCCACCGTCTCGCTGTGGGCTCAGGTACCGCACTACGTGGCGCAGCCCCCGAGTCCCAAGGCCACGCTGGCCCTCTTGCGGGGGGTCGAGGACATCCTGGACGCACCGCTGCCGCTGGCCGACCTGCCGGAGGAGGCCCGCGCCTGGGAGCGCGGAGTGGACGAGCTCGCCCAGCAGGACTCAGAGGTCGCCGACTACGTGCGGACGCTGGAAGAGGCGAAGGACGCGATGGACCTGCCCGAGGCGAGCGGGGATGCGATCGCCCGGGAGTTCGAGCGTTATTTCAGGCGGCACGGCGGCGGGGAGTCGCCGGGTCCTTAGACCGGGGGCCAGGGAACAGCCGGCCAGTCCGTGGGCGGGTAGGGATGGACCCGGTGCTTCAGGAGCGTGTCGATCCTGACCTTGGTGGCGTCGATTTCGCTCGCGCTGATCAGCGGGGCCAGCTCATCGGTCAGGCCGCCCTCGGTGAACTCCGCATTCAGGCGGCGCAGTGCCTCTAGCGCACGCCGGGGCAGTGTTTTGCCTCGCCACTGCCACAAGACGGTGCGCAGCTTGTAATCCTCGGCGAAGCACACCCCGTGATCGCAGCCGTACAGATGCCCCTCGGTCACCGGTAGCAGGTGACCGATCTTCCTGTCCGCGTTGTTCACCACCGCGTCGAAGACGGCCATGTCGCGCAGCCCGGCGTGATCGGTACGGCGGGACAGGGCGATCAAGTCCACGTCAGTGTCGTAGTCGATCCACAGCTGGCACATGCCGGGCCCGAACGGCCCGTCCCGCAGGACGGTGGGCGGGACCACATCCCATCCCGCCGCGCGTGACACGGCGTAGGCCGCGACCTCCCGTCCGGCCAGCGTGCCGGTGGGAAAGTCCCAGAGCGGACGCTCTCCTGCGACCGGCTTGTAGACGCAGGAGACCTGTCGCTGCTGGCCGGGCCGGCCCTTGTGGCCGGTCTGCGTGCGCCCGGAAACGCTGATCGTGCAGTAAAGCGTGGCGTTGGACGCGTCCACTAGTCGCCCTTCGACCTCCAGTTTCCCGCTCGACAGCAGGTCGAGCGTGGCCTGATTTCCGTCCTTTTCGTCCGGTCCTGATCGCTTCGGGTCAAGCATGGCCGGCGCGATGACCGTTCTGCCGCGGGCAGACATGTCCGTCGGTATCCAGCGGCAGGCCGCAGAGCGGGCACGGCGGGCGGCCCGCCTGGACGACCTTGGCGGCGCGCTGGGCGAAGGCGCGCGCGGCCTCCGGCGTGATGCGCACCCGCAGGACGCCGGGCCCGTCCGCGGGCAGATCCTCGGCCAGCGGCTCGACCGGCTCGTCCGATTCTTCCTGCGCCTCGATGACGACCATGCCCCCGTCGCCGTCCCAGGCCAGGGCGATCGCGCCCACCCGGAAGTCCTCGAGCAGCGGCAGGTCCAGCGGCGCGTCGTCCGGCAGCCCCGCAGGTATGGCGGCAGCCATCTCGGTCGCTTCGCCCGTGCGCCTGAGTACCTCGTCCAGCAGCTCATCGAGGCGTTCGGCGAGCAAGCTCACCTGGAATTTCTCCAGCACGACACTGGTCACGCGACCGCTGGAAGTTGCCTGCAGGTAGAAGATTCGTTCCCCAGGCTGCCCGACCGCGCCGGCCACGAATCTGTCCGGCGGGTCATAGAAATAGACCGGCATTGTCCTATCCTCGCGTGTCCGCCGATTGCTGGCGACCTGAAGGGGGTCGAAGGGATGAAGAGGCCGAAGGGCTTGACGAGCTCACCACGTCGGGCCGCCCGTCAGCTCCGCCGGAACCGCCGCCGACAGCCGCATCGCTGGCCGCGGCGTGGCCGTGTCCGTCGCCGCGTGGCATGAGGTCAACCACGCCACCTCCTCTGTCGTTCATCCGGACCAGGAACGGCCGCATCGGCGTATACCTGATAACGGTCAGTGAGCACGGATCGGCCTGGATCCGCTGGCTCTGATCGAGGTGCAATCCCAGGCTATCGGCCACGATGGCCTTGATGACATCACCGTGCGAGCAGATGAGATAGGTAGCGTCCTGGCCGAGCCTGGCATTCCATTCCCTGACCGCGGCCACCGCCCGGTGCTGCATGGCCGGCATCGATTCGCCCTCAGGCCCGGGGAACGTCACCGCGCTCGGGTGGGCCTGCACCACGCGCCACAACTGCTCCCGCGCCAGCTTCTTCAGCGGCTTGCCTGTCCAGTCTCCATAGTGGCATTCTCCCACCCGGTCCTCGGTCTGGACCTGCTGGCCATCCCTGGTCGCCGCGATCGCCGCCGCCGTCTGCTGGCAACGTTCCAGCGGGCTGCTGACGATGGCGGCCAGCGGCAGCGGGGCGAGCCGGGCCGCCAGCGCGACCGCCTGGGCCCGGCCTCGGTCATCGAGCGGTATGCCAGGCGTCCATCCGGTCAGCACATGGCCGGTGGTCGCGGTAAGCCCGTGCCGGACCAGCAGAAGCGTCGTCACGCTACCCGACTCTAGCCGGTCCGGTCCCGTTACCCGGCAGGCCCGGCTGCGGGGGTAAGGGGACCAGGCCGATGGGCACGGCTACCCCGCAGAGGTCCGCCCGTGCGGGTCATTGGCGAGAAGGAAAGTCGCGGACCCGAACTCCAGCCGGTCTCCGGCCCGCACCGGGACGGGCTCCCGGACCAGCCAGCCGTTCAGCCTGGTGCCATTGTGGGATCCCAGGTCGTTGAGCAGCCAGCCGTCGGCGCCGCGCACCAGTTCGGCGTGCCGCCGGGACACCGACAGGTCAGCCAGGCACAGGTCGCAGTCACGGGTACGCCCGATCGTGAAGCGGTCCCCGCGGCCCAGCGGGAAGAAAAGCGGCACCGGGCCCGCACCTGGTGCCGGGACGGGCCCGCGGTACCGGCTCGCTCGATCCTCATCCCGGCCCGGGCCTCCGGGTTCCCCGGGTTCTCCGGGTACCCGGAGATGCCGCAAGCCGGTCCTGATCCGGGCCAGCAGCCAGCCCCGCCGGGGAGGCAGGTCGGTGAACAGTCCCGCCAGCTGGCCGCGATTGCGCGCATCCAGGGCGGTCTGCATGCGGTACACGAAGGTCTCATGTGAGAGCCGCCCCTCGACGAACTCACTCCTCAGCTCATCGACCGCGTGATCGCGGTCCGCATCGGAGACACGGAGAGATTCGGGTGTTGCAGGCGTGTCCGCCGTCGACCCTCCCATGAATGGAGTATCGGCATCATCGGCTCGAAGGGCAAGGGCTGGCCGCGGATAGCCACCGACGCTTTCCGGGGCCTAGTCCGGTGCCTCTCCGCTGTGCCCGGCGGCGATCATGGCCGAGGTGCCTACGGTGGCCCCGTCGGGAGTCTGCAGCGGGAAGTGGCACGCGGCCACGTGGCCCGGGCCGAAGGAGCGGAGCTCGGGCACCTCGGCGGCGCAGCGGTCCTGAGCATACGGGCACCTGGTCCGGAACCGGCACCCCGACGGCGGGTTCACCGGGCTGGGCAGCTCCCCCTTGATGGCCGCGCCCGTCTTGGCCCGCTCCGTGGTCGGATCGGGGACCGGGATGGTCGCGATCAGGCCTGCCGTGTACGGGTGCGCGGCTCGCTGGTAGATGTCGTCCCCGGAGCCAAGCTCGACCACCTTGCCCAGGTACATGACGCCGATCCGGTTGGCCATGTACTTGACCACCGCGAGATCGTGCGAGATCACCACGTAGGTCAGGCCGTGCGAGGCCTGCAGCCGCTTCATCAGGTTAAGCACCTGCGCCCTGATCGACACGTCCAGCGCGCTGACCGGCTCGTCCGCCACGATCAGCCGGGGGTTCACGGTGAGCGCCCGGGCGAGGCCGATGCGCTGGCGCTGGCCGCCGGAGAACTCATGCGGGTACCGTTCGACCGCGTTCCGCGGCAGGCCGACCTCGCTGAGCAGCTCGAAGACACGTTCCCGCTGGGCTCGCTTGCTGCCGATGTGCTGGACGGCGAGCGGCTCCGCGATGATCGCGCCGACCCGCATCCTCGGGTCCAGCGAGGACTGCGGGTCCTGGAACATCAGCTGCAGGTCGCGGCGCTTGCGCCGCAGGTCCGCGCGGTGCAGCTTGGCCACGTCCTCGCCGTTGACCGTGATCGAGCCGGAATTCGGCCGCTCAAGCGCCACGATCAGCTTGCCGATCGTGGTCTTGCCGCACCCCGACTCGCCGACCAGGCCGAACGTGGTCCCGGCCGGCACGGCGAAGGAAACGTCGGAGACGGCCTTGACGCTCGCCACCCGGCGCTGCAGGATAGCGCCGGAGGTGATAGGAAACTCCTTCACCAGATTCCGCAGCTCGAGCAGCGGGGCCGCGCCGTTGCCGTTCACCTCGGCCACCTCGATGCGCCGCTCGGTGACCTCAAGGCGCCCGTCGGCCGTCTCGGTCAGGCCGCTGGCCACCACCAGGACCGTTTCCTCCGCGGCCACGGGCACCTCGGCGGTGCCCGGCTGGCCGTCGGGAGCCGCCGGGACGGCCTCGGACCCGGCACTTGCCCCGAGCGAGGCATCATGGACATAGCCGACCTTATCGGAGGCCGCGGCCTGATCCAGGCTGGCGGAATCCGGATCCGCCAGGCCGGTGCTGGCGGCGTCGGGACCGCCCTGGCCCATCACCGTCAGCGTGAGCGGTCCATCCACCGGATGCCAGCAGGAGAACCGGTGCTCGAACGTCTTCCCGGACAGGGGCGGCTCCTCGGCCCGGCACTTGTCCGTGGCCCGGGTGCACCGCGCCGCGAACCGGCAGCCCTCCGGCGGATGAGCCAGATCCGGCGGCAGGCCGGGAATGGCGTGCAGCGCCTTGTTCGCGTCCTGGCTCAGCTGGGGAATTGAAGCGAGCAGCGCCTGGGTGTACGGATGGTGCATCTCCTCGAAGAGGACAGCCGCGTCGGCCGTCTCCACCACCCGGCCGGCGTACATCACGTTGACCCGGTCGGCGTGCCCGGCAATCACGCCCATGTCGTGCGTGATCAGCAGCATCGCCATGCCGAGCCGGTCCTTCAGGTCCCTGAGCAGGTTGAGGATCTGGGCCTGAATGGTGACGTCGAGAGCCGTCGTCGGCTCGTCGGCGATGAGCAGCTTGGGCTCGCAGGCCAGCGCCATGGCGATCATCACCCGCTGCCGCAGGCCGCCGGACAGCTGGTGCGGATAGTCCTTGAGCCGCTCCTTCGGCCGCGGCAGGCCGACCAGGTTAAGCACTTCCACGGCCCGGTCGAGCGCTTCCGCCTTGGAGGCGTTCCTGTGCAGCCGCACCGGCTCGCTGACCTGGTAACCGATGGTTTTGGTCGGGTCGAGCGAGGTCAGCGGATCCTGGAAGATCATGGCGATGTCGTTGCCCCGGATCCGGCGCAGCTCTTCTTCTTTCAGGCCCACGATCTCGCGGTCGTTGAGCTTGATCGAGCCGTTGACGATCGAACCGCCCGGGGGAAGCAGGCCCATGATCGACAACCCGGTCATAGACTTGCCGCAACCCGACTCCCCGACGACGCCGAGGGTCTCGCCGGCCTCGACCTGCAGATCGACGTTGCCCACGGCCTGCACGACGGAACTGGTGAGCTTGATGTGGGTCGACAGGTTCTGGATATCAAGGACTGGGGCCATCTGGCCGGCTACCTCTCGTTGATGGTGAACTTCGGTGATCGTCGCGCCTGCGCCGCAGGCCCAGGCCGTTACCGGCGTCTGAGCCTTACGTCCATCGAGTCGCGCAGCGCGTCGCCGATGAAGTTCAGCGCCATCACCGTCAAGACGATGCAGGCTCCCACCGGGTAAATCAGCCACCAGTAGCCGTCCTGCAGGAACCCGACGCCATTGGAGAGCTGGTCCCCCCAGTCCACGTTCGGGTAGTGCAGGCCGAAACCGAGGAAGCCGATGTAGGCGACAGCCAGGATGGCGTCCGCGACCTGGAAGGTCACGTTCACGATGACCACGCCGAGCGCGTTGGGGATCAGGTGCCTGCTGATCAGCCGCCAGGAGGTCGCGCCGGCTGTGCGCGCCGCCAGGACGAAATCTCGTTCTCTCAAGGTGAGCACTTCACCGCGGACCAGCCGGGCCGGGACGGGCCAGGCGAACAGGCCGATGACCAGGCTTAGCGACAGCACCGTCGCGCCGAACTTCACCGCCAGGATCAGGACCACGAACAAGAACGGGATGGAGAGGAACACGTCGACCACGCGCATCATGACCGAGTCGACGATGCCGCCGGCCAGGCCCGCGACAGCGCCCCACAGCGTGCCGACCACGATGGCGACGAACGCGGCGAAGAAGCCGATCTCCAGCGCGGCCTGGCCGCCCAGCATCATGCGGCCCAGTTCATCGAACCCGAGGTTGTCGGTGCCGAGCAGGTCCGACCCGGACGGCGGCAAGTTCGCGTTGAGGTCGTTGGTGTCGATTTGGTTGGTGTGGTAAATATGCGGGCCGACAAAGCAGAAAAGTATAAAGAACAGGAGTATGCCGAAGCCGACGACGGCGAGCCGGTTGCTTGTGAACTCGCGCAGGGCGAGCCGCCAGCCGCTCTGGATCGCTCCTACCTGACCGCCCTCGGCCTCGAAAGCCCGGTTCATGTCCGT
>JBEKKH010000058.1:0-20047 GCA_050010815.1 Streptosporangiaceae bacterium | reverse complement strand
GCCGGGGTGACAGCGCAGCACGGTCGTGGTCAGGGTGAAACCGCCGTGCCATTCGACTGGGCAGGCCAGGCGCCTGGCGGCCGCTTCCACCGGGGTGTCGCGGTAGCAAGGGTCCAGGACCAGGGCTTCAATGTCCCTGCTGAGGTCAACCACGCCGTGGACATGGGCTTCGATGTAGTCATCGAGTGGTTCCTGGTCGTCCGCCTCGGCCAATTCGACGAGCGTCGAGAGCCGTGACACCACACCGAAGTGCTCGGGCCCGGTGAAGCTGTCCGGATAGCAGAACGTGGTCCGGGCCAAGGTACACGCCGCGAGGCGCAGGTAGGCCGAGCCGAAGCGCGGTGAGCCGCCGACCAGGCGGCGGCGGAAGTTCAGCGACCCGTACTTGGGCCGGTCCGCCGCTGGCCCGCTGTCGTAGGCGGCGGCGAAGATGCGGCTCTCCCACCGCCAGCGGTCGCCGCCGGGGTACGCGGTCAGGCCCCCGTTGCCGATGCCGGTTTCGAACTGCGACCGGTACACCCCGTCGCGTGCCATGGCCTGCAGGATCGGCACTCCGGCCACGAGCCGGTCGGGGTGAAAGTGCAGCGTCACGCGCCATGACGGATCCGCTGGGCCGCCGGCCGCCAGCGTCGCGACGTGGGCGATCGCCATGTCTTGCGGGTGCGGCATGGCGGCAGTATCCCGCACGGCGCACCGTCGTACGCCAGCTCGGGTAATCGCCCCTGCTGCACCCGGCAGCGGAATCCCAGCGCTAGCGGTAGCGTGATCCGGTATGGATGATGAATTCCAGATCTCTTACCAGGGCGTTACGCTCGGTGTTCCGGTGCTGACCAAGGACGGCGAGCAGTTCGGCATCTTGGAGCATGTCCTCGCGGTGGAAGAGGAAGACATCTTCGAGGGCATCGTCGTGTGGGCCGGCGGCGGAAACTGGGCCAAGCGCAAGATCCAGCGCGAGCTCAGCATGGGTCACCAGTCCGCCGCCCGTTTCCTTGAGACGTTTCGCCACAATGACCTGCGGTTCGTCGAGGCGGACAAGGTGGCGATGATCACCGTCGGGTATATCCGGTGTGACCTGGACCGGTCGCAGGTCGCGCTGCTCCAGCCGCCGTCCGGCGCGCCGGTCTTCTACGCCAACGCCATCGACCAGGCCGGCCCGCCCCAGCAGGGGTACCCGGGCCGGTACGGGAACCAGATGTACGGGCCCATGTTCGGCCGGGCCCGGTGGCGGCAGGAGTAGCGTGACGGCCGGCTAGGCGAGCTGGTCAGCCGAGCTGGCCCGCGTGCCGGATGACGTCTTGTACCGGGCGGTCCGCGGTGAGGTCGATGTCGTCGACGACCTCGCCGTCGCGGAGCCGGATCAGCCGGTCGGATCTGGCGGCGATCTGCGGGTCGTGAGAGGCGAGCAGGATGGTCATGTGGTACTCGGCGAGCGGCAGCGCGGGGGTGTTGATCAGGGCGCGGGCGATGGTTGGCATGGGTCCGGGGGCACGGAGCGCTGACCGAGCACCGGAGGGAAACCTGAAACTAGTATTCGTGGTGTGCCTTCGGAAGTGATTGCGGGCTGCTTCTCTGCCGATCGGTTGGCTGCGCGTCTGCCCTCGCCAGGTTCCTGGCGGCCCTACCCGGAGATCCAGAACCGGGCGGCTTGGGAAGCGGTGCACGCGCCGACCCGTGACCAGCTGCTTAGTCAGGCGACCCGTTTCCTGACTCGCCCCTGGGCGGTGCTTACCGCCACCGGCTACGGACGATTTCATAAAGACGGCGACCGCCTGGCCTATGAGCGGCCCTACTTCGCGCGACGCAATCGGCTGGCGGCCGCCCTGCTCACCGCGGCTCTGGCCGGGCCGAGCGAAGAGCGCCTTGACGAGATCATCGACGGCGTGTGGCTGCTGTGCGAGGAGACCAGCTGGTGCGTGCCGGCCACCAACCTGTTCGCACGCCAGGCCGGGCAGCCGTTGCCGGATCCGGCGCAACCCTTCATCGACCTGTTCGCCGCGGAGACCGCTGCGTTGCTCGCCTACACCGACGTGCTGGCCGGCGATCTGCTCGGAACCGTCGTCCGGAGGCGGCTGCGGGATGAGGTGAAGGCACGGGTGCTCGGTCCTTACCGGGACAGCGATCAGTGGTGGTGGTTCGGCCTGCGCAAGAAGGATTTGAACAACTGGACGCCCTGGATTCACTCCAACCTGCTCGTCGCCTCGCTGCTGCTCGATGACCAGCCGCAAGCTATCGTCGTCACCGCCCAGCGCGCGGTCGGAGCGCTTGACCGTTACCTCGACGCGGTTCCCGATGACGGTGGATGCGATGAGGGCATCAACTACTGGTGGCGGGCGGGAGGCAGCCTGTATGAATGCCTGGAGACGCTGAGCTCGGCCTGCGGCGACGATTACGGCGTCTTCGAGATCCAGCAGGTCCGTGCCATCGCCAGGTATCCGCTGATCGCCCACATCGCCGGGAAACAGCACGTCAACTTCGCCGACGCATCCCCTGAACCCTACGGGTCCACGCCGCACGTGCTGTACGGCTTCGGCCGTCGGATCGGCGACCGGGAGGTCATGCGGCAAGCCCGGGCGCTGCGCGGTGACCACACCGCCGCGGCCGAGCTGATCTCCGGCTCCCACGGTTCGATAGCTCGCCCGCTCAGGGCGATGTTCGACACCGAGTGGGCGAACGAGCCGCCCTGCCCGTTCCCGATGATGCTTCAGGCGTGGCTCAGCGACACCGGCGTGCTGACGGCCAGGTCGCGGGCAGGCCGTGCCGATGGGCTGTTCCTGGCCGCGAAGGCCGGTCACAACGCAGAAAGCCACAACCATAACGACGTCGGCTCCTTCATCATCGCCCTCGATGGCCGCCCGCTGATCATCGACGTTGGCGTCGGCGTCTATACCCGCCAGACGTTCGGCCCGGATCGCTACGAGATCTGGACCATGCAGAGCTCCTGGCATAACGTTCCCGAAGTGGACGGCTTCGCGCAGGAGCCGGGCCGCGAGCACGCCGCCGGGCAGGTCCAGGGCCTGCTCTGCGCCGGCGCGGCCGAGCTCTCGATGGACATAGCCGCGGCTTACCCCCGGCCAGCCAGGATCCGCTCGTGGCACCGGACGATTCGCCTAGACCGCGGCGGTACCGATGACGGCAAGATCCTCATCGAGGATTCCTGGGACATCGGTGACGCTCCCGAGCGCCTGGTCGTGCACCTGATCGCCGCTGGCCAGCCTCGCCCGGTGGCCCCGGGCCGCCTGGTGATCGCCGCTCCTGATCGCCCCGCGGCCAGCCAGAACAATGCGAGAGATCTCGCTATCGACTACTCGCAGGCAGACTTCGAAGCCCACATCGAGCAACGTCCCGTTGACGACTCCCAGCTGGCTTCGATCTGGGGACCAAGCATCTACCGGATCATCCTGGCCGCCAGGCACCCGGCTAGCCGGGGGACCGTCCAGGTCGAGATCGCCGTCGTGTGACCGCTGATTGAGCGCCGGCCGGGCCGCAGCCATAACGCAGTCGCAATGGCGTGAATATATATTGCGAAACATGGCCGTATTACTAATTGCTGCTACCGCCAGGGCCGAGCCTGCCCAGGTCCCGCAGATCGGCCACCCGCGCTAAGCGGCCCGGCCCGGGAGCGCCGTCACCGGAAAAGGTCATGGCCGAGCGAGCCGCATATAACGCTAGGTCATCCTCCATAACCGGAACGTGACGCCCGGTATTAATCGTTCATTTCGGAAAACGACACACGTAAAAAATGCATTCTGTAGACAGGCGGCAAAGGTTCTTTTCCACGCTCTCAGGCTTCAGGAATATTGCGTCTAGGTATAACAGGACGACAAACACCGACAAGCCATGCTTTGAACGGTAACTTAGGAGTTAAATCATTATCTAACCCTTGCCCCGGTTCGTCTCCCTGAACGATGCTCTGAACCGATCGAAGAAAAGGATTGGCAGACAGACTTGGGGAGGCGCCGTCCTTGACGGAGTTCGAAGATGCCAAACGACAGCCTGTTAGCGCAGATGCAGCGCGCGGTCTGGATATTCTCTCCTTGGGAGGTAGACCACATACCGAACCGCATTTGGCCACTCTCGACCCACCCGGTGAGGTTCGGCGAGTCGCAGAGCCAGGCCCAAGCCGGGAAATACTTCAGCACATTCCGGCCGATGCAGCATCGGTAGACCGACGCGCGACTCCGGCGCGCCAAACTCGCGAAGAGAACGACGAGCGGCGCCAGCTCCTCTCCCTGGGGCGCTCCCTGCTCGGCAGGCATGGCTACCGGCTTGGATCCTTCAGTGCCATCGGCGCGTTCGTCTTTGTGGCCGGCCTGGCCATTCAGGCTGGCCTGACCGGCGGTCTGCACATGGCGGCCATCGCCTCTTACCTGGTTCAAGCCGTCGCGTCCGTTGAAGCGAGCTTCCTGCTGAACCGCTGGATCACGTGGCGCCAGCGCGGTACGGCGTTCTGGCCGTCGTTCCTTCGCTTCAATGTGCAGAAGGGCGTCACGGTAGTCCTGAACTTGGTGATGTACGCCATCTTGCTGAGGGTCGGCGTGAACTACCTGGTCGCCAACGTACTGCTTACCATCGCCTTTACCGTCGTCAACTATGTCGGCGGCGACCGTTTTGTCTTCACTTCCAGTGGCACGAAAGAGCCGGTCCTGGCGCAAGACCATGCCGTGCGCCAGAGCAGTCCTGAGGCTGACACGTCGTGGCCGTCAGTGCCGGCCGTCAGCGTCGTCATACCCTGCCGGGGCAACGAGAAGACCATACGGAAGACCGTGGATTCGCTGCTGAGCCAGGACTACCCTGAGCTGCAGCAGATAATTCTGGTCGGATCGCCGCGGGACTCCACCTGGGCCGCCCTGCTGGACGTCGCGGACCCGAGGCTGACTATCATCGAGGTGATATCGGTACCTGCTGGCGAACGAGACGCCAATTACAAGCGTAATTTCGGCATTCAGCAGGCTTCCGGTGAGATGATATCTCTCGTTGACTCAGATATCGTGCTGCCACGGCACTGGCTGAGTTGTGCTGTGACTGATCTCAGGAACACTAAAGCGGACTGCATCACGGGCGGGATGCGATCGATCAACGATACTTTCTGGGGTCGGTACGTAGATAGCTGCCGGCTCTCGGCCAAGACGCCGCGCGGCAAGGGCTCGTACCTTGTGACCGCCCAGGGTTTCGGCGCTGGCGGCCGCAAGCCACCGATCACGGCGAACATCCTCTTTACTCGTGAACTATACGAGCGTTGCCCCATCGACTCGACGTGGGCGTACGGCAGCCTGGAAGACTATGACTGGTTCTGGCGCCTGGTCCAGGCTGGACACAGGGTTCTCGTCGACGAACGCCTGTTCGGCTGGCACCATCACCGATCCGGCTGGAAGCGGCTGGGTTACGAGTATCGCCGCTCCGCGCGCGGCTGTGCCAGTTTCATACGGCACCATCGCGGGTCACCGTTCGCGCGTAAACGTCTGCGGCAGGCCATCGTCCTGCCGCTGGCGGCGATCGCCGCGCTAGCCGGGATCACGGTCGCCGCCTGCGGGCACCCTTGGCAGACGGCTGCCCTCACCGCCATTATCGTGCTGGCGGGAGTGGCCATGATCTCCGTCCGGGAATTTGCCAGGACACGCACTTTCGAGAGCCTCGTCTATCCCGTTCCCGCGCTGTACCTGGGCGTTTCCTATACCGCTAGTCTCGTCTACAATCTGGCCAGGCCGGTTAAGCTTCCGGTCGCGATCGCCGCCCCGCAGGCCCCGGCGCGATCGGGCCTCAGGCGGTACTCGACCAAGAAGCACGCCGCCGCACTCGCATTCGCCGTGACCCTTGGCACCGGGATGGCGCTGCGGCTGTGGCGTCTGGCCTCGTCACCCTCGTGGCAATGGGACGAGACCGTTTACTACCGCGTCAGCATCAACATGCAGCACGGCGTCCTGGCCGAGCACACCCTCCAGGGTGGTTCCGGAACGCCGTTCCTCTACCAGCCGCCATTCTACTTCCTGCTCCTGTCGAGATGGTTCGACCTCACCGGGGCGAGCATTTATCACGCACGCATACTTGGTGTCCTGCTGGTATCGGCCATGTTCTTGGTGCTTTACCGGCTCATCTTGACGAGCCACGGCCCCCGGGTAGCGCTGTTGACCCTGGTACCGATTATTTTCGATGGCTGGCTCCTGTACGTCCAGCGTTCCTCGTACATGGAAAACGCCCTGATCCTGATCATCGTCTGTGGCATGTACCTGTATCAGCAGGCCATGGAGCGGCCGTCTTGGCCGCGCTTCGCCGCGGCCGGAGTCGTACTTGGCTTCGCCACGATCTTCAAGCAGACCGGCTCCTACGTGATCGCCGTCGTGCTGATCTGCTGGTTCCTGAGGCGACGCCAGCACAAGGAGCATCTCGTGCTCCTGGCCGCTACCGTCCTCGTCATCATCACGTATGTCGCCGTGATGGCCTGGCGCTTCGACGTGCCTGGTCACGACTGGTACATCTATCAGACCACGGTACAGGTCCGGCGGGTCCTAGGGGTTCAGCACAGTGGCGGCACGCTTACTTCGCCGGCCGCCCTGCTGCACTTGCTGTTCGCGCAATATAAAGTGTTCGTACCAAGCTTCATCGCCGCCATTTCATTCGTCATTATCACGATACGGCGCATTCCGTCGCTCTACCGCGCGCGTAAGAACCGTCAGTCCCCGCCCAATGTGCTCCTTCTTTCCTGGACGATAGCGGGAATTCTTGTCTTCGGGCTTTCTTCGCTCAAGTTCCCGCAGTACTTTACCCTGGTGCTCATACCGCTGTACTGCCTGGGCTGGACCGAGCTGGCCGGCTGGGACCGCACGGATAAATGGAAGATCTCGGTCGTAGCATGCGCGGTCGTCTGCGGTATTGCTTCCCTGTTTCTCAGCATGTCCGCGCTCAGGGGGAACCCGTTCGCTCAGGCTCAGCAGTACGCTGCCGCTAACATCAACCCCGGCAGCGTCGTGGTAACTGAGCAGAGTATCGGTGACCTTATCAACCAGCCCTGGTGCACTGTCGAAGAGGCAACGCCTTGCCTGCACACGGCATCGTATGCCATCACGTGGCAGACGTACCTGCAATCAAGTTTCACCGAGGGCAATGCTGCCTTCCATCAGCTCATGATAGGCGCCGATCGGCTCAGGTCCTTTACCGGAGCCGCCGGGACCGTGACGGTGTGGAAGCTGAGGGGCTTATCATCAGGTACCTTACCGTGCTGCTCATAACCGTCACGATTATGGTGGCCGGCTGCTCGAATCCGGGCACCGCGAGCCGGGATCGAGCGGCGGCGAGTCCAAGCCCGGGAAACTCGGCATCCGCTTCGCGGTTTGCCGTGATCGGAAGTAAAGGGCCTGTGATCGGCGTGAATCTATACGCTCTCAGTAACTATCCGGCAGCGCAGGTAAGGGCCGACGGGGCGCGCACCCTCTCTTATATCCGTAATGTCCTGCACGCCGAAGCGGTTGACATTGTCTGGGATTTTTACGCTCCCAGCCGCGGATCAGATGAGGTCAACGCGACAGCCTCATCTCTGTCACCTTCGAACGTCGCCATCTTGACCCGTATGGCTCAGCAGGACCACTTGCTCGTTGAATACAGGCCGCTCATCATGATCGACGACAGCGAGCCGTGGGAAGGCTATATAGTTCCCACCGATCCCGCGAGCTGGTTCGCTAATTATTACCAGCGGGAGCTACCTTACCTTCGGGTGGCTCAGCAATACGGGATCAATGAGTTTGTCGCCGCGACCGAGATGAAAGCCATGAACGGAAATCCTCTCTGGCCGCCGTTCCTGGCGGCACTCGGGAATATCTTCCATGGCGTTATTTCCTACTCCGCGTACCAGGCTGATTATTTCTCGCCAGCAGATACGCTGCTGCCAATCAGGTATCTCGGTATGGACATGTACGAAGACATCCATCTGCCGCCGACGGCCTCCGCGAGTCAGGTGACAGCGGCCTGGGAGTCATTTTTCGCGCGGCTCCCGGCCGCGACCCTGCGGGCGACGGCCATAGATGAGACAGGTATAGCCGCGCGGGACGGTGCCTATACCAAACCATCACTGCTTGGACCCGCCGGTACTCTCAACCCGGCCATTCAGGCTAATTGGTTTACCGCGGCCTGTCATACGGTAAGGAAATACCACCTGCGTGCCGTCTTTTTCTGGAAAGTAGACCTTACTGATTATCCGATCAGTCATCCAGCCTGGTCCCTGTCTACCTTCGAAGGTAAGGCCGGGGCTCAGGCTATCAGCCTGTGCGCGAGTATCCTGCGCGGCTAACGATCCATTCAGCGCATATATGAGGGGAGTACTTATATGAAGATCACAGTTATCGGATGTGGTCACCTGGGCGCTGTCCACGCCGCCTGCATGGCGGAGCTAGGGCACGACGTTCTTGGTGTCGAGATCGACCAGGACAAGGTTAGCCTGCTGAACTCAGGAAAGGGGTGGTTCCATGAACCGGGCCTGGATGAGATGCTGGCCCGCAATGTCGAGGCGGGCAGAGTGCGCTTCACCACAAGCTTTGCCGAGGCGGCCGGTTTCGGATCGGTGCACTTTCTCGGGGTCGCTACCCCCGGGCAGCCGGACGGCAGCTACGACCTGGCCCAGGTCCACGCGGCGGTAAGCTCGCTCGCGCGGCACGCCCGCCAGCCGTGCCTGATCGTCGGGAAATCGACCGTGCCGCCCGGCACCGCCGAGTCCTTGCGGGCGCTGGCGACGGATATTTCGCCATCCGGATATGTGGATGTCGCGTGGAATCCCGAATTCCTGCGGGAAGGCTGCGCCATCGCCGACACGCTGATGCCCGATCGGATCGTGATCGGGTGCACCAGCGACTCGGCCGCCGACGTGCTGCGGGACATCTACCGTCCCCTGACCGACTCCGGCACGCCACTCATGGTTACCGATCTGGCGACCGCCGAACTGGTAAAATGCGCGGCGAACTCGTTCCTGGCGGCAAAGATCTCCTTCATCAACGCTATCGCCGATATCTGCTTCGCGGTAGGTGCGGATATCTGCTCTCTAGCCGATGCCCTGGGCATGGATCCCCGCATCGGCAGGAGCTTCCTGAGCGCGGGAATCGGATATGGCGGTGCCTGCCTTCCGAAAGATGTCAGAGGACTCGCCTCCTTCGCTCAGCAGGCCGGCACGCATACCGCTAGTGACCTGCTGATGCTCGTGGACGCGATCAACACAGGTCGCCGTGACCGTGTCGTGCAGATAGTCCGTCAGCTAGCGGTCGGCATGCCCATGGCAGGACGCGCCAGCCTCGCCCACCCGCTCACCGGTCGGCGCATAGCGGTGTGGGGCGGCGCGTTCAAACCGGGCACGGACGACGTGCGCGATTCGCCGGGTTTGGATATAGCGCGTCGCTTGCACCTGGCCGGCGCCGAGGTAAAGGTCTATGACCCCATGGCCAACGGTAACGCCTTCATTGCTTCGCCCGAGCTTTCTTATGCGAACTCGGCCGCCGACGCCGCCAGCGACTCCGAGCTGCTCGTGATCGTCACCCCGTGGCCCGAATTCGCCGCCATGAATCCCGTGACCCTGGCCTCGGACGTCGCCAACATGACCGTCGTGGATGCCTGCCAGGGCATCGACCTGATGAAGTGGCAAGAAGCCGGCTGGAAGGTGCGATCCCTCACCGAAGAACACACCGAGTCGGCAGGCGAGTCGGCAGGGGAGTCGGCCGCGATGGCGGCGGGCACTTAGCTAACGGCACCCACGGCACCCCACGGCACCGGAGAGTTATTGTGACACTTCTTAATCGAGCTAACCGAGACACCGCGAGCCTGAGCACGGTGGCTCTTTCCGAGCCCTGGCGTTCGGCGAAAGTGACGGTCGTGCTGCCGACGTTCAATGAGGCGGCGAATCTTCCTGTGATTGTCGCGGCCCTGTTCAGCCTGCCGCTGCCGGGGCTGCGGATCCTGGTGGCGGATGACAACTCGCCGGACGGCACGGGTGATATCGCCGAGGAACTGGCCGAGCGGTACGGCCGGGACCGGATGTCGGTGGTGCACCGGCCGGGCAAGGCGGGCCTGGGCCGGGCGTACGTCGACGGGATGACGCGCGCGATCGGGGCCGGAGCCGACTACGTGGTGCAGATGGACAGTGACCTGTCGCACGCGCCCGGGTTCGTTCCGCAGATGCTGGGCGTGCTGTTGTCGACCGATGCTGATGTGGTCATCGGCTCGCGGTACCTGGCCGGGGCGAGCGTGGACCAGGACTGGCCGTGGTACCGCAAGGCGCTGTCCGGGTTCGCGAACTTCTACGTCCGGGCGGTCCTGCGGCTGGGTGTCCGGGATGTCACGGCCGGGTTCAAGCTGTGGCGCAGCGCGGCGCTTGAGCGCGTCGACGTGTCCGGCGTCCGCAGTGACGGCTACAGCTTCCAGGTCGAGATGAACTACCGGGCGGTGCAGCGCGGCCTGAAGATCGTGGAGATCCCGATCCATTTCGCCGAGCGGCACGAGGGTGAGAGCAAGATGAACCTTCGCGTCCAGCTCGAATCGGCGCTCATGCCCCTGTCACTGCGGTACCGTGCCCACCGCTAGCCCTCGCCGCCAGCCGCCAGCCGCCAGCCGCCAGCCGCCAGCCGCCAGGAAAGATTGCCAATTTATTACGTGGAACTCCGCAGCTGAACGCTCCGATCAAGCGGGCCGTATCCGAAATGAGTGACTAGTGAGCTGCGGTCGCTTAAGCCTGTTAATCAGAACGCCAAACGATCACAGGCACAATAACTGCTGCCTGTCCACAATGGCGACCGCGGTGCTGGTCCACTACTGGCAATTACATGCCGAGGTGGAACGACCGAGGGAGTGCCGTGAATTCAGCGCATATGCATCGCCGGCCGCGGAAGATCAGGCGGACAGGCAGGCACACGACGCCGTCACAGATGCAGAATGTAGCGGAAAAGGCGGGCAAGGCGGCCCCGGCGATGGCGATCGCGGGCGCGCTTATCGCCGCACCGCAGGCCCACGCCGCGGCCGGCGGCGCCCGGCCCGCCGCCGTCGCCGTGCAGCTGCACACCGACGCCCTCATCAGGCACGATCAGGCCGCCAGCCGCCGCTACACGGTCCGGGCGGACGACACGCTGTCCTCGATCGCGCAGCGGCTTTACGGCCAGTCAGCGGACTGGCGATGGCTCTACCAGGCCAACAGGTCCGTGATTTCGAATCCGGACCTGATCTACGCCGGCGAGGTGCTCAGCGTCCCCGCCGGCCCGCCGGCCACTACCGCGACCTACACCCCCAAGCACGCCAAGTCCACCGTGCTGACCACCTCGTCCACCCTGAGCGGGACGCTGGGCTGCGGCGGGCTCGAGGAGCTGTGGGAAGACGCAGGCGGCTCGCAGGCCCAGGCCGTCACGGCCGCCTCGATCGCGATGGCCGAGTCCAGCGGCCAGCAGTACGCGACCGGCGCGGCCGGCGAGCGCGGCTACTGGCAGATCAATCCCGACCATGGCTCGCTGTCCACCTACGACCCGCTGGGCAACGCCAAGGCCGCCGTCATCATCTCGGCCGACGGTACCAACTGGACTCCCTGGACCACCTTCACAAGCGGCGCCTATCTAGGACGCTGCTAACCGGCACGGCCAGCAGGGGCGCACGTCGGCCGGGCCGCCTTCCGTCGTTGGTACCGTCGGCTCATGCCGCCCCGCACCGAAGACATCACGCCACGACCGCGACCGGGACGCGCGCCCGGGCGGCGCAGCCAGCAAGCCCGCTCCGCGGTCCTGCACGCGGCCGACGATCTCCTGGCCGAACGCGGCTTCCACGGGGTCACCATCGAAGGGATCGCGGCTCGGGCCGGCGTGGCCAAGCAGACGATCTACCGCTGGTGGCCGTCCAAGGTCGAGATCCTCTTCGACACGCTGCGCGAAGACGCCGACTCCGCCCTGGCCGTACCCGCTCAGGACTCCGTGCGCGAGGAAATGCGGCTGCGACTCCGCCGCCTGGCCGCGTTCCTGCGCGAGGATCCGGCCGGCCAGGTGCTGCTCGCGCTCATCGGCCAGGCCCAGCACGACAAGCCGACGGCGGCCCAGCTTCGCCAGGAGTTTTTCGACGGCCAGCACGCGCAGGACCGACGCCGGCTGCAGCGTGGCATCGACCGCGGCGAGCTGCCCGCGGACCTGCCGATCGACGATGCGCTCGACGCGCTCTACGGGCCGGTCTACTACCGCGCGCTGATCAGCGGCTCGCCGATCGGGTCCGTCTTCCTGGACCGCCTCCTCGCCGCGGTACTCGGCCCCCCCTTGCGAGATCATTAGGCCGAACGGCCCCTCCTTCAACCCCTAACTCAGCTGCGTGCGAGCGGAAAGGTCCCGCCATGGGAAAGGCGTACGTACACCGGACCGGTGACGTGGCCGAGCTGGTCATCTCGGCGCCCCCGCTCAACCTGTTCGACGGCCAGCTCGCGACGGATCTGGAAGACGCCCTCGACGAGATCATCGCGCAGTGCTGGCCCGGCGGCAAGACGCCGAGAAACCCTCCGCTACCCGACGAACCCCTGCCCCCAGAGCCACGCTGGGCCCGCGCGGTGCTGCTCCGGGCCGAGGGCAAGGTGTTCTGCGCCGGGGTGGACGTGCACGAGTTCCAGGGTCTGGGTCCGTCCCAGGGCGCGGGCCTGATGGCCCGCTTCCTGGCCCTGGTGCAGACGCTGGAACGGCTGCCGGTGCCCACGATCGCGGTCGTGCACGCGCTGAACCTGACCATCGGGTTCGAGCTGAGCCTGGGCTGCGACCTGATGTGGGCCGCGCAGGACGCGTCGTTCGGCCTGGTCGAGGCGACCGTGGGCCTGACCCCCGGCGGGGGCGGGACGCAGCGGCTGGTGGCCCGGGCCGGCGTGGCCCGCGCCGCCGAGCTGGTGATGACCGGCGACATCTACCCGGCCGCCGAGATGCACCAGTGGGGCGTGGTGAACCGGATCCTGCCCCCGGCGGACCTGCTCGAGGAGGCCCGCGCGTTCGCCGCCCGGCTGGCCGCCGGCCCGACCGCGGCCACCGCCGTCGGCAAGCGCCTGCTTCAGATCGCCCGAGATCACGGCGTGGCCGCCGCCGACGCCGTCACCCCGCGTGAAACCGGCCAGATCTTCGCCACCCGCGACCTGCCCGCCGGCCTGGCCTCGCTGCTCGAGCACGGCCCCCGCCAGGCCACCTTCGAAGGCCGCTAGCGCCGCCGGAGCCGTTCGGCCGGGGGTGGGTCAGTGCAGCAGCCGCGCCGCGGTCGCCTGCACGGCCCGGGCCACCCGCTCCAGGGTCGGGCCGGCTACTCGCCACTGCTGCCAGTACAGCTCGACGTCCATCGCGCCGGCCGGGTCGAGGTCGACCAGGTCCGCGCCGGTGTCCCGGGCTAGCTGCAGGTCCGGGATCATGCCCCAGCCCAGTCCGAGCCGGACGGCCTGGAAGTAGGGGCCGGACTCGGGTATGTAGTGGCGCGGCGGATGCAGCGGCCGCCGGGCGCGGCGGCGCAGGTACCGGTCTGCGATGGTGTCGTCGCGGTCGAACAGGACCACGGGCGCGCGGGAGAGCGCGGCCACGGTCGCCCCGTCGGGGAACCACCGGGCACCGAAGGCGGCGGCCGCCCGCGGCGCATACCGCATCGCGCCCAGGCGCCGCACGGCACAGCCCGGCACCGGGTTCGGTGACGTGGTGACGGCGGCCATCACCTCGCCCCGCCGGAGCAGCCCGGCGGTCCGGTTCTCGTCCTCGCGCCGCAGGTCGAATACCACCTCACCCAGCTCGGCCAGGGCCGTCACGAACCAGGTGTCCAGGCTGTCGGCATTGACCGCGAGCGCGACGGCGGACGGCCCGGACCCCCAGGACCCTTCCCCCGCGTCCTGCGCCCCCAGTTCGCGCAGGGCGTCGGTGCTGATCGCCTGGATCTGGCGCGCGGCCCGGAGCAGCGTTTCCCCCGCCGTCGTGGCCCGCACCGGCTTGGATCGGACGAGGAGCACCCGCCCTACGCTGGTTTCCAGCGCCTTCACCCGCTGGCTGACGGCGGACGGAGTCACCTGCAAGGCCCGCGCCGCGGCCTCGAAGGTCCCCTCCGAGATGGCCGCGGCCAGCGCCGCGAGCTGGTCCGGATCCAGGTTCATCATTAACTAGGCTAATGCAGCTGAAGAATGTTTAGCTGGATTGTTGAGTCCGTTGTTCCTACGGTGGGCTCATGCTCCTCTCGGGTACGATCGCGGCCGCAGTAGCGGGCCTGCTGTTCGGGCTGTCCCTCATCGTCGCCATCGGCGCCCAGAACACCTACGTGATCCGGCAGGGCATCGCCCGCGCCCACGTCCCGACGGTGGTGGTGATCTGCGCCGTCTCGGACGTGGTCCTGATCGCGGCCGGCGTCGCGGGCCTGGGCGCGGTGGTCCGGCATCAGCACGGCCTGCTGCTGACCGTGCGCCTGCTCGGGGCCGCCTTCCTGCTCGGCTACGCGGCGCTGGCGGCGCGGCGGGCGCTGCGGCCAGGACGCAGGATCGCCGACGCCGCGGCGACCTCGTCCTGGCCGGCGGTGGTGGCCACCTGCCTGGCCTTCACCTGGCTCAATCCGGCGGTCTACCTGGACACCGTGGTCCTGCTCGGCTCGGTCGCCGCCACCCGGCCGGATCCCTGGTGGTTCGGCGGCGGCGCGGCCGTGGCCAGCATCGCCTGGTTCGCCGCCCTCGGCTTCGGAGCCCGGCTACTCGCCCCGGTGTTCCGTCAGCCCCGCGCCTGGCGGGCCCTGGATGTGTTCGTCGCAGTGGTGATGGCCGTGACCGCGGCCCGGGTGCTCGCCGGAGCGTAGCCGCGTGTCAGGGCCGCCGGAGCGTAGCCGTGCGCTCTGCGCAGCGTAGCCGTGCGCGTCAGGGCCGTCCGCTCCGCGCCCCACGCGCTCTGGCGACACCTCACCGGGCTGAAGCGCCGCCGGCCTCCACCTGGGCCTGCCGGATCTGGGCGGCGGTGTCGCGGCTCAGGGCGGCGTCGTCTGACGTGACCGTGACTATGGTGGAGCCGGCGTCGCGGTACCGGCGGCCGACGGCACCCTGGGTGGCGTGCACGCCGACGGGCTTGCCCGCGGCGGCGCAGGCGGCCCAGATGCGCGCCAGCGCCGGCCGCAGCACCGGGTCGTCCGGGTCGGGCGCGCAGCCCAGGGCGAGGGACAGGTCCCGCGGACCGACGTAGATCCCGTCGACGCCCTCGACGGCCAGGGTGGCGTCCAGCTCAGCGAGAGCGCCGGCCGACTCGACCATGACGATGCAGAACGGCGCCTCGCCGGCCAGCGCGCCGCCCGCGGAGCGGTACCCCGCGGGCGGGTAGCGGACCGCCCCGGCCACCGCGGTGGCCTGGGCGGCCGAGTCCACATTCGGCACGATGACGCCCTCACAGCCCAGGTCCAGGGCCCGCCCGATGTCGGCCGGGTGCGCGTGCCTGACCCGGGCGACGGGCGCCGCTCCGGCCAGCCGGATGGCGCTGGTCATCCCGGCCAGGTCGGATTCGGTGGCCCCGCCGTGCTGGAGGTCGATCACCACGTAGTCCAGCCCCGCGGCGGCCAGCAGCCGGACGCTCAGCGGAGAGGGGATCACCGACCAGGCGCCATAGAGGGTTTCGCGTGCGACGAGCCGTGTGCGCAAGGTGGCCATGAGGCCAGCGAACCACACCCGCCCCCCCTGACGGCTAGCCATGGGAAAGCCCCAACCCCAACCCCACACCCAACTCTCCAGGCTCCCGCCGGCCGGTCCCGGTTGTTCACACCGCGAAAATCTCACCGTCCTGCCCGTGCCCGACGTCAGGATTGTATGGATGTGGCACCGTGCACAGAAGAGTGTGCAGGGTGCCACATCCATACATTAGCCAGCTGGGCCCAGCAGAGGATCAGGCTCCCTCGTCCGCAACCCGCGGGTCACCTGGGGCCAACGAGTCCACTGCGCCCCGCGAGTCCGCAGCCTCCCCAGCTCCAGCTTCGGCCCCGGCGCCTGCCGCCTCCCCAGCTCCAGCCGAAGCCCCGGCGTCCGCTTCAGCCCCAGCGCCAGCATTCACGGTGCCCCCGGAGCCGATCGGGGCGGGATCGAGGTACCCCGGAATCCACTTCAGCACCTCGGCTCGGAACTCACCCTCGCACTCCAGCTGGCACAGCACGCCGATGCCCGCCGTGGACACGCGGTGGATCAGTACGTACGACGGCGGCAGGTTGAACCGGCGGGTGATGTTGCTCGCGCGCATGTCGGTGACGCGGGTGGCCTCTTCCCGTAGCCACTCCCGGCTGAACTTGAAGCATTCCACCTTGGACGGCTCGGCCAGCGGTGCCAGGAAGGCGTGCAGCGCGTCTAGGTCCACGTCAATGCCGGGCCGCAGGAACCCATGTGCGCGCAGTTCCTGCTCCACCGCCTCGACGTTGGCGTCGTCGTCGTGCATGATCCGCAGCAGTCGGCCGAAGAACGGGGGCAGCCCGTCCGGCAGCCGGTCGACGGCCCCGAAGTCGAGCACGCCAAGCCGGCCGTCGGCCAGCAGCCGGAAGTTGCCCGGGTGCGGGTCCGCGTGCAGCAGCCCGGCCCGCGAGGGCCCGGAGAACAGGAACCGCACCAGCAAGATGCCGGCCCGGTCGCGTTCGGTCTTGCTGCCGTCGCTGATGATCTTCGACAGCGGCGTGCCGTCCATCCACTCGGTGACCAGGACGTGGTCCGTGCCCATGATGACGCCGGGCACGTAGATGTCGGGGTCGCCCGCGTAGGCGTCGGCGAACGCCTGCTGCGAGGCCGCCTCAAGATGGTAGTTGAGCTCTTCGGTGACCCGGTCGCGCAGCTCGTCGAGCAGCGGCTTGACCTCGAGCCCGGGCATCAGCAGGCCGAACAGCCGCCCGGCCCGGCTCAGCTGGTTGAAGTCGCCGATCAGGGCCCGGCCCGCGCCGGGATACTGGATCTTCACCGCGACCTGCCGCCCGTCGCGCCAGGTCGCCTTGTGCACCTGGCCGATTGACGCCGCGGCGGCCGGGGCGTCGCTGAACTCGGCGAAGTTGTCCCGCCAGTTCTCGCCCAAGTCTGCGGCCAGCACCTGGTGGACACTTCGGGCGGGCAGCGGCGGCGCGGATTCCTGCAGCTTGGTCAGCGTGGCGCGGTAGGGCCCGGCCAGCTCGGGCGGCAGCGCCGCCTCGAAGATGGACAGCGCCTGGCCCAGCTTCATCGCGCCGCCCTTGAGCTCGCCCAGGACCCGGAAGATCTGGTCGGCGGTGCGCTGCTGTATCTCCTGGGCCACGATCTCGGCGGGCCGGCCGCCGATCCTCTTCCCGACCCCGAGGGCGGTGCGGCCCGCCAGCCCGATCGGCAACCGGGCCATCTTGGCGGCGCGGGTCACGGGGTTCTTCGGGACGTCGTTCACCCTTACATTGTCCCGCACGGTGAGGTGGGGATATACCGGCGGGGCCCGCGCCCCGCGGGTTCAGGCCCGCGCCCCGCGGGTTCAGGCCCGCGCCCCGCGGGTTCAGGCCCGCGCCCCGCGGGTTCAGGCCCGCGCCCCGCGGGTTCAGGCCCGCGCCCCCGGTCCGGGTCCGCGAGGCGAGTGGCTCAGCGCATGGTGGGACGAGCCTGGGCGAACGTCCACTGGTTGCCCTCGGGGTCGGCGGCGACGTAGAACGGCAGCCCCCACGGGCTGGCCAGGTCGGTCACGATCATCGCTCCGCTAGTCCTGGCCCGCTCGTAGTGCCCGTCGATGTCATCGACGTAAACCCAGGGCACGTGGGTCAGCGGCCGGTCCTGCGGCCCCGCTTCGAGAAGCTTGAAGATCATCAGGGAGCTGTCGCCGAGGCGGAACTCGATCCACGGGTGGCCGTGGCCGGTCTCGGGGAGCGGATCGGTGCCCTCGGGCAGCGGATCGGGTGAGGTGAACCCGAAGGCGTCGGCGAGCCACCGGGCGGCCGCGGCCGGCTTGGCGTAGGAAACGCCAAGCGCCAGCCGGGCCAGGTCGCGGACCTCGCGAGCGGAGCGGTCCCGCCTGGCACACCACGGACCGAACCATTTGGGCGTCACCCGCACCCAGGATGTGCCACCCCGGTCCTGGCCACCAGCCGGGATGCGAGCTTGTACCCGCACCACGCAGCCGTCCCCGGCCGGGGAGAAGCTGATGTCGGTGCTCACGTCGTCGAGGGAGCTTTCCCAGGCCAGCCGCTTACCGGGTGCCCAGACCGTGATCCGGGCCAGCTCGAGCACATCACCGGTGCCTTCGTCGTAGACCTCGAGCAGGCGGCCGCCGACTCCCGGCTCGCACCGTATGGCCAGGACCCGGCCGCCCGCGTGATGGTTGATCGGGCCGCGCACCCACCACAGGTCAAGCTCGGAGGTGAAGGCGGCAAACGCCGTGTCCGGATCCACGGCCACCTCGACCTCTGATGACACCACCGCGTCCGGGCCTGGTGCCTGCCCTGGCTCAGTCATCGCTCAGCCTCCCGTTCGATGTGGGCCTTGAAGGCCCTCAGCTGCTCGTCCCAGTGCGCCTGCACCTGGTCTAGCCAGGCCCGTACGGCCACGACCGACTCGCGGCGCAGGCGGAAGACCCGTACCCGGGCATCGGTGGCGCCCCGCTCGTCAGCGACGATGCCGGCGGCCAGCAGCACCCGCAGGTGCTTGCTCATCGCCGGCGCGGGCACGCCCACCGCGGATGCGAGCTCCCCGGCCCGCTGCGGTGACCGGCTGAGCGCCTCCACCACGGCCAGGCGGGCCGGATCGGCCAGCGCCCGCATGAGCGCCGCCACGTCACTCCCGGCCCTATCCGCCTCGGCCCCAACCACCATGATGGAAATTATTTCCATAACAGGCAACTATTGTCAATGCAGCTCACCTAACAGCTGCAGGGCCGCGCCGCACCCGGCACGCCGGGCCGCGCCGCACCGGCACGCTGGGTGCGGTCGCCAGGTGCGGCGCCGCCACTGCCAGCCAGGCAAAACCAGCTCCAGTGTCCCGTTCACCGTCCCCGGCTCCAGCGGCCCTGGGCGAGCCGTCCCGGCCCGGTCGATGAAGGCCAGCGCCTGCCCGGCCGCCACGGCCGCGGTCATGGCGGCGAGCACGGTGTCGCAGGCCTGCGGCTGGACCCGGGTGAAGGTGGCCTGGGCGAGCACCTTGGGCCACTGCGGGTCCCCGTCGGCCTTGTGCCGGTCAACACAGCGCAGGCAGGCCGACTCGGCGGGCTGGACCAGCGGACCCACCACGCCGATCGCTTCGCAGGCCCGGACCGCCAGGTGCGGCACGCGGTCGCGGAGCAGTCCGTCGGCCAGGTCGGGCAGCGCCGTCCCGGTGAGTACCGCCAGGTCGGGGACTGCTCCGTCGTCGTAGGTGCTGACTTCCGGGGCGGCTCGGCTGATCGCGCGGGCGGCACCTTCGGCCCGGGGTGCGCCCACATCGGCGAGCAGGAGCCCGGCCGGGGCGAGATCGGCGGGTTCGGCGGGTTCGGGGTCGGTGCAGGTGACGTGCCCGACACCGGAGGCCGCGAGGAGGCTGGCCACACACGCGCCGGTCCGGCCCGCCCCGTGCACCCGGACGAAGGCGGCCCGCCTGCGCGCCAGTGTGCGAGCCCCGCCGTCGCCGTCGGCGTAGGCCAGCGACGCGGTGGCCAGTTCCGGCGCCAGCCGCGCCCGCAGCTGGTCGGGCAGTGCGGCGTGCAGCCGGGCCGGGAAGTCGTCGAGCACTCCCGCGGCCGCCAGCAGCCCGAGCACCCGGTCGGTCGCCTGCGGTGGGACGCCGTACGCCTGCGCCGTGCCAATCAGGGCATCCCGGTCTCGGCTCCCGTCCAGCAGGCTGATCACCGCCGCGGCCTGCCCCAGCCCGCCCAGCGCCACCGCCCGCCGCGGATCCACCCCGAACTGGATCGTGTCCCGGTCCCGCCACACCGGCAGCAGCCCGGCCTTCAGCGAAGGTCTCATAACGGCATGCTGACATCCCCCACCGACAAAACCGCCCACGCAGTCCGAAACCGGGTGCGCGACACATATGTAGGGGTGCTAGGGAGCCGCAGGCTGGCGCGGTAATCTGGAAGTGTCTACACTTCCAGAGGAGCCTGGATGACCGGCGAACCGCTTGATGACCTGGAAC
>JBEKKH010000057.1:0-20139 GCA_050010815.1 Streptosporangiaceae bacterium | reverse complement strand
GTCGGCTACCTGCTGAAGGACCGGGTGGCCGACGTGGCCGAGTTCCTCGACGCGCTGCGCCGGGTGGCGGCGGGCGGCACCGCGCTGGACCCGGAGGTGGTGGCCCAGCTGCTCGTGCGCCGGGGCGGCGACCCCCTGGACCACCTGACGCAGCGGGAACGTGACGTGCTGGCCATGATGGCGGAGGGCCGTTCCAACGCGGAGATCGGAGCGGCCCTGGTGGTGACCGATAGCGCGGTCAGCAAGCACATCAACTCGATCTTCGCCAAGCTAAGCCTGCACCCCGGCGACGTCGGCCACCGGCGGGTCCTCGCAGTGCTCCGCTACCTCGGCGCAGGCCCGCCCGGACCGGCCACCTGACCCGCACCACCCCTGCCCCTGCCCCTGCCCCTGCCGCCCGGCCCTGGGCACCGGGCCATCCGCGCCGCAAGCACGATCCGGGACCGAGGCGCCAAAACGCGAAACCGTGAAACCATCCTTAACACGCCCGAAAGCGGCACATCCGGGAGCCGTCGCTGACAGATCTGGCCGGCACGATGAACCCTTGTGCCGGCCCCAGCCGGCACAACCGTCCATCGTGCCGGCTGGAAAGCCCCGCCAGGAGTCGGTATCCGGGATTCATGTGCTAACAGGTGCGGGTGAGGCTGGGGGAACCCCGCCCTCCGGCACGCGCAGCGCCCGACCGCGGGCGGCACCTAGGGTTGCGGCGAGTGCTTTTCCTCGGCGTGGATCAGGTAGCTAAGGCTAATGGCAGGAATGAGAGCCAATGCCGCGATACTCAGCCAGTTATCCAGTACGACGCCTATCCCGGTTAGCGCCAGTATGAAGCCGAGATAGCTCGGATTCCGTACGATGCGGCAGGGTCCTGTGGTGGTGACCGGCTGGCCGGGGCGCCCCGGTGTCTTGACGGACCACCACCGAAGAAAGATTCCGCTGCACATGATCAAGAGGCCTATGCCAAACGTAATGACGCCTCCAGGGACCGATGCCGCTCGAACTTCCGCGGCCGCCGGTATCGCTATCGCGACCGCGGCGATTGCGCCTAGAACCGCGATGAGCAGGCTGCCACGATTTGCCGAAGTCGCTGCCGGGCCCGTAGTACGTCGGCGCCTGATACCCTGCCACGCTTCGCCTGCGGCCCAGCCCGCAATGGCACATATAAAGAGCAACGCCGGGACGGTGTGCCCTGAGCTTGTTGTCTGGTTCGCGTTCGCTGATGGCGGTGCCGAGGCGCGCATGCACACGGCGAGTCCGCTGGCCGGGAGAGTCGCGAGTGGGCAGGAAGCTATGCGGGGGTAGTACGGGCCCATGACGGCCGCCGCTGACGCTGATCGCCCGTTCGCCGGAACGTCCTGGACTGCCTCCCCGAAGTCGCGCTCGGCGAGCATGTTCCGCATGTTGAGCTTGTACCGCTGCGCCGGCTGTACGGCAGACAATGGCAGGAAGGTGGCGCCGGGTATTCGTTCGATGGCGGCGCGCTGCGACTCTGTGCCGATGACAAAGGTGTAGTAGCCGCTGCCGTCGAGCGCGACCTGGTTGTCGTACCGGCAGCCGTAGTCCGCGGTTCCGCCCGGCAGACGGTTGACCACTACAGGTACCGGCGGCTTGGCCAGGTCGATGCACAGCGACCAGTACCGCAGGTCCGTGCCGGGCTCTGGCCACGGGGTAGGGGCGGTCCCGGTGGGCGTGGTCGGTGCTTTGGCCCGGATGACCAGCACATTCCCGTTCCGCGGGGGGACGACAGTGGCTGACAGGTAGGCGATGTCGTTGTCGGGGGTGCCGCCCGACCCGATCGGGTCCCTGGCGAACGGGACAATGGTTCCGGCTGCGCCTGACGTGGAAGCGTGGCCTGTGACCCCGCAAACAGGGGCTCCCTTGGCCACCCAGGGTATCGAGCAATACGATCTGGGGATTTGATCCTGGCCACTTGCCGGGCATTGGCCCAGTTGCCTGGATTCACCGTTGCGCGTGAGCGTAATAGTCGGCAGGGGTACCTGCCCGGGGCCGCCGTGCGTCGCATAGACACGGTAAAAGATCACGTCGGTGGTTCCGCTAGGCGTTCCGGCCGGCGCGAGGGGCAGCGTGTTGACCTGACCCGGCGCCACGCTGGACCTCAGCGTTACCGTGTAGCTGCCGCCGGGCGGCGCTTTGTGCTGCCACGGGTTGACGCTGCCCGGTTCCGGCGCAATGCGGTAATCGGTCAGCGTCGATGCGATGCCGTTGGTTGTGAATGACGAACCATCAGCGTTGTAGATAGCGATGGACATGTAGCGGCTGTTGGGGTATCGCCCGGCCAGCGTGACGCTCAGCCCATGCTCCACGGGCACCGGCATTATCCAGTAATCCGTTGCCGTATCCGGGTTGCTCACGTTCACCTGGCTGTTCTCGGTGAGTGTGGCCTGGTTAAGCGCGACAGGCCAGGCGCAGCCCGAGGTAACCGGCTGCGGCTGGCTGGATCGCGGAATTATCAGCAGGACGACGAGTGAAATGCCGACTGCGATTACTACGACCAACGCTGACAAATACACGAGAGGCTTTCGGATTCGCATCCTGGGCCTTCCAATGGGAATAAAACTGCCTTAAAAGACGGTGGTTATGCCGGTGCTCTCATGCTCGATGGAACATTTCCTGGAACTGGATCTGGCTGGGCCGAGATCAGGCCGTGGAGGAACTTGGTCACCACGCCGCAGCCCCTGAGGACTGCGGGGGGCCACCTCATGCTCTTCCCTTCAGAATGACTGACTAACTCGGTCAGTCAATCAGTACTCTATACTCGGTACATGCGTGGACGCAAACCGGTTCGACCGCTGACCGAGGTGGCTGACGCGGCGGTGGGGGTCTTTACCGACAAGGGGTTCCGGTCTGCCGGAATCTCGGATGTTTCGGCTGCCCTGGGGCTTAGCCACGGCGCGCTGTACACCTACGTGGACAGCAAGCAGGCCCTGCTCTACCTGGCGTTGCTGCGTGCGGTCCAGCCAGAGGCGGTGAACACGCTGGCGATTCCGGTGACGGCTCCGCCGCCGCAGGAAGTCGTCGCGCTAGTCCAGGCCTGGGCGGCTGGCCAGGGCGAGACAGCCTGGCCGGCCGCCGCCCGGTCATCCGGCGACCCGGCGACCAGGCTGATTGACTCCGAACTCGGCGGCATCATCGACGCGCTGTACGGCTTCATCGAGGACCACAGGCAGGTGCTCAAACTAGTCGCGCGGTGCGCCGCCGACCTGCCCGAACTGGCCCAGTGGTACTTCGTGCAGCAACGCCGGGCCACGCTGGAGCAGCTCGGCAAATACCTGCGGCAACGAATCCGGGCGGGTGAGCTGAGCCCGGTGCCCGATGTGCCGGCCGCGGCCCGGTTCATCGTGGAGACCATCGCCTGGTTCGCCATGCACCGGTACGGGGATCCGGACTCAGCGATGCTCGATGACGACGCCTGCCGCCGTACCGTCCGCCATCTGCTGCTGGCCGCGTTCCTCCCCGCACCTAGCGAGACCGCCTCGCAGGATGGAGGCCAGCAGCAGAACCGAGGACGCTAAGACGGCTGCCCAGACGGTCGGTCACCTCGGGTCGGCAATAGTGACCCTGTGCGGCCACCGTGCGGATGTGATGGACTCCAGTGCCGCCCGCCGTGTGCTCCACGGGTTCAAGTGATCTTCAATCATGATCCGATGGACGCGAACTACCATCTCCAGCGGCGAGTTCCGGTCAGAGGACTGCCGCTGCCGCTTTGCCCGTGGCGGCGCGGCGGGCGAGGAGTGCGGTCCCGGCGATCGCGACGGTGATGGCGGTGACGATGTAGACAGCGATGACGATCAGGTTGCCGGTGATGCCGTAGGAGCCGAAGTAGACGATGTGCCGCAGGGCCGAGACGCCGGCGCCGTTCGGCAGAGCGGGGCTGATCGTCCGCCAGAAGGCCGGGAGCAGGGGTGGCGGGTAGGCGCCGCCGGCGCTGGGGTTGCCCAGCACGACGAAGAGGATGAGCGTGAGGCCGACGCCGAGGGCGCCGAGGAGGACTTGAAAGCCCATGGTGACGGCGGCGGCGCAGTAGACGATGAGGGCTCCGAGCGCTGAGATGGCAATGAAGTGGCCGGTGAGCGCGCCGAGGACGGGCCCCACGATGATCGCTCCGGCGAGTCCGGAGACGATGGCGTAGGGGACGAGCATGATGAGGCGGATGATCGCCCGGCGGGTCGTGGCCGGTCGTGGCCGGGTGGCGATGCCGAGCAGGGCAGCGACGAGGTAGCCACCGACCAGCCAGCCGACGATCAAGTAAAAGCCCGACAGTCCTCGGGCGTCTCCCGGCTGGGCGGGGACGACGTCGGTGACCGTCGCGTAGCGGTGCTGGGCGGCTTCGGCCCCGGCGATGACGTCCTGCACAGCGGTCGCTGTCGCTGCGCCGCCGCCCCCGGCGACGAGCAATGCGTCTGTCCTGCCGCTGGGGTTGATGATCAGCAGCCCGCTGGTGGACCCGTGCCGCAGGAGTGTCTCGCCGATGGTCTTATCGGCGACGGCGGTGGCGTAGAGCGGCTGGCCACCGATCGCGTTGATCTCGCTGACGAGGTGGCCCGAGATCTCCGCGGGGGCGAGCACGGCGATCGGCACCCGGTGCGGGCTTGGGTCGTGAAAGGCGCCGACATAGGACAGCACGAACCCGGCCTGGATGAGCAGCACCGCGATCACTAGCAGGAACGTGCGTACATTGAACGCGTCCAGGAATTCGGCGAGGAAGCGTTGTCGCGGGGCTGGCGCCGGCTGGGCCGGGGGTCGCGGGGCTGTCTGGTTCATTACATGTCCTCTTCAGTGGTCGGCCGACGTTGCGGTCCGCCGACTCTTCCGTTACGATACGTCAATGTATCGGATACGTCAATGTATCGAAGGAGGATCATGACGCCTGAGCACGCACCTAAGCAGTCACCCAGCCAGCGGGCCCGCCGGGCGAAGCTTCACGCCGACGGGACGCCAGCGCGGGTGACCCGGCGCCGGCCGGAAACCCGCGGCCGGCTCCTGGACGCCGCCTTCGGCGTTTTCGCGGCCCGCGGGTTCGGGCGGGCAAGCATCGAAGAGGTGTGCGAGGCGGCGGGCTACACCCGTGGCGCGTTCTACTCAAACTTCGACACCCTGGACGAGCTGTTCTTCGCCCTCTACACCGAGCGCAGCGAGCTGATCGCCCAGCAGGTCGCGGTCGGCCTGACCCTCCCGGCCAGCGACGTCCCCGAACTCGTCGCGCAAGCAGTCCAGGCGCTCATGGTGGACCGCGACTGGATCCTCGTTAGCACGGACTTCCGGCTCTACGCCGCCCGCAATCCCGAAGTCGCCGCCGCGCTCCGCGCCCACCGCAACAAACTCCGCGACGCCCTCGCGGCCTCACTGACCCCCGCGATCGACCGCTCCGGCCTACCCGCGTCCCTGCAAACCCCGGACGGACTCGCCCGGGCGGTCATGGCCATCCACGACGGCGCCACCACCGAACTGCTCCTGGACAACGACCCGGCCCGGTTCCGGTCCTGGCTCGCCGACCTGCTCACCGCGCTGCTTGAACACCCCGCCTGACAGGGACCCCCCAGGCTTCCCGCGGGTCCGCGAAGGAGCTGTTCTGCCAGGTGGCGTGCATGACCCGCGGATGCAAGCCCTTTCCCTGGCCGGATCGGCCGGGTTCGTGTAGTACTTCATGCCGGAGTAGAAGTGACTGGTGGTCACGAACTCACCGTACGGCAGGAACGACGGTCCGTTCTGCCGTAAAGAGCCGGAACCGCTGGCGGCGGGCATCACAATTTGACTGACTAGTCACTCATTTATATGCTTCCACCATGGCCCGGCCGAAGAGCAAGGACAAGAGGGATGCGCTGATGGCGGCGGCGACTCGTGTCATCGCCGCGCAGGGCCTCAGCGCGCCGACGGCGGTCATCGCGCGGGAAGCGGGCATCTCGAACGGCTCGCTGTTCACCTACTTCGAGACGAAGGCTGACCTGTTCGACCAGCTCTACCTTGAGCTGAAGGCGGGGATGGCCACCGCCTCGCTGGAGGGGCTCCCGGCGGAGGCTCCGCTGCGCGAGCAGTTTTCCCGCATGTGGTCGAACTGGATGCGCTGGGCGACGTCGAACCCCGACCGCAGGCGAGCGCTCGCCCTGCTCGACGTCTCCGACGACATTGCTCTCCAGACCCGTGCCGCCTCGCACCAGGCGATGGCAGAGGTCGCGGGAATGCTCGAACGGGCGCGCGCCCGCGGACCGCTGCGGGATGTACCGATGGGGTTTGTCGCCGCGATGGCGAACTCGCTGGCCGAAGCGACGATGGACTTCATGGTCAACGACCCCGCCCACGCCGACGAACACTGCCGGGTCGGCTTCGACGCCCTGTGCCGGATGCTGGGCAGCTTATTTTTTTAACCCCATAAATGACTGACCAGACGAACAACTAAGGAGTGCGCATGGCGCAGACAAGGCCGGGAGACCGCAAGGCCTACATCATCACGGGCCCGACCTCAGGCATCGGCTACCGAACGGCTCTGGACCTGGCGACGTACGGCACGGTCGTCCTGGTGGGCCGGGACCAGGCCAGGCTCGCCGAGGTGCGCAAGACGATCAAGCGCGCGGGCCAGCAGGCGGTGTCTGTCGTGTGCGACTTGTCGGATCTCGCGAGCGTACGGCGCGCGGCCGCGGAGATCATCGCGCTCCGTCTTCCGCTCGCGGGCCTGGTCAATAACGCGGGCATCATGGAGCTGCACGCCACGAAAAACGCTCAGGGCTGGGACACGACGTTCGCCACCGACCACCTCGGTCCGTTCGTGTTGACCGAAGCGCTCATGCCGGATCTTCCCGACGGTGCGAATGTGGTGTTCGTCTGCTCCGGCGTCGAGGACCCCGCGCGCAGGCCCGCCAAGGTCGCTGGGTTCCGAGGCGGCCGCTACATCTCCGCCGAGGCGAGCGCGCGCGGCGAGTGGAAGTCCGGTGGTTCCGCCCTTCCCGGTGGCGACGCCTACGCGACGTCGAAGCAGTGCAACCTCGCGACGGTGCTGGCGTTCGCGCGCGAGACTCCGCGGTTGCGCTTCAACGCCGTCGAACCGGGCTTCACCCCGGCCACGAGCCTCTCGCGTGACGCGAACGTCCTCCTGCGTTTCCTGGGCAAGTACGTACTGTCGTTGCTCGCCCCGCGCATCAAGTACTGGAGCACTCCGGCGCGAGCCGGGAAGGTCATCACGAACGTCCTGCTGAACTCCTCGGCAGGGACCGGTGTCTACTACGACGACCGGGGCCGGCCGATGCTCGGCTCGACGTTGGTGCGCGATCCGGAGTTTCAGGACCGCGTCGTCGCGCAGACGCGCGCGCTGCTCTCGACGGTCTCGGCCTGACGCCGGAACCGCTGGCCGCCCTCACGCGTCCAAGGACCGCAAAAGGAGCTGCCCATGCGCGGTAGATGGATCGCGGTGCTGGTGTTGACCGTGATGCTGGCGGGTTGCGGAACCGTGGCATCGTCCCGGCCCGCGGCCATGAAGACCGGCTCGGAAACCGCCTCGCAAAGCGCTACGGCGGCCGCGGTCCGGGCGCCTGCCGGTTCCCGCGCCGAGGCGCTGACGCTGGCCGGGCAGCTGCTCTCCCAGCTGGTCGTACCGGGCGGGGCGCGGGCGGCCCAGCCGTCGCCTGTGCCTGCGCCGCTGCGCGTGGCGTCGGCCGACCAAACCCCGCCCTATACCGTTGTCCTGCACCGGTTCGTCCTCGTGCGCGAGCCCGCGGCGACCGTGCATGCTTTTCTGCTCGGGCACGTGCCCGCTGGGATGGTCTGGTACGGCGCCGGCCTGGCCTCGGGCACGACGAACACGGTCACAACCCGGTGGGTGGGTTACCGGCCCCGGTCGCGGCCGGCCGGGCTGGCCGAGGCGGAACTCAGCACCGACGCCATGGCCGTGGCGGACGGCACCTTGATCCGCGCCGACGCCATCGTGAGCTGGTTCCCGCCGCGTAGCGCCGCCGAATACCTGACCGCGGCCGGCTTCCGGTCGGTGACCGTCACCGCCACCGAGACCATCCTCCGGCCGCGCACGGTGACCCGCACGTTCACCTCGCCCGCGGTCATCGGCCGGCTGGCCGCCCTGCTCAACCGCCTGCCCGCGGCCCCGGACCAGGACGTGGCCGCGATGAAATGCGTGGTCGGCCCGACCTCTTACCGGCTGGCCTTCACCCCCGGCGTGGTCGTCGAGGCGGACGGCTGCGGGGACAGCGACGCGATCACGGTCAACGGCCAGCCACAGCCGAGGCTGTGGGATCAGGGCGCGCTGATGGCGGCGGCCAGGCAGCTCCTCGATCTTCTCCATCTCACCCCGTAGCTCAGGCTGGGAGGGGCACCCGGCCCACCGCCGTCTCGTGCAGGCTGCCGAGGTACAGCCAGCCGTCGTGCTGACGCACGCCGACGATCTCGCGGTAGGACCCGGACGGGCCGTGCAGTGACTGCGTGATCATGCCGTCTGCGTCCAGGCGGGCGACGAGCCCGTAGCGCTGCGCCGCGGGCTGCAGCCGCTCCGGGAGCCGCGCGGCGACGCGCCGGGGCGCCGGGTGCGGCATCAGCCGGTCGACGAGCGGTAGCCGCGGCGACGGGAAGGCGACCCAGTAGGTGCCGTCCCCGGCGGGCGACATATTGTCGGGGAGGCCGGGCAGGTTGGACGCGAACGGCCGGGGGTGTCCGGCTTCGGGACCAGTGAGCGGGATCTTGAGCACGTCGTAGCTCCCGGTCTGCGCGACCAGCAGGAACGACTCGTCCGGGGCCAGCGCCACCCCGTTCGGGAAGTACAGGCCGTCCGCGACCAGGTCCAGGCGGGCGGCGGAGTCCAGGCCGGAGGCGGACGGACGATAGCGGAAGACGCGGCCGTTGGGGCGGTGCTCGAGCAGCTCCTGCTTGTAGTGCTCGATGCGGAACCGGGTCGAGCTGTCGGAGAAGTACACGGTGCCGTCCGCGGCGACGGCGGCGTTGTTGGTGAACTTGAGCCGCCGGCCGCCGAAGCTGTCCGCCAGCACCCGGACGCGACCGGTCTCCTCCACGCGGAGCAGGCCCCGGTAGCCGTCGCAGACGATCAGCGTGCCGTCGCGCGGGTCCACCTCCAGGCCCAGGGGGCGGCCATGGGTATCGGCGAACAGCCCGGCCGTGCCGCCGCCTTCCAGCCCGGCCGTGCCGCCGCCTTCCGAGCCAGCCGGCCACCGCCAGATCCGGCCGTCCTCGACGCCCGCGTACAGCCGGCCGGCCGCGTCGAACACGACGTCTTCTGGTCTGGCCCCGCCGGGCACCTCCCACCGTTCCACCTGGTCGAGCAGCTGGTTGCGAGCGAGCGCACCCGTCAGCGCCGGGGCCGGCGGCGGGGTCCACGGCACCGGTTCGGCCCGGGGGTCCGACTGTTCGCCGGCCCGCAGCACGATGCTCCACCGCGCTCGGGTCGTCGCGCCCGGCGGCCGCCATGGCTCCGGCTCGCCCACCGTGGTGCGCAGCGTGCCGAGCGGGCCGGCCGACAATTCGACCGCGTCACCGGGTGACAGCCACCGGCCGGCCTCGATCCCGCTGCAGCCGGGGACCGTGCCGAGCCCGATCACCGTGCCCGCGGCCAGCCGCTCGCCCGCGCTGGCGTAGGCGATGACGTCCGCCAGCGAGTGCTGCATCCCGCGGGTACTGCCCTCGCCCCACAGCTCGCCGTTGACCCGGACCTGCACGCTCAGCGTGCCAAGCACGGGCAGGAACTCGGCCGGGGTGACCACGACGGAGCCGAGCGCGGTCCCGAAGTCCTTGGACTTCGCCGGCCCCATCAGGCCCTCGACCATCTCCCGGAACTGCACGTCGCGGGCGCTGAAGTCGTTGACGAGGACGAATCCGCCCACCACGCTCAGGGCTTCGCCGGGGGCCAGGTCGGTGCCGTCCCGGGCGATGACCACCCCGATCTCCAGTTCATAGTCCAGGGCCTGTGTGTACGCCGGCCAGCGCACGGTGTCGCCATCGCCGATAAACGTCGCCGGGTTCCCCTTGTAGTACAGCGGCTGCTCGTACCACAACGGGCGAGGACGCAGCCGGGGGAACGGGCGCCGGGCCAGCCGCTCGAAGCCGTCGGCCAGCGCTCCCGCGGCCGATTCGCGCAGCCGCAGCAGCCCGCGGCTCACGGCGATCATATGTTCCTCCCACAGGGAGCAGTCACGAAACGCAACCGGACGGAACGGCGGGGCCAGCAGCGCCGCCGAAGCCGTCGAAGCCGCCGCCGATGCCCCCGAGGTCGGCGCCCCCGAGGTCGGCGTCGCTGCCGAGACCAGCTCCTCCGCCAGCTCGCGGACCTGCTCGTCCGCGCCGAGGAACGCCAGCAGATCGGCTGCGGCAGGCCCCAGCCGATCCGCATCAGGGACCGTCAGCAGCGGCACCCAGCCTCCCTCGCGCTCCACCGCCACGCTCGGCGCCCCGGTCCCCGTGCCGACCATGCCAACCCGCATCACAGCTCCTTGTCCGTGCCCTCGCCTGGCGGGCCCCCGGCCATGGCCGCCAAGCATCAGGTACTAGCCTCATTCAATGCCTGCCGAATCATCCTCCTCCGTGCCGGTCCCGGCCGGCGCGCCCACCACCCCCGGAACCCCCGCCCAGCGGCCAGCACTGATCGGCGTGGGACTAGATGCCCGGCTCGGCCTGCCGTTCGACCAGCTGCGCGCGGCCGCGCGGGAAGCCGGGCCGCTCGGCTTCGGCAGCCTGTGGACGCCGGCCGGGGGCGTGCCCGACTCGTTCCACGTCTGCGCGGCGTGGTCGCGGGACACCCCGCTGCGCACGGGTATCTCCGTCGTCCCGGCGGCGCGGATGTGGACCCCGCCGGGGCTGGCCGCGCAGGCGGCCACGCTGGCGCAGCTGTCGGCCGGCCGGTTCGTCCTCGGCGTGGGCACGGGCGGCTACGGGCCCGGCTTCTGGGCCTCGGTCGGCCTGCCGAACCGCCCGATCGCGGTGATGCGCGAGTACGTCACCCAGCTCCGCGCGCTGCTGGCCGGCCAGACCGTCACGGTCCGCCACGCCGCCACGGCCGGGCAGGCCGGCATCGGCGGGGGCACGCCTGGCTGGCCCCGTTCGGCGTCGCTCGGGGTGGCGGACCTGCCGGCCGCTCCGGTGTACCTGGCCGCGCTCGGCCCCCAGATGCTCAGGCTCGCGGGCGAGGCCGCCGACGGCACGCTGCTCAACTGGGCGACGCCCGAGCACATCGCCGTCAGCCGGGCACGCGTCGGGGAAGGTGCCGCCCGGGCCGGCCGCGACCGGAACGCCGTACCGCTCATCATGTACATCCGGGTCTGCGTCGACGACGACGTGGCCGCGGCGCGGCAGGCCCTCGGCCAGCAGGTGCTCGGCTACGCCCTGGGCCGGCCCGGCATCCCCGCCGACGCCGGCTACCGGGGCCTGTTCGCCCAGATGGGGTTCGACGAGGTGCTGCGCGACCTGGAAGCCCGCCGTGGCCGGGGCACGGCCATGACCGAGCTGGTGGACGCCGCCCCGGACCAGCTGCTGCACGCGGTGGGCTACTACGGCCCGGCCGCGGCCGCCCCGGCCGCCTTCGCCCGGCTCAGCACCGGGCTGGACGAGGCCATCGTCCGGATCGTCACGGCCCGCCCCGGCCTGGAACCGGTGATCGCGGCCATGACCGCCCTGGCCCCCGCCCTCATCCGGGCCGCCTGACCGGCGGCGCTTTGTCGGCAGTTTCGGGCGTCATAGTGCCGTGGCATCTCACCGTTCACCTGGACGAGGAAAGCCGCCTGTCGGGGATACCCGAGCTGACGCCGACGCTGGTCCGCTGGCGGGTGCCGGAGGGCGCGGCCCCGCACCTGCGGGTAGGACTCGAACGGCTGGAAGCCGCTTGCAGGCATAGCGCGAGCTGGTTGCTGTACACGTCCAGCTCGCGTATGGGGAGCTGGCTGATCCGGGTGGTGATCGTGCGGGGGGCCGTTGTGACGAGGTTCGGCTGGCCTGCTGGCGATGGTGTACCCGGTCCCTGGTCATGCATGGGCGAGCCTGGTGCGGGATTCCCGTTCGGCGGTGACGGCGTCGAGCCTGGCTTGCAGATCATCGCGGACCGCGGGGACGGGGGCCCTAGTGTCCAAGAACGCAAGCACGTTCTCGAGCTGGCGGCGGTAGTTGCGCAGCTCGTAGGTGGTGAGCGCGTGCAGAGGGTGCTTGGGCTGCTCTACTGTTGGGGCCTGGTCTGAGGCTGCGGCGGATAGCATCGGTGGCGGTCCTCTTGTTGGGTGAGCGAGCGTTACCTTGGCTTCCTAAGCTGGCAGCTAAAGGGGACAATTGACTACGGTGGCGAGCGTGCCTGCCACCATCGGCCACGACCGCCAGTGACTACGCCGGAGGTTCGCCACAATGGCTAGACGTGATCCAGAGGTCGACCCTCGCGCATTCCTGGGCCGCGAGCTACGTCATGCGCGCATGGCCGCTGGTTTTAGCAGTCAGGAAGCGCTATCCGCCCGGCTCGGGTTTGACCGGACGGTCATAGCCAAGGCCGAGACGGGGGATCGTCCCCCGGCCGATGAGGTGCTAGAGGCGTGGTGCGATGCGTGCGACCTGGACCGGGAGCTGTTCAGGCGCTGGGCAGCGTTCGCCAGACGCACCGATGGGCCGGTGCCGACGTGGTTTGAGGACTACCTAGAAGCTGAACGCGCAGCGCAGTCTCTGCTCATCTGGTCACCGATTGTGGTGCCCGGCTTGCTGCAGTCTGCCGATTACGCCCGTGTCCTGCTGTTGGCGCAGCAGACGGATACGTCAGACGAGGCGATAGACGCGCTGGTGCACGCGCGGCTTGACCGTCAGGCGATCTTCGATCATGCTGACCCGCCCGACGTGACGATCGTGCTTGATGAGGCGGTGCTGCACCGGCTAATCGGTACGCCCGCGATTATGCACGACGTACTTATTCACGTGGCCGAGATGGCGCTGCGGCCTAGCATCGTCGTGCAGGTGGTGCCTTCGGGCAAGGGCGCCAACGCTGGCATCGGCGGGGCGTTCGACATTGCCAGTGCCGATGGCATGCCTGACACGCTGCGCATGGACGGCGTTGAAGATCAGACCACAGAGAATCGGTCCCTAGTGCGCAAGCACAGGGCAGCGTTCAACCGGGTACGTGGTGACGCGCTGTCCCGTGACGCATCACGAGACCTCCTATTGAAAGCTGCGGAGCAATGGAAGACAACATAGAGCCAGGCTGGCGGACGTCCAGTTACACCGGCAACGGTGGCGGTAACTGCGTGGAAGTAAGCGATGCACGGCGCAGCGTGCTGGTCCGGGACACGAAAGACCGTTCCGGGCCGGTGCTGCGGTTCAGCCAGGTGGCGTGGCGCAGGTTCGCGGACCTGGTAAAGAGGGGAGTGTAGCTCCCAGGCTGGCCAGGAGCCTCCAACGCATGCAAGGGGCATTCTCGTGTTGAGAGTGCTCCTTCGCTGTGCCTGAGCGAGTGCGTCAGCGCAGGCAGGAGGGGACCGAGCCGGAATCGCGGCGCACAGCGCCCGCACGCACGGGCGCTGTGCTGTGCGACACCTGAGCGGGGCTGCGCTGGACTGGGCAGCATCGCGTCTGCTTGCTTAAGCGACGTTCACCATCATGTGTGCGACCTCCGCGTTGCGGTGATGCCCCATTGCGGTTATGCCGCTATGGTACATTGAACCTGTAGTCCGAGGTCGGCGGACTCAGAAGGGAACGGAATGGAAGAGATGACGCAGAGCGTGCTGGAGGTGGATTCACGTCGGAGGATCAGTCTCGGATCGCTGGCTGAGCATGATCGTTACCTCGTGGATGTCGAGGAGGACGGGACGATCGTGCTGACGCCGGCGGTGGTCATGTCGGCTGCGCAGGCGCGGTTGCTCGCGGCGGCGGAGACGTCGCGGAGGATCGATGAGTTCCTCGACCATCCTGAGACCGGTTCCCGGCGGATCCGCCCCGCGCGCTCCCACCCACGTTCACCGTCATCAGAGACGGTGGGCCGCGAGTGAATGCGAGGCGCAGTGGAACTGCTTTTCTCATCAGAGGCCGGGGATGTCCTGGATGAGCTGGAAAAGGATGACTCGAACGCCCGGTTGCTCGATGCCGTCTGGGATGCCCTGGACCTGATCCGCGAGCATCCGGGTTCGGCCCAGGCTAGGCACCGGGGTTTGCGGACCGGCGGAGGGCATTCGGTGTGGCTCGTCCCGGTGCATGGTCTGTACGACGACGAGGTGTGGGTGGTGCTCTGGCAGTCGCGCGGGGATGATGCGCTGATCGCGTATATCGGACCGGAGGATTTCCGGCCTGGACGCGCCTAGCAGTCGAGTGTTGGGAGGGGCCGAGCGCAGCCCGCCCCTCCCAACCGGTGAGAGCGCGGTTTCGGTGGTGCTCGGCACGTGCTGGCGTGTTTCTGGCTTTGCGCCGCCGGGCGGTGGAAATGTCGCGTCGCACTGTTCTCGTGACGCGACAAGAGGTAGCGCCCGCAGGGCACCATTTCCGGGGTTCTCTCGGCGCTGCCCGCCGGTTCCCGGGCAAGTAGGTGCGGGTCGCGACGCGACCGGCGCGCGCTGCCAGATGGCAGCACCGCTTCATGGGCGGGCTCGGGGCGATAGCACCGTGCCCCCGCGCCGATGGCGGGAGGCGATGCTACCGTGGGTCCCGTCGGGGTCAGAGCTGGATAATTCCTTGGATGACCAGCCTGCGGCGGGGACATCCGGGGTAGCTCGTAGACGTGCCACTTTGGCCTAGCCCCAGAATCGTAGCCAAAGCAAACCCCTTCCTCCGAACGGACGACGGTGCTCACCCAGGCCCCCGTTCATCGCCGGCCCGGCCTTCGCGCCCGGGTTCGGCGGGATGGCCGCGGCGGGCCGGCGGCTCTATCCTCAAAGCATGCGGATCGCGGTGCTCGGGGCCGGCTCGTGGGGGACCACGGTGGCGTCCCTGCTGGCCGGGCGGCACGATTGCGTCATCTGGTGCCGGGATCCTGAACTGGCCAGGGAGATTTACGAGCGCGACGCCAACTCGCGCTACCTGCCCGGCTTCACGCTGCCAGCCGCGCTGAGCGCCACCGCGGACCTGGAGAAGGCCGTCCACGACACCGACCTGCTCGTGGTCGGCGTGCCCACGCACGGATTCCGGGCCATCCTGGCCGACGCCCGCCCCTACCTGCGGCCCTGGATCCCCGTCGTCAGCCTGGCCAAGGGCTTCGAGCGGGGTTCGCTGCTGCGCATGACGCAGCTCATCGCCGAGGAGCTGCCCGGCCATCCCGCCGCCGCTCTGACCGGGCCCAACCTGGCCAAGGAGATCATGGCCGGGCAGGCCGCGGCCAGCGTGATCGCGACCGAGGACCTGGCCGTGGCCCAGGCGCTGCAGTCCGTCCTGCGGCGGGGGCTGTTCCGGATCTACACCAACGACGACGTGATCGGCTGCGAGCTCGGCGGGGCCCTGAAGAACGTGGTGGCGATCGCGACCGGCATCGCGCAGGGGCTGGGCGTGGGTGACAACACCCGGGCGGCGGTGGTCTGCCGTGGCCTGGCCGAGGTGACCAGGCTCGGCGTGGCCATGGGCGGTGCGGCCGCGACGTTCTCCGGCCTGGCCGGCCTGGGTGACCTCATGGCCACCTGCATGAGCCCGCTGAGCCGTAACCGGACGCTCGGCGAGCAGCTCGGCGCCGGCCGGGCGCTGGCGGAGGTGCTCGGCACCACCAGGACCGTGGCCGAGGGCGTCGGCACCGCCTTCACCGTGCACGAACTGGCCGAGCGCTACGGGGTCGAGATGCCTGTCTGCTCCGAGGTGTACCGGGTGCTGGCTGGGGAGATCCCCGCGTCGGCGGCCTACCGCGGGCTGAGCAGGCAAAAGCCGGCCGGTCACGAGCGGGATCCCGGCTGATGGCCGGGGACCGGTGGCCCTTCGACCGATCCTGGGCCGATGAGTGGAAGCGGAACTGGGCCGACATTCTCAGCATGACCTCGGCCGCGAGCGCGTCGGTGGGCCTGCCGAAGTCGCTGCCGAAGTCACTGCCCAGGGACCCGTTCGCGGCGATCGTGGAGGCCGCCCGGGGCTGGCTCATCGGGAAGCAGCGAACGTTCCGGTTCTCCGGGCACGACCTGACCCTGACGGTGGACGACATCTCCATCCAGGGCGTGGACCTGGCCCGGATGGTGGGCCAGTACGGCCAGGTCGACGTCACCGCGCGGGACGTTCGGTGGGAGGGTCTAGAGCTGGAGCGAATGGAGGTCCAGGCCAGGAACGTTCACCTGCGACCCGGCGTGCCGCCGACGCTGGTGGCCGCGCCGGTGCTGGTCGAGGCGTTCGTCTCGGCCGCGGCCGCGTCCCGGCGGCTGGCCGCCACCTCCGGGCTGCTCGAGCTGGTCCTCCTCGACGGCGTCCCGCAGATCGGCCTGGTCGGGGCGCCCTGGGTACGCCTGGAGGTGCAGCCGGGGGCGGAAGGACGGTCCGTCCTGGCCCGGCCGCGCGCCCTGCGGGTGGGCGAGTGGCGGCTGCCGCTGCCGTCCCCCGCCATCTACCTGGCCGTTCCCGACCTGCCTGACGGCATGCTGCTCACCTCCGTCGAGCCCACCCCGGGCGGCTTCGTGGTGCGCGGCACGCTCGGTGAGTGGCGGCGGTCGCTGTCCCGCGACGACGTCGAGCGCCTGCTGGCCGGGATGCGTGCGGGCCAGGACCACCTGGACCTCTGAACGCAGCCGCCTGCCGGCCCCGCCGGGTGATCCAATATCGTGCTGCCTGAGAGGCAGACGCCGAGACGACAAACGCCAGACGACGGCAGGGGCAGGGACATGAGCGCTGGGGAACGAACTCGCCGCGGGCCGCTGGCCGGGGTGCGCGTGCTCGAGCTCGCGGGCATCGGGCCCGGGCCGTTCTGCGCCATGATGCTCGCCGACCAAGGCGCGACCGTGCTGCGCATCGACCGGCCCGGGCCGGCCGGAGCCCAGCCGGAGCTGACGCTGATGAACCGCGGCCGCCAGTCCGCCGTGCTCGACCTGAAGCACCCGCGCGCGGTCGACGCGCTGCTCCGGCTGGTCGAGGGCGCCGACGTCCTGCTCGAGGGTTTCCGGCCGGGCGTGACCGAACGCATCGGGGTGGGCCCGGAGGCCTGCCTGGCCCGCAATCCGCGGCTGATCTACGCCCGGATGACCGGGTGGGGGCAGCACGGACCGCTGGCCCCGACGGTGGGGCACGACATCGGCTACCTGGCCAGGTCCGGGGCCCTGCACGCGCTGGGCCGGGCGGACGGCCCGCCGCAGTTCCCGGCGAACCTGCTCGGCGACTTCGGCGGCGGCGGGATGCTCTTGGCCTACGGCATCTGCGCGGCGCTGGTCGAGCGGGCCACCTCCGGGCAGGGCCAGGTCGTCGACGCGGCCATCGTCGACGGGGTGGCGTCGCTGCTCGCGATGCCGTGGATGCTGATGGCCTCGGGCAGCTGGCGCGACGAGCGCGGCGTGAACCTGCTCGACGGCGGCGTGCCCTGGTACGACGTGTACGAGACGGCGGACGGGAAGTGGCTGGCCGTCGGTGCCCTGGAGCCGCGGTTCTACGCCGCGCTGCTGGCCGGGCTGGGCCTGACCGACGTGCCCGCCCGCGAGGACCCAGCGCACTGGCCGGAGCTGCGCATGCGGTTCGCGGCCCGGTTCAAGGACCGGACCAGGGACGAGTGGGCGGCGGCCTTCGCCGGCAGCGAGGCGTGCGTGGAACCCGTACTGTCGCTGCACGAGGCGGCCGCCGACCCGCACCTGACCGCGCGGGAAACCTACGTCGCCCCCGACGGCCTGACCCAGCCCGCTCCGTCACCCCGGTTTTCCCGCACCCCGGGCCAGCTGTCGGACCCGCCGCCCGCGCCCGGCCAGCACACCACCGAGGCGCTCACCGACTGGGGCCTGCCCGACGCGGCCGACCTGGTCGCCTGCGGCGCCGCCGTCCAGGCCTGACCCTCGCGGGAGTTACCGCCGGCCGGGAGTTACCGCTGGCCGGGAGTTACTCCTGGCCAGCCGGGCGTTGCCTCCGGCCGGGCGTTGCCTCCGGGGCGGCCTGGTAACCGTCCCGTCCCGCCAGCTTGTCCAACTCAGCCAGCAGCGCGCGGACCCGCGTGCTGATCTCGTCCCGGATGGGCCGGACCTGCTCGACGGCGAGCCCGGCCGGGTCCGGGAGGTCCCAGTCCAGGTATCGCTGGCCCGGATAGACCGGGCAGGCATCCCCGCAGCCCATCGTGATCACGATGTCCGCCGCCTGCGCGTTCGCAGCGGTCAGCGGCTTGGGGAACTGCGCTGAGATGTCCAGGCCGATCTCCGTCATGGCCTGGACGACGGCGGGGTTAAGCTCGCTGGCCGGCTGGGAGCCGGCCGAGGTCACCAGGACCCGCCCGGCCGCCTGCTGGGCCAGCAGCGCGGCGGCCATCTGGGAGCGACCGGCGTTGTGGGTGCAGACAAACAGCACGGCCGGGATATCAGTCATCGGCTTCCCTTTCACAGTCCGGCCCGTGAGCCGGCCTGTCCTTTCATGATCCGGCCCGTGAGCCGGCCTGTCCATCGCTAACGGCGTGATCCTGGTTGTGGGGGACAGTGACCTGCGACGCCGCCGCCGGCGTGATGCCGGGATACAGCGCCTTGATGACGCCGATGGCGAGAACACAGCCGATGATCTGCGCGCCGATGTAGGCGGGCGCCGAGGACGGCGCGATTCCGGCGAAGGTGGCGGAGAACATCCGGCCGATGGTGATCGCGGGGTTCGCGAAGGCGGTGGAGGAAGTGAAGAAGTAGGCAGCGCCGATGTAGGCGCCGACCGCGGCGGGCGCGGTCTGGGGGCGGCTAGATCGTGCCAGTGCGAAGATGACCACGACGAGCCCGAGGGTCGCCACGACCTCCGCCAGCAGGTGGGCCGGCGTGGCCCGGTGCCGGACGGAAATGGAGACAGCGGCGCGGGCGAACATCAGGTTCGCCACGACGGCACCCCCGGCGCACCCGGCGACCTGAGCGGGCAGGTAGGCGGCGGCGTCCCGCCAGCTCAGCCCGCCGAAGACGGCGTCGGCGAGTGAGACCACGGGGTTGAAGTGCCCACCGGAGACCGGCCCGAACATCAAGATGATCGCGTACAGCCCGGCCGCCGTGGCGGCGGCATTCTCGCCCAGCTCCAGCCCGGTGTCACCGGGCGACAGGCGCTGGGCCGCGATCCCCGAACCGATCACCACGGCAGCCAGGAACGCGCTGCCCAGCAACTCGGCCAGCAGTCGCCGCCACAGCGACGACCCGGTCACGCGCAACAGGCGCCGGCGGACGCAGCTGCCCCGTCGGCCTGCTGCGAGCCGCCGCAGCACTGCGCTCCCGGCCCGGCTGACGCCGCGTCCAGGCCCTCGCCGCCGTCCTGGCCCCAGAACGTCGCGCTGTCCGCCAGCACCGTGTAGATCTCCCACCGCTCCCCGCTGGGGGCGTCCTGCACCCAGAACTTGTCCTGCCGGGCGTAGCAGCAGGTGGTGCCGCGCTCATCGACAGAGGCCAGACCAGCCTCAGCCAGCCGGGCCTGCTCGGCGTCCACGGTGCCGGGGTCCGCGACTTCCACGCCGAGGTGGTTCAGGCTGCCGCCCTGGCCAGGGTTCTCCATCAAGATGAGCTTGAGCGGGGGCTCGGCAATGGCGAAGTTCGCGTAACCGGGCCGCAGCTTGGCCGGCCCGGTGCCGAACAGCTTGCTGTAGAACGCGATCGACTCGGTCAGATCATCGACGTTGAGGGCGAGCTGGACACGTGACACGACGGCCTCCCGGGAAGCTAGATATTGATGTTTATCTATGTCTGACGCCCCTGAGCTTGCCACGAGACATCGGCGCCTGTCAATATAGACGCATGTCGATCCCTCTGGTCCTGCTGAGCCCGGCCGATTCGGCGGCCTGCTGCTCGCCGCTGTCCGCGCAACCGCTGACGACGGACCAGGCCGAGCAGGTGGCACCGTTGCTCAAGGCCCTGGCCGACCCGGTCCGGCTCCGGCTGATGTCCCTGGTCGCCTCGCACCAGGGTGGCGAGGCGTGCGTCTGCGACCTGAACGACGCGTTCGACCTGTCCCAGCCCACCATTAGCCATCACATGAAGGTGCTCCACGACGCCGGGCTGGTCGACCGGGACAAGCGCGGCGTGTGGGTGTACTACCGGGCCCGCCCCCAGGCCCTGGCCGCCA
>JBEKKH010000056.1:0-20158 GCA_050010815.1 Streptosporangiaceae bacterium | reverse complement strand
GGTGCGCGGGTCATCATCATCGCCCACCTCGGCCGCCCCAAGGGCGCCACGTTCGACGAGCGGGCGGCCGGCGGCCCCTCGCTGCGGCCGGTGGCGGCGCGGCTGGGCGAACTGCTCGGCCGGCCCGTGTCGTTCGCGACCGACGTAGCCGGCCCGTCGGCCGAGGAGACCGTGTTCAGCCTCGGGGACGAGGATGTCGCGGTGCTGGAAAACGTGCGCTTCGAGCCCGCCGAGACCAGTAAGGACGACGCGGAGCGGGCCGCGTTCGCGCAGCGGCTCGCCCGTTTCGGTGAACTGTACGTGGGTGACGGCTTCGGCGCTGTGCACCGCAAGCATGCGTCGGTCTACGACCTGCCCGGGCTGCTGCCGAACGCCGCCGGTGACCTGGTCCTGGCCGAGGTCGCGGTGCTGCGCCAGCTAACCTCAGACCCGGCCCGGCCCTTCGTCGTGGTGCTGGGCGGCAAGAAGCCGTCGGACAAACTCGCGGTGATCGGCAACCTGCTCGGTCTCGCCGACCGCATCCTTATCGGCGGTGGCATGGGCTACACGTTCCTGGCCGCACAGGGCTACGAGGTCGGGAACTCGGTGCTCGAGGCCGGCCAGATTCCCGCCGTCAAAGCCGTCATGGCCGAGGCGCAGCGGCGCGGCGTGGAACTCGTCCTCCCGGTGGACCTGGTGGCGGCGACGCATTTCGCGCCCGACGCCGAGCACTCGGTGGTGCCGGTCACCAGTTTCCCCGCCGACCGGGAAGGGGTGGACGCCGGGCCGAAGACCCGGGCCCTGTTCGCGGAAAAGCTTGCTGACGCCCGGACGGTCTTCTGGAACGGCCCGGTCGGGGTCTTCGAGTTCCCGGCGTTCGCCGCCGGTACCCGCGCGGTCGCCGAAGCGGTGGCTGCGGTCGACGGCCTGACCGTGGTGGGCGGCGGCGACTCCGCCGCGGCGGTCAGGGCGCTGGGCATCCCCGAGAAGTCGTTCGGGCACATCTCGACGGGCGGCGGCGCCAGCCTGGAGTACCTCGAGGGCAAGACGTTGCCCGGGCTGGTCGCGCTGGAGGAGGGCTCGTGACGGGCCGCGGTGCGGGCGGACGGTTCCCGCTGATGGCGGCCAACTGGAAGATGCACGAAAACCACTTCGAGGCGATCGCGCTCGTCCAGAAGCTCGCGTTCACGCTGACCGGCAAGGACTTCGACGCGGTCGACGTGGCCGTGTTCCCGCCGTTCACCTCGCTGCGCAGCGTGCAGACGCTGATCGACGGGGACAAGCTGCGGATCGGTTACGGTGCCCAGGACCTGTCCGAGCACGACTCGGGCGCCTACACCGGCGACATCTCCGGGCCGATGCTCGCCAAGCTGGGCTGCGACTACGTGCTGGCCGGGCATTCAGAGCGGCGTCAGTACCACGCGGAGTCCGACGAGGTGGTCAACGCCAAGGTGCAGGCGGCGCTGCGCTCGGAACTGACGCCGATCGTGTGCGTGGGGGAGTCGCTTGAGATCCGCCAGGCCGGGCAGCACGTCGAGTTCATCTTGACCTCACTTGACCGGTCGCTGCGGGGCATCTCCGCCGCGGCGGTGGCCGACCTGGTGGTCGCCTACGAGCCGGTGTGGGCCATCGGGACCGGTGAGGTGGCTACCCCGAAGGACGCGCAGGAGGTGGCCGGGGCCATCCGGTCACGACTTTCCGGTGTTCATGACGCCGAAACGGCGGCCCGCGTGCGTATCCTGTATGGCGGGTCCGTTAAGCCCGGCAACATCGCGCCGATTATGGCCGAGCCGGACGTGGACGGCGCCCTTGTCGGCGGGGCTAGCCTCGATGCCGGGCAGTTCGCTCAGATCTGCCGGTATCGTGAGTTGGCAGCGTAGGCTGGAGCCAGCGGCGCGCGTAGCGGCGCCGATGTCGACAGTGCCGATGTCAGTAGTGCAGGTATCAGCAGCGCCGGTATCAACAGCGCACATGTCATCAGCGGGAGATGGATAACAGCGATGGTCGTTGGGGTTTCCGTTATCCTGATCATCACCAGTTTGGTGATGATCCTGCTCGTCTTGCTGCACAAGGGCAAGGGCGGCGGACTATCTGACTTGTTCGGCGGCGGGGTGTCCTCCACCCTAGGTTCGTCCTCCGTCGTCGAGCGAAACCTGGACCGGATCACGATCTTCTTCGGGGTCCTGTGGTTCGTCTGCGTTATTGCCCTCAGCTGGCTGATCAACCACTAATCTGTACATCTATCCCGCACTGACGTGTTCTGGCTTCATAGCACTATGGCCTTCGAGGGGTGATCTGTGAGTAGTGGCAACGCCATCCGCGGCAGCAGGGTTGGCGCGGGGCCGATGGGAGAGGCCGAGCGCGGCGAGGCCGCGCCCCGTGTCTGGATCTCGTTCTGGTGCGCGAACAAGCACGAGACACGCCCGAGTTTCGCGACCGACGCCGCGATCCCGGACACCTGGGAGTGCCCCCGGTGCGGCAACCCCGCGGGCCAGAATGAGCAGGCACCGCCGAATCCGCCCCGGGTCGAGCCGTACAAGACCCATCTTGCTTACGTGAAAGAACGGCGCAGCGACTCCGACGGAGAAGCCATCCTGGCCGAGGCGCTCGCTCGCCTTCGCGGTGCCTGAAACCTGATCTCGACGATCGTGGGCCGCTACCTCTTGAGCGACGAGGGAGCGGCCCTCGGCCTTTCTGACGAGACGGAGACGCCGGTGGCTAAGGATCCCTCCTTGCCGGGCGGAGGCTGAGATTTCGGCGGGCCACGACCTGTCGGGTGGCGGGGACGTCATGGACCGGGTCCTGGGCTGCGCGCGGGACGCGCTGGCCGCCTACGGCGGCCACCCGGACGCGGCTATCGAACTGCTCAACGTCTCGGAGAACGCCACCTTCCTGGTTTCCGATCCCGAGGCCGGGCCATCCGTCCTGCGCGTGCACCGGCTGGGCTACCACAGCGCGCAGGAGATCGCGTCCGAGCTGGCCTGGATGGACGCGCTGCGCGCCGAGGCGGGAGTGCGCACGCCGCGGGTGCTGCCCGCCGCCGACGGGCGGCGGATCGTCACGGTGGCCGAACGCGGCGGCGCGTACCCGCCTACCTCCCGGCACTGCGTGCGCTTTGAGTTCCTGCCCGGCCGTGCGCCCGAAGGGGAGTCCGGCGGCGCGCTGAGCGGCGGGCACTTCGCCGAGCTCGGCGAGATCACCGCGCGGATGCACGAGCACGCCAGGCGATGGCCCCGGCCGGACTGGTTCACCCGGTTCCACTGGGATTACCCGGCGGCGTTCGGCCCGCGGGCCCGGTGGGGACGCTGGCAGGACGGCATCGGAGTCGGGCCGTCCGAACGGCAGGTGCTCAGCCGGCTGGACGAGGTACTCCGCGCACGCCTGGCCGCGTTCGGCACCGGGCCGGAGCGTTACGGACTGGTGCACGCGGACACCAGGCTGGCCAACCTGCTGGTGCACGACGAAGCGGTGAGCGTCATCGACTTCGACGACTCGGGGTTCAGCTGGTACCTGTACGACCTGGGCACCTCGGTCAGCTTCTTCGAGCATGCGCCGGAGGTGCCCGCTCTGGTGGACAGCTGGCTCGACGGGTACCGCCGCGCCGGGGAGCTGCCCGCGGCCGACCAAGCGGAAATCTGGACGTTCATCATGTTCCGGCGGCTGCTCCTGGTCGCCTGGATCGGCTCGCACCGCGGCGTCGACATCGCCGCCACGCTCGGCGCCGGGTACACCCGCGGCAGCTGTGACCTGGCCGAGTCCTATCTCAGCCGTCACCGGACAGCACGCTGAAGGGAAGGGAATAAGTCCTCGTCGGCGACCGGGGGCCACTGCTTGGCCACCATGGTCAGCACCTCGTAGGTGGCCACGGATTTCCCGTCCTGGTTGGTGACATCGGCATCCCAGCGCACCTCCCCGTGCCCGGCGTCCTCCCGCGGGGTGATCTGCCGGCAGGTAAGCGTCACCGTGAGCTCGTCTCCCGGATAAACGGGAGTCAGGAAGCGCAGGTTCTCCAGCCCGTAGTTGGCCAGCACGGGACCTGGGTCGGGCTGGACGAACAGGCCGGCCGCGAAGGACAGGATGAGATAGCCGTGCGCCACCCGCCCGTCGAAGAACGGATTGGCCCGCGCGGCCTCTTCGTCCATGTGAGCGTAGAAGGTGTCGCCGGTGAACTCGGCGAAGTGCTCGATGTCGGCCAGTGTCACCGGGCGCGGACCCGCGACCACGGTGTCGCCGATCCGCAGCTCGGCCAGCGACTTGCGGAACGGGTGGCCGCCGTCGGTGTTCCGGGCGGTGCCCGGCACCCAGCGGCCGGTCACGGCCGACAGCACCCGCGGGCTGGCCTGCACGGCCGTGCGCTGCATATGGTGCATGACGCCGCGGACACCGCCCAGCTCTTCGCCGCCGCCCGCCCGTCCGGGGCCACCGTGTACGAGCATCGGCAGCGGCGACCCGTGACCAGTCGACTCGGCCGCATCCTCGTGATCCAGGACGAGCAGCCGGCCGTGCCAGGGGGCCAGGCCAAGGACCACGTCGCGGGCGAAGGCCGTGTCGGCCGTGACGATCGAACCGGCCAGGCTGCCCCGGCCGCGGGCCGCCAGCTCGACAACCTGTTCCGTGTCCCGGTAGCCGATCAGCGTGCTGACCGGGCCGAACGCTTCTACCTCGTGCGGCTCAGGGCGGTCACTGTCGTCGGTGCGCAGGAGCAGCGGGGCGATGAAGGCGCCGCGCTCGGCGCTAGCCCCGACCACCTCCACCCGGTCGGGATCGCCGGACACGAGCCTGGCCGCGGCCAGCAGGGCCTTGACCGAGCGGCGGACCTCTTCGCGCTGCTCCAGGCTGGCCAGCGCGCCCATTCGGACGCCGTCAGCGGCCGGGCTGCCGACCACCACCTTGGCCAGCCGGTCCCGCGCCGCCTGCGCCACCGCGTCGATCATCGTAACCGGGACGAGGGCGCGCCGGATCGCGGTACATTTCTGGCCCGCCTTGACCGTCATCTCGTTGACCAGCTGCTTAACGTACAGGTCGAATTCCGGGCGGCCCGCAATCGCGTCCGGGCCGAGCACGGAGCAGTTCAGCGAGTCGGCTTCGGCGTTGAACCGGACCGACCGGGCCACGACGGCCGGATGGGCCCGGAGCTGCCGGGCGGTCGAGGCCGACCCGGTGAACGAGACCAGATCCTGCTCCCCGAGCTCGTCCAGCAGGCCGGTGGCGCTGGCGCAGGCCAGCTGCAACGAGCCATCGGGCAGCAGGCCCGAGCCGATCATCAGCTCCACCAGCCTGGCCGTCAGGTAGGCGGTCTGGGTGGCCGGCTTGATCAGGCTGGGCACCCCGGCGATGAAGGCGGGAGCGAATTTCTCCAGCGGACCCCAGACCGGGAAGTTGAACGCGTTGATCTGCACCGCTACCCCGTGCAGCGGGGTCAGGATGTGCTGGCCGACGAACGTACCGCCCCGGCCGAGCGGCTCGACCGGGCCCTCGGGCAGGACCTTGTCGTTCGGCAGCTCGCGTCTGGCCTTGCTGGCGTAGCTGAGCAGCACGCCGATGCCGCCGTCCACGTCGAACTTGGCGTCGCTGAGCGTGGCACCGGTGCGGGCGGACAGCTCATACAGCTCCGGGCGGTGCTCGAGCAGCAGCTGACCCAGGGACTTAAGCAGGGCGGCCCGCTGGTGGAAGGTGAGCTGGCGCAGCCCCGGGCCGCCGACCGCACGCCCGTACTCCAGCGCCGCCCCGTAATCGATCCCGGCCGCGGACACCCGGGTGACCTCCTCGCCGGTCACCGCGTCGAGCACCGGGCGGCCCTCGTCCGCCGGGTCGATCCAGGCTCCGCCCGCAAAGCTGCGCAACGCCGTCATGGTCAGTTCCTCCTTCTGTCCTCAGTGGATGAAGGACTCGCGCTTGTGCTGGATCTCCGGCGGCGGCTGCGTCTGCGGATGATGCTCCAGGACCTGCAGGTGCAGCCGGAAGTCGTCGAGCAGCAGGTTGGCCAGGTCCATGCTGAAGCCGTTCCTGATCACGATCCGCATCACCGCGGTGTCCGACATGTCGTCGGGGAAGGTGTACGCGGGCACCTGCCAGCCGCGCATCCGCAGCCGTTCGGACAGGTCGAACACCGAGTAGCTGGTGACGTCGTCGCGCAGCTTGAAGGCGAACACCGGAAGGTCCTTGCCCTCGGTGAGCAACTCGAACGGGCCCATCTTGGCGATCTCGCCGGACAGGTGCAGCGCGATGTCCTGGCAGGTCTGCTGCACCCGCCGGTAGCCCTCGTGCCCGAGCCGGATGAAGTTGAAGTACTGGGCGGCGACCTGCGCGCCTGGCCGGGAGAAGTTGAGCGCGAACGTGGGCATCTCACCGCCCAGGTAGTTGACCCGGAAGATGAGGTCGTCAGGCAGAGCGCCCGGGGTCCGCCACAGGACCCAGCCGACACCGGGATACACCAGGCCGTACTTGTGTCCCGAGGTGTTGATCGAGGCCACCCGCGGTACCCGGAAGTCCCACTCCAGGTCCGGGTGCAGGAACGGGGCGACGAACCCGCCCGACGCGCCGTCCACGTGTATCGGGACGTCCCAGCCATGTTCGGCCTGCACCCGGTCGAGAGACTGGCTGATCTCCAGGACGGGCTCGTAGCTGCCGTCCATGGTGGAACCCATGATCGCGACCACGCCGATGGTGTTCTCGTCGCACTTGGCCGCGGCTTCGGCACCGCGCAGGTGCAGCCGTCCCGGCACCATCGGCACGTAGCGCGGCTCGACCTGCCAGTACCGGCAGAATTTTTCCCAGCACACCTGCACGTTGGTGCCCATGACCAGGTTCGGCCTGGTCGCGTCCAGCCCCGCCGCCCGCTGCCTGGCCCGCCACCGCCACAGCAGCGCCATCCCGCCGAGCATGCACGCCTCGCTGGACCCGGTCGTGGAGCACCCGGTCGCCTGACTGCCGGGCGGCGCGTTCCACAGGTTGCTGAGGATGTTCACGCAGCGCCGCTCGAGCTCGGCCGTCTGCGGGTACTCGTCTTTGTCGATCATATTCTTGGAGGAGCATTCGGCCATCAGCTGCTCGGCCTCGGGTTCCATCCAGGTCGTCACGAACGTGGCCAGGTTGAGCCGGGCGTTGCCGTCGAGGATGAGTTCGTCGCGCACCACCTGCAGCGCGGTGCGCGGCAGCACGCCGTGCCGAGGCAGCCGGTACCTCGGGATCTCGCAGCTCAGCTCGCGCACGTAGACCGGATTGACATCCAGCTCGTCGTCCTGACTGGACTCGTCCACCTGCTGATGCAGCGGCATTACCGTCTCCCTGATTGTCGCGTCGGGCCATAGCTAGCCATGTCCCCGTGCCAGGCTAGCCTGCCTGGGCCGGCCGCATGCGAGTCAGGTAGTAACGATCCACGAGGATGCGAGCTGGTGTAACGGCAGAACAGGAAACCGTCGTCTTCCAGGACGTGAGCCAGGGCCAGCGGCAGCGGCTTAGTAGCGGGCCCCGTGCTGGACGGTGCTGGGCCGTCCACGATCCTGCTCGCGCCCGGGCCTGCCAGCAACGGCCCGATCGTCAGGCATAGCTCGTCCAGCAGGCCGGCCTCGACCAGCTGGCCGAGCAGGTGCGGGCCGCCCTCGACGAGCAGCCGCTGGTGCCCGCGCTCGGCCAGCGCGCTGACCGCGGCCGCCAGGTCGACGTCTTCCTCACCCGCCACGATGACGTCGGCGCGGGCGGCTAGCGCGGCGCGACGGTCGGCAGGCGACGCGGCGCTGGTGATCACGATCGTCCGGGCGTCCGGCGGAGCATCCGCGATGAACGGGCTCTGCGGGTCCAGGTCGAGGTGCCGGGTGACCACCGCGATCGGCGGGGTCGGGGTCCGGCCCTCGCGCAGGTGGCGCCAGAGCTCTCGCGGCCGGACCGGGCCGTAGCGTTCGGTTCGCACCGTCGACGCACCCACCACGATGACGTCGGACAGCGTGCGCAGCAGCGCGAACACGTGCCGGTCGGTGTCGGAGGACAGGGCCTTGGTGGCCCCCGCCAGGGTCGCTGCCCCGTCCGCGCTCGACACCATGTTGGCGCGCAGCCACTGGCCGGAACTCGGGTCCGGATAGGCGTACAGTCCGGCCAGGTCCGGGCTGGACTTTGGACCCTCGGGCGGGGGCAGCAGCTGGCGTACGGTCATTCCGTGGACCGCAGGACGACGACGGCGCGATCGCAGACCTCGATCTGGCTTTTCGGCTGGTGCACAGACCCGGTCAGGCCGAGCGCGGTATCGATGACGACCTCCCAGCCGGTCGCCAGGCTGGCCCCGGGCAACGTGAACGTGAGCGTGTTGCTATGGGCGTTGAACATCAGCAGAAACCTGGCGTCGCTGATCTTCTCACCGCGCGGGTCCGGCTCGCTGATCGCATCCCCGTTGAGGAACACCGCCAGCGAATTGGCGTAGCTGGCCCCCCAATCCTGCTGCGTCATTTCCTCCCCGGTGGGCGTCAGCCAGATGATGTCGCCCTCCTCGTCCGTCGGGGCCTGCGGCCGGCCGCGGAAGAACCGGCGCCGCCGGAACACCGGATGGTTCCGGCGCAGGCCGGCCACCGTCTCGGTGAACTGCAGCAGGTCCTGCTCGGTGTCCGCCAGCCCCCAGTCGAGCCAGGAGACCTCGTTGTCCTGGCAGTAGGCGTTGTTGTTGCCGCGCTGCGTGCGCCCCATCTCATCGCCGGCGATGAGCATCGGCACGCCCTGGGACAGGAACAAGGTGACCAGGAAGTTCCGTCGTTGCCTGGCGCGCAGTTCGTTGACGGCGGGATCATCGGCCGGTCCTTCGACCCCGCAGTTCCAGGACCGGTTGTCGTCGGCGCCGTCCCGGTTGTCCTCGCCGTTGTCCTCGTTATGTTTGCGGTCGTAGCTGACCAGGTCGTTCAGGGTGAACCCGTCGTGGCAGGTGACGAAGTTAATCGAGGCGACGGGACGGCGCCCGCTCGTCGCGTAGAGGTCGCTGGAACCGGTGAGCCGGGACGCGAACTCGCCCATGGTGGCCGGCTGGCCGCGCCAGAAGTCACGAACGGTGTCGCGGTACTTGCCGTTCCATTCGGTCCACAAGGGCGGGAAGTTGCCGACCTGGTAGCCGCCCTCGCCGATGTCCCACGGCTCGGCGATCAGCTTGACCTGCGACACCACCGGGTCCTGCTGGACCAGGTCGAAAAAGGTGGACAGCCGGTCCACGTCGTGCAGTTCCCTGGCCAGCGCGGCCGCCAGGTCGAAGCGGAAGCCGTCGACGTGCATGTCCAGGATCCAGTACCGCAGCGAGTCCATGACCAGTTGCAGGGAATGCGGATTACGCGCGTTGAGGCTGTTCCCGCAGCCGGTGTAGTCCAGGTAGTGCCAGGGCGCGGCGTCGTCGAGCCGGTAGTACGAGGCGTTGTCGATGCCGCGGAAGGACAGCGTGGGCCCCATATGGTCACCCTCGGCGGTGTGGTTGTAGACCACGTCGAGGATCACCTCGATCCCGGCGTCGTGCAGTGCCTTGACCATCGTCTTGAACTCGCCGACCTGCTCGCCGCGCTGCCCGGCCGAGGAGTACCGGTTGCTCGGCGCCAGAAATCCGATGGTGTTGTAGCCCCAGTAGTTCGTCAGGCCGCGCGCGACCAGGGCCTTCTCCGGGATGAACTGATGTACGGGCATCAGCTCCACCGCGGTGACCCCGAGCCGCTGCAGGTGCGCGATGACGGCGGGGTGCGCGAGCCCCGCGTAGGTGCCGCGCTGGGCGGGAGGGACGTCGGGATGGCGCAGGGTCAGGCCGCGCACGTGGGCCTCGTAGATGACTGTCTCGTGATATGGGATCCGCGGAGCCCGGTCGTTGCCCCAGTCGAAGAACGGGTTGATCACCACGTTCTTCGGCATTTGCGGCGCGCTGTCGGTGATGTTCGGCTTTCTCGGGCTAGCGAACCGGTAGTCGAACAGGGAGTCGTCCCAGCGGACATCCCCTTCGATCGCCTTGCCGTACGGGTCGAGCACCAGCTTGGAACCGTCACAGCGCCGTCCGCGCGGGGGATCGAAAGGTCCGTGCACACGGTAGCCGTAACGCTGGCCCGGTGCGATGCTGGGCAGGTAGCCGTGCCAGACGAAGCCGTCAACTTCGGTCAGCTCGATCTGCGTTTCTGTCAGCGTGCCGCCGCCGTCCGCCTCGTCGAAAAGACACAACTGCACACGGTCGGCAACCTCGGAGAACAGGGTGAAATTCGTCCCCCATCCGTCCCACGTCGCACCGAGCGGGTACGACGTTCCCGGCCAGATGTGCATTCGCCCCCTTCGTACGGCAAGCCAGGTCGCGTTCGGCCGACGGCCGAATTTACCGGGTCAACGTATGCCTGAAGGGACGTACGATACCGGATCGTGACTAGCAGGTCGCGGATCCTCGGGGTTCTCGAGGGTTCTTAGGGTTATACCCACATTTACGCCGCAGTGAGCCGTCGCGATCCGGTCTCCGTAAATCGGTCGAGCAGCACGTCGGCCACCTCGGCGCAGGCGCCGAGGGCGGGGGATACGGCGGACGCGCCTGCGGCGAGCGAGGATGTCCTGATCCGGTCGGCGAAAAAGCCCGGTGCGAGCAGGTAAGTGGCGACGACGACGCGGGGCGCCCCGGCCTGCAGCAGGCCGGTCACCGCCGCGGCCGGCGAGGGATCGGCGGCCGACGCGTAGGCCGGGCGGACCGCGAACCACCCGTCCTGCTCCTGCCACCGGGCCGCCAGGCGCGCGATGGTGGCGTTGGCCTCCGGATCGCTCGAGCCCGCCGCGGCCAGCACGACCCCGGTCCGCGCGCGGTCAGCGCCGGGGTCCTCCTCGGCGAGGCGTCGTGCCAGCGCGCGCAGCAGCCGCGGGTGCGGCCCGAGCGTCCGCCCGCAGGAGACCTGGAGCCGGGGGAACTCGCTGGCCACCCGGGTCAGCAGCCGGGGGATATCTACCTTGCTGTGGTACGCCGCGGTTAGCAGCAAAGGCAGCACCCGGACCTGGCGGCCGGCCTCGATCGCGCTCATGACCTGCGGCAAAGAGGGCGGAGCGTGGCCGAGGTACGCGGTGCGCAGATCCGGGGCGGGCAGGCCCCGCCGGGCCGCCCGGCCGGCCACCGCCGTCATCAGCTTTGCGACGGTGGCCGAGGCGCGAGGGTCCTGACTGCCGTGCGCGACCGCCACCAGGACGGGCTCAGGCATGTATGCCGCACTCCGTCTTGCCGGTTCCCGCCCACCGCCCGCTGCGCGGGTCCGCGCCCGGGTCCACCCGGATCGTGCAGGTCGCGCAGCCGATGGAGGGGTAGCCGTCGTAGACGAGCGGGTTCACGAGCACGCCGTTGGTGGTGATGAAGTCGTCCACCTGCTTTTGCGTCCACCTGACGATCGGGTTCACCTTGACCATCTCGCGCCGGTCGTCCCACTCGACAACCTTGCTCTGCCGGCGGTTGCTGGTCTCGTCTTGGCGCACGCCGGTGATCCACGCGTCGTAGTTGGCCAGGGCCCGCTCGAGGGGCTCGACCTTGCGCAGGTAGCAGCACAGGTCGGGATTGCGTCCGAACAGCCTCGGCCCGAGTTCCGCGTCCTGCTCGGCGACGGTGCGCGACGGGATGACGTTAATCAGGTTGACCGGATAGACGACGCCGACGGCGTCCCTGGTCCCGATCGTTTCGGCGAAGTGGTATCCGGTGTCGAGGAACACCATGTCGATGCCGGGATGGACGCCTGAGGCCAGGTGGATGATGACCGCGTCCGTCATGGACGAGGTCACGCAGATCCGCTCGCCGAACGTGTCCACCGCCCAGCGAATGACCTCTTCCGCCGGAGCGTCGGCGAGATCCTCCGCAGCCTGTTCGGCGAGAGTTCGCATGCGTTCGGGGTCCTCCAGGCTGATCTGGGCCAGGCCTCGCGATATGACGGGACTCACAATGTGACTCCTATTCCGGCGAAGCGTAGCTGGAAACTTCGTGTGCAACTGCGGCAGTGCCATTCGCCGTCGGTCGCGCCCTGCGGCTCCAGATCCTCCTCGCCGCAGTACGGGCAGTAAAAAGGAACGGCCCGTGCGGTCATGAGAGATCCTGCTCGCTGGCGCGTGTCGTCCAGGCGGAGAAGCTCTCGTCCGGCTGCCTGGCCGCCTCGAAGCGGCGCAGCACCCGCTCGACGTAGTCGGGCAGGTCCTCGGCCGTGGTCTTGAGCCCGCGCACCTTCTTGCCGAAACCGGAGCTCTCGCCGTCCCCGCCGGCCAGGCTGCCGCCCAGATGGATCTGGAAGCCCTCGACCTGGCGGCCGTCCGGGCCGGTGACCAGCGATCCCTTCAGGCCGATGTCGGCCGTCTGGATCCTGGCGCAGGAATTCGGGCAGCCGTTGACGTTGATCGTGACCGGAGTCTCGAAGCCGGGCAGCCGCCGCTCGAGCTCGCTGATCAGGTCGGCCGCGCGGGCCTTGGTCTCGACGATCGCGAGCTTGCAGAACTCGATGCCGGTGCAGGCCATCGTGTGCCGCCGGAAGGCGCTCGGGTTGGCGGGCAGGCCCGCCGCCTCGAGCTCGGCCAGCAGCTGATCGGTGTGCTCGGCGGGCACGTCAAGGATGACCATCTTCTGCTCGGTGGTGGTGCGCACCCGGCCGCTGCCGTACCTGTCGGCGAGATCGGCGATGGCGTCGAGCGCGTCGGCTGACAGCCGTCCTACCGTGGGCGCGAAGCCCACGTAGAACTTCCCGTCCCGCTGCGGGTGCACGCCCACGTGGTCGCGTACGCCACCGCGTGGCGCCTCCGGGGCCGGACCGTCGGGCAGCGCGTAGCCGAGGTACTCCTTCTCGAGCACCTCGCGAAACCGCTCAGGACCCCAGTCCGCGACGAGGAACTTGATCCTGGCCCGGTGCCGCAGGCGCCGGTAGCCGTAGTCCCGGAACAGCCCGGCCACGCCCGCCCACACCTCGGCGACCTGGCCTGGCCGGACGAACGTGCCGAGGCGCTTGCCGATCATCGGGTTGGTGGACAGGCCGCCGCCGACCCACAGGTCGAAACCGGTTTCCCCGCTGTCGTTGACCACGCCGACGAATGCGATGTCGTTGATCTCGTGGATGGCGCACTGCGCCGCACAGCCGCTGATGGAGGACTTGAACTTGCGCGGCAGGTTGGAGAACGCGGGATCACCGATGTAACGCTCACCGATCGCGGTGATCTCGGGGGTGGCATCGATGAGCTCACCGGCATCGATGCCGGCCAGCGGGCAGCCGAGCATGACCCGCGGGGTGTCACCGCACGCCTCCGTGGTGCTCAGCCCGACCGCTTCCAGCGCCTCCCAGATGTCGGGAACGTTCTCGATCTCGACCCAGTGCAGCTGGATGTTCTGCCGGTCGGTCACGTCCGCCGTGCCGCGCGCGTAACGGCGCGAAATATAGCCGATGACGCGCAGCTGGTCGTTGGACAGCTGGCCGCCGTCGATGCGAACCCGGAGCATGAAGTAGCGGTCATCGAGCTCCTCGGGCTCGAGCACCGCGGTCTTGCCGCCGTCGATCCCGGGCCGGCGCTGGGTGTACAGCCCGTACCAGCGGAAGCGGCCGCGCAGGTCGGCGGGGTCGATGGAGTCGAAGCCGTTCTTGGCGTACACGTCGATGATCCGCTGGCGGACGTTAAGCCCGTCATCGTTCCGCTTGTTTTCCTCGTTCTTGTTGAGCGGCTCGTGGTAGCCGAGCGCCCACTGGCCTTCGCCGCGCTTGCGTCGAGTCCCGGTGCTACCGGCTGCGACTGGCATCTCAGAGATTCCTTCAGGTTCAGGGACGCGCTCAGCACGAGAACCTGGGCTCCGCCGAACTGCGCCCGGGCCGGGTGCGGCCGTCGTTAACCGGTAGGAATTAACGGCGTGGGCTCAGCGGATAGCGCCCGGCATCGCACGCGCGCCCGGGTCAGAGTCCGGGCCGGCGATTATCGGGCGTCGCGACAGATGGCGCTGTGGACCCGCAGGAAGTCGACGTGCCGACGCACGACGAGCAGCGGGTCCGTAACACTCATTGCAACAGGATCACATGTAACGAGCCTGATTGTCCAGGCAGCGTCCGGCATGTGGACGGTGCGAGGCGTCACATGTGTCGGCATACTCGCGCCAACAGGAGTCTTCTGGCCCCTATTCCCCGCTCCTGGTGCCGCTTGCGGCCGGGACGCAAAATGAGGCCGAACGCACCGTGGTGCTTGCGCCTGCTTATGGCGCAATCAGCCGCGGCCGTTCGGCCCCATCTTCGGTCTTGTGCTGCCCTCAGGCGGCGTTGGCCCGGCGCATACGGCGGCGGCGCTCGGCCGAACGCTCATCTTCGTTCAGCCCGCCCCAGGTGCCGTACTTCTCCGGACGCGACACCGCATAGTTCAAACATTCAAGCCGCACCGGGCAAGCAGCGCAGACACCCTTGGCCTTGCGCTCCCTGATGTCCCGCTCCGGCTGACGCTCGCCGTCAGGACCGAAGAAGAGCAACAGGTCCTCGCCACGGCACGCGGCAGCATCCTGCCAACCCCAGTTAGGGCGGGGAAGCACGGCCGACTGCCGACGTACCTGAGACATGGATCGAATCACCTCAACCAAGCTGCATCAAATAGTGCGTTACAGTGGAGCGTCAGGGTCTTGAGCACGCGAACCAACCCCGTCCGGGAACCTCCGTTGCAAGATACAACGCGTCTTAGTGACGTGGTGTTCCCGTACGTAGGTACGTCGATCGCGTAAGCAAGCGGTCACTATACCAAACGGCTGGCGCCTGCACGTCGGTTCACCCGTTTTCTCAACCGTCGCGCGGACCGCAGCATGCCCGTCGATAATGATGCCACTCGTGGTAGCGGTCTTGCACGCCGGGTGGCTAAATTCCCTACCTGAATTCCGGTCTGCGACTAACCTGCTGCACAGGGTTGGTGACGAACTGGACAAAGGGAAGGGAGCCCGGCCACGATGAGCACCATGTCAGCGTCGGACGCAGCGCCATTGCCCCGGCTCGGCGAGGTCTTCTTCGACGTGCGCGGTAGCTCCCGCAGCATGCGGCTGAGCTGGTACGCCGATACCGGGGTCTCGGTCTTCAGTATCTGGCAGGGCGGTACCTGCACCGGTACCTTCCGGCTGCCCATGGAAGAGCTGCCGAGGCTGATCGATGCGCTGCAGCGAGGCATGCCGGCCGCGGAGCAGCCGGACCCGCGCGGCAACCCCGGCTATCTGAGTCAGCTTCCTGGCGCCCCGACCGATCCGAGGCTGACCGCACTGCCAGGAGGCTACGCCGCCCGGGACGCCGACTTCACCGGCCCGGTGACCGGTGACTTCCGCGCGCTCCGGTCTGAAGATGCCGGCAGCACGGCCGTGTTCAGCCCGGCCTCCCCTCGGGCTCTGCCGCCCGGGCCCCTGGCCTTGCCGCCACCGCCACCGCCACCGCCGAGCGCCCAGGAGCATCTCGAGGACTACCAGGCGCAGTACCGCGAGCAGCCCCGGCTCGGGCGCCGTCGGCTGCCCGACGCCAACGGCTACGGCGACACGACCCGCTACCAGAACGCCCCGCCGCAGTACTCCCAGTACCCCGAGCAGCCCCAGTACCTTGAGCAACCCCAGTACCCGGCTTATCCCGAGCAAGGCCAGTACCCCGAGCAAGGCCAGTACCCTGAGCAGCCTCAGTACCTTGAGCAGCCCCAGTACCCGGCTTATCCCGAGCAAGGCCAGTACTCCGAGCAGAACTCCTACCCCGCCTACCCCGCCGAGCAAGGCCACTATTCCGAGCAGGCCCAGCACCCTGACCAGCCGGCCTACCAGGCCCAGGGCCAGTCCTACAGCGGTCAGGGCTACCCGGCCCAGGTCTACGCAGACCAAGGGCCGGCTCAAGGCTACGACCATCTCAGATATGCGGACCCGGCCTATGGCTACTCCGACCAGGCCTATGCCGCCCAGCGTTACGCAGACCAGGGTTACGCAGACCAGGGATATGCGCGGTCATCATTTGCCAGCCAGCCCGGTCCCGAGCACATCGACCGGGGTTATGTAGCACCGGCGTATCCCGAGACGGCGTATCCCGAGACGGCGTATCCCGAGACGGCGTATCCCGAGACGGCGTATCCCGAGACGGCGTATCCCGAGACGGCATATCCCGAGCACGTGCGCCCCGGCCAGCAATATGAAGGGTCGAACCAGGGTTACGGGGGCGCCCCGCATACGGGTCAGAGGTATGACAGCTCCAGTCAGGGTCATGACGGCGGTTCCCATCCCGGTCACGGATACGATGACCGCGGCCAGACCGAGCAGGGTTACCAGCGCCAGGACTATCAGGGTCACGATTACCAGAGCCGGGGCGGCCGGCCAGGCCAGGGCTACGGAGGCTATGAGTACGCCGAGCCGTCCGCCCCAAGCCGGAGCTTGGCCGGACCTGAGAACTCCGGGATTAAGCAGCCGGCGGCGAGTCCTGCGGGTGCCGGAAGCTATCCCGGGCCTCGGTACGGTGACCAGGGACCGGCTTATCAGGAAAGCGCCCCGTCCTATCCGGACCAGGCTCATGGCCGCGAGTACGGATACGCCGAGCCGGACTACCCGGCCCAGGGCTACGGCGGGCCAGGGGACGCCGCTCCGTCTTACCACGACCAGGGCTACAGCACCTTCGGGTACGCCGACCGGACCGGGTACGAGAACACCGGGTACGAGAACACCGGGTACGAGAACACCGGGTACGAGAACACCGGGTACGAGGCTCGCGGTTACGAAGGTGACCCGGGCCAGCCGGGCGGGTACCGGGAACCGGCTTCCGGCCGGGCCGCGCGGTACCCGGACCCGGACCCGGACCCGGAGGCCACCGCGAGCCAGCGGGCCGTGTCCTCGTTTCCTTATGAGGGTGATCCGCCCTCGCGCCGGGAACATAGGCGCCGTCGCGGGCGTTAGTAGCTAGACAGCCGGTGCGGCTGGGTCCCCCGGGCCGCACCTATTGCCCTCGCGGAATACCGTTCGGCTGGAGCCGCGTTGCGCCTTTCGCCGAGAGGCGACCTCCGCACCGGCCAGCGTAACGAAGGGCCGGCGTGCGGGAAAGCGATCTGCTTCCCGCCGTCGGCCCTTCGGCTTTCCTGCTCGCCGCCTAGGCCGGCCCCGGGGGCCGAGGCTGCGGCTGCTCCGGGCCGCCCGGGCCGCCGGACCGGCCGTCGGCCGCCACCGCGGGGCTGGGCTGTTCTTCTGGTTCGGCAGGGATGGGACCGACCACCGCGTTGAGCACCTGGGAGTTGGGCACGGACATCACGCTGCCGTCGGTGTCAAAGCGGACGTAGGTGATCCCGATGTCGATCACGACGCCGTCGAGGGTGCCACCCAGGGCGCCCGCCCGCAGCCGGATCGCGTCGCCGACATGGAACGGCCGGGCGAACTGCAGCACCAGTCCGGCGAACACGTTGCCGAGCGCCTGCTGCGCCGCGATCCCGACGAACACGCTCGTCAGCGCTCCGCCCAGGACAAGCTGGCCGATCGGCACGCCGAACAGCTCCAGGGCGAGCACGAGGGTGGCAAAGGCGCCGACGATCAAGATGGCGTACCTGACCACCGCCGCATGCGAGTTGCCCGCCCTCGGCTGGAGCAGTTCCTTGGCCTTTCCGGCCAGGCTGAAGGTGGCGATGCACCCGAAGATAAGGAACAGCACGGCGGTACCGTCGGCGATGAGCTGAAATTCCAGATGGTTCAGGCTCTTCGTGTGGAAGAAGGCTCTGGACCAGTGGTGGGCCGCGTCCGAGACGACCGCGGCCGCGATGGCGAGCACGAGGGCGATGATGGACTTCCACGGCCGGGTCTTGCGCTTGACCAGCTCGACCTGCGCCGACAGATCGATCGGTTTTCCGTCGTGCACTCCCTGCTCCTCCCTTCGCGGCTCTCCGTGTGCCGTCCCACGCTATCCGGCCCCGGACCAGCCAGGGCGATCACCCAGCAGAACCCGAGCAGGACAAGCACGGGGACCGGGCCGCGCCGGCCCGGTCCCCGTGCTGATCCGATCTGGGGTTAGCTGATCAGCGGCTTGCCCACGGGGAGTGAGATCCGGCCGGCCATGCTGGTGGCGATGCCGGCCGCTGAGGTGTAGAAGGCGACAAGCGCGGTGACCAGGCCGAGGTAACCCCCGATCTTGATGGTCCCGGTCGGGAGCAGGGCGCTGCCGGCGTCGAAGTTACCGATGGCCAGGACGATGAAGGTGATGGTCAGGAAAAGGAAGACGAGGAACACGGCTAGGTTCACCTGAGTGGACAAGACCATCAGATAGAAGGTGAGGATGGCGAACACGAGCGCGATCCAGCCCAGGTCGTGGTTGAGGTGTGCGACGGTGGCGGCCGCCGTCGTCGGCGCCTTGGCTATCGCCGCCACGGCCGGGTTAGCGACCAGCTCGAACCAGAGACCCAGGCCGATCCAGAAGCCGCCGTAGCTGCTGAATGCGGTGGCGCCGAAGGTGTTCCCGCGGCGGAACTCCCACATGCCCGCCGCGAACTGCCCGAGTCCGCCGTAGGCGAAGGCGAAGCCGAGCCATGCATCGGTGGTGGAGTGGCTCATCCAGTCCGTGTTCTTGGCGGACAACAGGAACGTGGTCAGGGCAAACGCGGCCAGCCCGAGGGGGGCTGGGTCCGCGATGCCGGAAACAGGGGCAGGTACGGTAGCGGGCTGGACTGTGCGGTCTTCGCTGACGCTCAAATCGATCCCTCCTAATGAGGAACGGCTCGTCCGCTCCGGCGGCCCTCGCGGCCACCGGCAGGGCGGATGCCCGGCGTTAACTGCGTGGCTGGCGTGAAGCACTGTGTCTCACGCGCAAAACCTTCCTTCGGTCACATCTGACCCAGAACGACCATCTGAAAGATTCGCCAACAGCGTAACGCTGAGACGAGCGGCAGAGCGAGACCAAAACGCCCTACTTTTCGTAACCATTCGGATGCTGTCTCATTTTGCATCTTCCGCCGTGCCATTTTTGCGGATCGCCCACGTACCCAGCGTTCGGAGCGCCGGGTACCCCGGGTTCTGGACCACGCTGGGTTAGGATCAGGAGAACAACAGGAAAGGGTCCGCGCCGATGACCGATCGACCAATCCTCGCATCCGACAAGGAGCGGGACGGTGTCGTCGACGTCCTCCGGGACGCCTACACGGACGGCCGTCTGACGCTAGATGAGTTCGAAGAGCGCACGGCGGCTGCGTATGCCGCGAGAACCTGGACTGACCTGCGGGAGCTGACCGGCGACCTGCCGATCGAGCCGATGCTCGGCGATGGCTTGCCGCTGCGGAACCGGCACTCAGAAGACGCGGTGCCGGGGATCGTGCCGGCGGGCGGCGAGCCGCGCCGGGCCCGGCGTGAACGGCCGCTCGGCATGCTGCTGCCTATCGTGTTCGTCTGGATCATGGTCTCGGCCGCGGCGGGGTCGCCGGATACGGCGGCCGCGCTCTCCGTGGTGTTCATCTGCCTGCTGGCGTGCCGGATCGGCTACGGAGGACGCTGAGACACCGGCGGTAGCGACCGCCTCGCTCAGCGGGCGCCCTGGCGTCCGACCTGCGGCGGCACCTTGGCCGCAGCGGCACGGTCGAGGAGAAACAGGGTCCGCTGCCGCCCCCGCGCGCCTGCCGCGGGGACCTGAACCGGGCCCGCGCCCGACAGTGCCAGCGCGACCGCGTCGGCCTTTTCCGCGCCCGAGGCGAGGATCCAGACCTCGCGCGCGGCCTGGATCGACGGCAGGGTCAGGGTCAGCCGCGTCGGCGGCGGCTTGGGGGAGTCGCGTACCGCCACCACCGGCCGCTCGTCGTAGAGCGCGGGCATGCCGGGGAACAACGAGGCGACATGCGCCTCGGGGCCGATGCCCAGCATGAGCACGTCGAATTCGGGTACCGGGCGCCCCTGGCCAGCCGCCGCGGCTAGCCAGGATGCGTACCGGACCGCGGCCGCTTCGGGGTCATCACCGTCGGGCCCGTCAGATCCCGGCATCGGATGAATCCGCGCTGGGTCGGTGTCCACGTGATCGAGCAGGGCCTTGCGGGCACCTGTCTCGTTCCGCTCCGGATCACCGACGGTGAGGAACCGCTCGTCCCCCCACCAGATGTCCAGGTGCCGCCAGTCGATGGCGTCTCTGGCCGGGGTGACGGCCAGCTCGGCGAGCACCGCCGTGCCGATGCCCCCCCCGGTCAGCACCGCCGATGCGGTGCCGCGTGCCGCCGCCGAGTCCACCAGCCGGGTGACCGTGCGGGCGGCGACGGCCTGGGC
>JBEKKH010000055.1:0-20196 GCA_050010815.1 Streptosporangiaceae bacterium | reverse complement strand
GCCGGCAACCCGGTGGACTGGTGGCCGTGGTGCGACGAGGCCTTCGCCGAGGCGGCCCGGCGGGACGTTCCCGTGATGCTCTCGGTGGGCTACGCCGCCTGCCACTGGTGCCACGTCATGGCGCACGAGTCGTTCGAGGACCCGCAGACCGCGGCGCTGGTCAATGAGCACGTGGTTGCGGTCAAGGTGGACCGGGAGGAACGACCCGACGTGGACGCGGTCTACATGACCGCCACGCAGGCGATGACCGGCCAGGGCGGCTGGCCGATGACGGTGTTCATGACCCCGGATAAGGAGCCGTTTTTCTGCGGCACCTACTTCCCGCGGGACTACTTCAGCCAGCTGGTCCAGAATATCTCGCGGGCCTGGCGAGACCAGCGGGAAGACGTGGCGGACCGGGCGAAGCAGATCGTCACGGCGCTGGCGGAGAACGCGTCGGCCACCGCTCGCGCCCTGCGTGACGGCCTGCCGGGCCTGGCCGCTGGCGGCCAGGTCGTCGACGACGACCAGGCGGTCCGGTTCCGCGGGGTAACGGATGCGGCGGTGGCGGCGCTTGACCAAGGATTCGACGGAACGAACGGTGGTTTCGGCGGCGCACCGAAGTTTCCGCCGTCGATGGTCGTTGAGTTCCTGCTGCGCCACCAGCAGCGGACCGGCGCGCCTGACGCGCTGCGGATGGCCGATCGCACCTGCGAGGCGATGGCCCGGGGCGGGCTGTACGACCAGCTGGGCGGCGGGTTCGCCAGGTACTCCGTCGATGCCGGCTGGGTCGTGCCGCACTTCGAGAAGATGCTGTACGACAACGCGCTGCTCGCCCGCGTCTACCTGAACCTCTGGCGTCGTACCGGGTCGGAGCTGGCTCGCCGGGTGGCCGAGGAGACGTGTGACTGGATGCTGCGTGAGCTGCGGACGGCCGAGGGCGGATTCGCCGCCTCACTGGACGCCGACAGCGAGGGTGAAGAGGGAAAGTTTTACGTCTGGCGGCCCGCCGAGCTGCGGGCCGTCCTCGGCGATGACGACGGTGAGTTCGCGGCGCGGGTGTTCGGCGTCACGCAGGCCGGCACGTTCGAGCACGGCGCCTCGGTCCTGCAACTGCGTGCCGATCCCGGCGAGGCCGACCGCCTGGCTAAGGTACGCGGCGCCCTGCTGGCCGCCCGGGCGACCCGGGTCCGCCCCGCCCGCGACGACAAGGTGGTGGCCGCGTGGAACGGGCTGGCCATCTCCGCCCTCGCCGAATGCGGGCTGCTCCTGCACCGCCCGGACTTCGTCGTCGCCGCGACCGATGCCGCCGCGCTGCTCGCCGCGATCCACCTGTCCGCCGGCCGCCTCATCCGCACCTCACGCGACGGCTCCGCCACAGCCGGACCCGATAGCGCCGCCGCCGGACCCGATAGCGCCGCGGACGCCGGCGGAGGCACCGCGGGTGTCCTGGAGGACTACGCCTGCGTGGCCGAGGGCTTCCTCACCTTGTCCGGCGTGACCGGACAGGCTAGCTGGCTGACCCTGGCCGGCGAGCTCCTCGACCGTGCGCTCGAAGCCTTCGGCGACGGCGAGGGCGGCTTCTATGACACCGCGGCGGACGGCGAGCCGATGATCTTCCGCCCGGCCGAACCCGCGGACAACGCCACGCCGTCCGGGACCTTCGCGGTCGCGGGCGCGCTGCTGCGCTACTCGGCGCTGGTCGGCTCGGCCCGGCACCGCGACGCCGCGGCGGCCGCCCTCGGCGTGCTGCCCGTCATCGCGGCCAGGTATCCGCGGGCGGCGGGCGCGGGCCTGGCCACCGCCGAAGCCTGGCTGGCCGGCCCGGCCGAGATCGCCGTGGTCGGCGATCCCGCCGACGAACGGACTCGCGCGCTGCACGAAACCGCGCTGCACGCGGCCACCCCCGGCGCCGTCCTCGCGCTCGGCGACGGCACCCACGGCACCCACGGCACCCACGGTACCGACGGTACCGACGGCGCCGTCGGGACCGAAGCCGCCGTGCCGCTGCTCACCGGCCGGGGACTGGTCGACGGCGCGCCCGCCGCCTACGTCTGCCGCCAGTTCACCTGCCTGGCTCCGGTGTCGACCCCGCAGCAGCTCAGGCAGGCTCTCGCGGTTTCGCCCTAGCGGGGTAATCGCCAGGTCCGGTACCCACCAGATAGGGTCTTCTGGACGTATGGTGGAGGGAATGGGCACGCTTAGGGAGACTGGCCGCCGGCTTCGGCGGCTGATCATCGGTGGGGGACCGGAGCATACCTCGGTCTCCAAGCGCGCGCTTTTCGTGGCCGTGAGCGTGTTGGCGGTGATCGGGGTCACGTCGGGTGCGCTGCTCGCCACGGCTGGCGGTAAGTCGGCCGCCCTGAGCCGCTCGAGCGCCACCGTCGCGGGTCTCCCGAGCACCATGCCCACACCGGCGGGAAGCGCCGTCTCGGCCCTCCCGAGCACCAGGCCCACACCGGCGGGAAGCGCCGTCTCGGCCCTCCCGAGCACCAGGCCCACGCCGGGGCGAAGCGCCGGCTCGGTTGTGCCGGCGCTCGGCGCGAACACCGAGGGTCGGGGGTCGCCGATGGCGGACCCGGTGGCCAGCGCTTCGGCCACCGCGGGCCCGACGGCGCGCCGGTCCGTGCCGGTCGCTCCGCTGCACGGGCTTCGGCAGGCGGATCTGCTGGTCGTCGCGCCGTTCTCGCTCTCCGCCCGGGTCCTGGCCGCGGTGACGCGGCAGCCGGCGGTCACGAGTGCCGACCCGGTCGAGGCGGCCAAGATCCAGATCAACGGGACGTATACCGCCGTGCTCGGCGTGAACCCGTCCACCTTCCGCAGCTATGCCGCCCAGGCCATGGCGGCGTCGGACTCCCTCTGGCGCGGGGTGGCCAACGGGGGCGTCGCCGTGTCCTACACCATGGGCACCCTGGACCGGCTCTCGCTGGGCGGCCAGGTGGCCGCGCTGGGGCGGACCCAGGAACGGCTGCCCGTGGTCGCGTTCGGCACGGTCGGCATCGGCGGGGTCGACGCCGTGGTGTCGGACTCAACGGCCAGGTCGCTGGGCATGCCAGCCAACAACGCGATCGTCGTCAGCGCACCGCCGGCCAGCCTGACGTCGCTGGTGCAGCTGATCAAGAAGGTGCTGCCGTCCGGTGCGGGGGTCGAGCCGCTCGTGACCCAGGTGACGAAGCCGGCGTCCGCCGGGGTGGCGCCGTCAGGTATCGTCGCTGACGGTCCCGGCATCACCGCGGCGCAGTTGACGACCGCGCTGCGCGCGGCAGAGAGCCGGCGAGGTCTCCCCTACGTGTGGGGCGCCGCCGGCCCGACGTCGTTCGACTGCTCGGGACTCGTCCAGTGGTCCTTCGCCCAGGCGGGCGTGCGCATGCCGCGGGTGGCCGCCGACCAGGCCAGAACCGGGCCCGCCGTACCTGTCAGCCAACTCGAGCCGGGCGACCTGCTCTTTTACCACACCGACCCCACCGATCCCGGCTACATTTCCCACGTCGCTATCTACCTGGGCAACGGGTGGATGATCCAGGCGCCCGAGCCCGGCATGGACGTCCAGGTGGTTCCGGCGAGCTTCGGCTCGCAGTTCGCGGGCGCGATCCGGGTCGACCCGCAGATCGCGGCCGAGGTAGCCGCCGGCCTGGCCTGACCAGAGCCGGGCCCGTCCGCCCGTCCGCCCGTCCGCCCGTCCGCCCGTCCGCCCGTCCGCCGTCCGCCCGTCCGCCGTCCGCCCGTCGGCCCAGTCAGGGCGCGGTTGCCTCGGTCGTTACCCGGTTCGGTCCGACCGTTTGCCGAACGCCACGCACTCCTCCGCACTCCTCCGCATTCCCGCGTCCAACGGGTATTTGACGCGTTCGAGTCAAGGTGTAATTATAATTACATGAGTACAGAGCAAGCAGTACCCGACCCGGACGACGATGCCGGGACGGGCGACGAGACGAACGTCGGGGCCGAGACGGCATCGGATCGCGGTGGCCAGCCGGGTGGATCAGGCGGGTCCGGTCGGGCCGGGGCCGCGGACGAAGTCCGGGGCTGGTTCGGCGGCCGGCTTCCGAGCGACTGGTTCACGGCTGTTCCCGACATCCAGGTGGACCGCGAAGAGATCACGGTCATCGGGTCGCTGGCCGCTCCGGAGGTGGCCGGCACCTCCGTCGGTGAGCGGGCCGCCGCGGCCGAGGGCCGGATCCGCAGGTTCCGCGGGGACACCAGGGGCCGCCGGGTTGAGATCGCCCGTGAGGCCGAGCACAAGTTCCGCCGCAAGGTGTCGTGGGGCGTCACCTGCGCCGACACGACCGAGCTGTTCACGACCCTCTCGGTCCCGGTCATGACCAGGCTGCGCCAGCCCGAGCGCCGGGTGCTCGACACCCTGGTCGACGCGGGCGTGGCGCGCAGCCGTAGCGACGCGCTGGCCTGGTGCGTCAGGCTGACCGGGGAGAACGCCGATGCCTGGCTGGCGCGGTTGCGCGCGGCCCTGCGGCAGGTCGAGGAAGTGCGGGACCAAGGACCAGGGAGCGTCTGAGCCTGGCCGCGTCCGGGTGCAGGCGTCTTGGCCTGCACCCGGACGTCGGCGTTCCGTGCCAAGGAAGGATCTCGCGGTTCAGCGGCGGCCCACTCACCCCGGCCGCCATCCCCCACCTCCCACTTACCGCACCCGTCCCACCCGCCCCGCTCACCGCATTTTCTGCGGTGGATCCGACTTGGCGGTGGATCGGGTGTACGGGCGGATGCCAGCGGATCCGCTGTGGAGTCCGGACCGGCCGCCGGGCGCTGCGCCGTGCAGGCTGGCGGGGCCCGTCAGCCTCACCCGCACCTACTCGCTCACGAATTCCAGCTGACCGGCTTTACCTGGGAGTATTTTGGCTTGCGGGAGGATTTTGTGGACCGGGGTGCACAAAAAACTCCCCCAAGCCAGAATCCTCCCCGATATGGGGTACCACAGCGCGCTCACGCATCAGGGCACCCACAGGTACCGCCCCCCCGCCGGGGAATGACCGCAGCGCCCTGGGCCGGTGCCTGGCGGCTGCCCGCCTGGCGGCGCCTGGAGATTCTCGCCGTCAGCCACGCCGGCCAGAGCTGGATCGTCGCCTCGATGGTCCGCCGCCGCGCGGGCCGGACATTTCCGGACCTGGCATGCGGGCCGGGGATGTACCTGATCCGTCGCGTAGCCCGGATCCACCACTTCCTTTGCCCGGTCCGCCGCGCTACGGACACGCACGTACTGTCCCGTCACACGGGTACCAAGGGAAACAGGGACTTCAAAGGAAGCTACCGGCGTATCCGCCGGGCACGCCTGGTTCCGGCCTACGGCCGGCGTTCGGTCTCAAGAAGATAACGATTCTCTTGGCCGGCGGGTGATCCGCGACCGCATCGCGGGCCATTGGTGAATGGGCCCGGATGTCGTGATTCTGGCGATAGGGTAGCGCTAGTGGTCCCCGTCGCCGGAGCCGGGAACTCGCCCGGGCCGCAATGGCGGTACGCCAGGCAAGGCCGGGAAAGCCGGCACGACATGATGGTGACCGCGCCCAAGGCGGAGCAGGAATGCTCCGGCCCCTGGAGGACCTTGACTCTCGCCGGTCACGTCCGTAACTGAGGTACGGCACGGCGCCCGGAACCTCAGTCGTGGACCGGAGCGTTCCATTCGTTGGATACGTTTCTGCTAGATCATCACGGTGATGAGGAAGGTCGCAGCATGGGACTTCGTGACCTCGCCTACCGGCTCTACGAGCGCCGGCTCGAGGCTTCCCTGTCCCCAGACGCCATCCCGCGCCACGTCGGGGTGATGTGCGACGGGAACAGACGGTGGGCCAGGTCGGCCGGGTTCCCCGACGTCAGCAGCGGGCACCGTAAGGGTGCGGACAAGATATTCGAGCTGCTCGACTGGTGTCGTGAGACTGGGGTCGAGGTTGTTACCTTGTGGCTGCTCTCGACGGACAACCTGACCCGGTCCGCCACCGAGCTCGTGCCGCTGCTGAAAATCATCGAGGGCACCGTGCAGGGACTGGTTGCCGAGCACTGGCACGTGAACCCGGTGGGCGCGCTCGACCTGCTGCCCGGCGACACGGTCCGGGTCCTCAAGGACGCGGCCGATGCCACCGCCCACCTTCCCGGGCTGCTCGTCAACGTCGCGGTCGGCTACGGCGGGCGGCGCGAAATTGCCGACGCCGTGCGTTCCCTGCTGCAGGATCAGGCGACCAGGGGCACCACGATCGAGGAGCTCGCCGAGGTGCTCGACGTCGAGCACATCGCCGAGCACCTCTACACGGCGGGTCAGCCGGATCCCGACCTCGTCATTCGTACCTCGGGCGAGCAGCGGCTGGGCGGCTTCCTGCTGTGGCAAAGCACCCATTCGGAGTTCTACTTCTGCGATGCCTACTGGCCTGCCTTCCGCAAGGTCGACTTCCTGCGGGCACTTCGGTCCTACGCGGCCCGTAATCGGAGGTTCGGCTCATAATGGGTCAGACGGCCGGCCGGCCGCGCGAAATCGCGGGTTCTGGCGCGGTCCGAGGCTATTTTCCAGGCCGCCGCCCGGTCGGAGGCGACCCGGCTTCTGTGCCTTCGCCACGATCGGAAACCAATCCGAGTTTCGGGCTGTTACCGCAGGTTAAGCGCACGATTGTGAGTTAGTAACCCGACGGTGCTTTTGCCGTAACACGATCGCGGGTACCTTCGGTAGTGGTGGACGGCGTGGTGCCGTTCCCGGGAGGGCCCTCGAATCTCCGAGCTTCGCGCTTTGCGTGCAGGCGAGATGACAGAAGGGCCGGCTCGGCCCTTTGGGGGGCCAGGCCCGGCCCATCCGACACGTCTGTGTCCTGTCTTGGCGCCGGCTGGTCCCGGTGCCTAGGGGAGTCTGCGTGGTCAATTCTCAAGGTCGCCGTACGTATGTACTCGACACCAGCGTCCTGCTCGCCGATCCGGCCGCCATCGCCCGCTTTGATGAGCACAAGGTGGTCCTGCCGGTCGTCGTCATCACTGAGCTGGAAGCCAAGCGGCATCATCCGGAACTGGGCTATTTTGCCCGCCAGGCCCTGCGTCACCTCGATGACTTGCGCATCGAGCACGGCAGGCTGGACGCGGAACTGCCGGTCGGGACACTCGGCGGCACGGTCAGAGTCGAACTCAACCATTCCGATTCGCAGGTGCTGCCGGCCGGATTCCGGATGGGAGACAACGACACGCGCATCCTTTCCGTGGCGTGCAGCCTGGCGGCCGAGGGCGAAGATGTCGTCCTGGTCAGCAAGGACCTGCCGCTGCGCGTGAAGGCGGCTGCGGTTGGGCTGGCCGCGCAGGAATACCGCGCCGAGCTGCCGGTGGATTCGGGCTGGACCGGGATGACCGAGCTCGACATCAGCAGCGGCGAGATCGAGCAGCTCTACGAAACAGGCACCTTGGACTGCGAAGCGGCCCGCGACGCTCCCTGCCACACCGGCCTGGTCCTCACCTCGGCCAACGGCAGCGCCCTGGGCCGGGTCAAGCCGGACAAGTCCGTGCAACTGGTGCGGGGCGACCGGGAGGCCTTCGGGCTGCGGGGCCGCAGCGCGGAACAGCGGGTGGCCCTGGACCTCCTGCTCGACCCGGAGATCGGCATCGTCTCGCTCGGCGGCCGGGCCGGCACAGGTAAGTCCGCGCTGGCCCTGTGCGCCGGCCTTGAGGCGGTCATGGAGCGGCGGCAGCACCGGAAGGTCATCGTGTTCCGGCCGCTGTACGCGGTCGGCGGCCAGGATCTGGGTTACCTGCCCGGTTCCGAAGCCGACAAGATGGGCCCGTGGGCCCAGGCCGTCTACGACACCTTGTCCGCGGTCACCACCCAGGATGTCATCGAGGAAGTCCTCGCCCGGGACATGTTCGAGGTGCTGCCGCTGACCCACATCCGGGGCCGGTCACTGCACGACGCGTTCGTCATCGTGGACGAGGCGCAGTCGCTGGAACGCGGCGTCCTGCTCACCGTGCTGTCCAGGATCGGCTCGGGATCGCGGGTGGTGCTCACCCACGACATCGCCCAGCGCGACAACCTTCGGGTCGGCAGGCACGACGGCGTGATCGCGGTGATCGAGAAGCTCAAGGGCCATCCGCTGTTCGCGCACGTCACCCTGGTCCGGTCCGAACGTTCCCAGATCGCCGCCCTGGTCACCGAGATGCTGGAGGACTCTGGCCTGTAGAGGAAGCCCAGCCGATCCCGGGGTAAGAAGGGCGCTGGCTGCGGTACGGTGACCAGCGTCATGGAATACCCACCTGTGTCCGTCGTGATGCCGGTCCGGAACGAGGAACGGTATCTCGCGGAGTCTGTGCGCCGTGTGCTCGGCCAGGACTACCCGGGCCCGCTCGAACTCGTGCTTGCGGTCGGGCCCTCGGCCGACCGGACCGAGCAGCTAGCACGGGAGCTGGCGGCCGCCGACCCGCGGGTGACGGTGGTCGCCAGTCCGACCGGGAGGATCCCGGCGGCGCTTAACCTCGCCGTCCGGACCGCGCGGCACGCGGTGATCGCCCGGATAGACGGGCACGCGCTGCTGCCGCCCGGCTACCTGCGGATCGCGGTCTCCACGCTGGGCGAGACCGGCGCGGCCGACGTCGGCGGGGTCATGGCGGCCGAGGGCGTGTCCCCGTTCCAGCGGGCCGTGGCCTGGGGGATGACGTCGAAGGCCGGCGTCGGCTCGGCCGCATTCCACACCGGCGGCGGCGCCGGGCCGACGCTCAGCGTCTATCTCGGCGTCTACCGCCGGGAGGCCATCGAGCAGGCGGGCGGCTGGGACGAGGAGATGCTCCGCGCGGAGGACTGGGACCTGAACTTCCGCATCCGGGCCTGCGGCGGCGTGATCTGGTTCACCCCCGAGCTCCGCGTCACGTACCGGCCCCGCGCGAGCATCCGCACCCTGGCCGCGCAGTACTTCCACTACGGCCGCTGGCGCCGGGTGATCGTCCGCGAGCACCCGGAGACGGCCAGCTTCCGGTACCTGGCCCCGCCGGCCGCGGCCGGCCTGGTCGCGGTGGGACTGGCCGCTGGCCTGGCCGGCCTGGCCGCGATGGCGGCCGGGGCGCCGTCTGGCCTGCGCTGGCTGACGGCCGGGTTCGTGATTCCTGTCACGTACCTGGCCGGGATCACGGCGGTCGGCACCGGCCTCGCCCGCGGGGTACCGGCCGCGATCCGGCTGCGGGCACCTGTCGTGCTGGGCGTCATGCACCTGAGCTGGGGCAGCGGGTTCCTCACCAGCCCGCGCACGCTGCACCGCCCGGATGGCCGCGAGTCCGACACCCGTGTCGGTCAACCGGGCGCGGCCGGCGACCGGACGGCTGCCGCGGGGAGAGAATAAAAGCATGGATTTCGATCTGGAGGCCCTGCTCGCGGCCCATCGCGGCGACGGCTACGAGCTATACGGCAAGTACCTGAACCCTCAGCAGCCGAAGGTGCTGCACACGATCGGCTTCGACAAGGTCTACGAGCGGGCCGAGGGCGCGTACCTGTACGACGCCGAAGGCAACCGGTACGCCGACTTCCTGGCCGGCTTCGGCGTGTTCGCGGCCGGGCGTAACCACCCGGTGATCCGTCAGGCGCTGCACGATGCGCTCGACGCCGAGCTCGCCGACTGGACCCAGTTCGACTGCGGGCCACTGCCCGGGCTGCTGGCCGAACGGCTGCTGGCCAAGGCGCCGGGACTGGACCGGGTGTTCTTCTGCAACAGCGGCACCGAGGCGGTGGAGTCCGCGCTGAAGTTCGCCAGGTACGCCACCGGGCGTGGGCGCATCGTCTACTGCGACCACGCGTTCCACGGGCTCACCACCGGTTCGCTGTCGGTGAACGGCTCGGCCGAGTTCCGCCGCGGCTTCGAGCCGCTCCTGCCGGACCCGTCCATTGCCCTCGGTGACCTGGACGCGCTAGCGGCCGAGCTGCGCAAGGGCGACGTCGCCGCGCTCATCGTCGAGCCCATTCAGGGCAAGGGCGTGCACATGCCGCCCGATGGTTTCCTCACCGCAGCGGCCGCGCTGCTGCACGAGCACGGCGCCCTGCTCATCTGTGACGAGGTGCAGAGCGGGTTCGGCCGCAGCGGCAAGTTCTTCGCCTACCAGTACGAGGAGGTCGTGCCGGACATCGTGACCGTGGCCAAGGCCCTGTCCGGTGGCTACGTGCCGGTCGGCGCGATGCTGGCCAAGGGCTGGATCTTCGACAAGGTCTTTTCCTCGATGGACCGGGTCATGGTGCACAGCACCACGTTCAAGGGCGGTGTGCTGGCCATGGCCGCGGGCCTGGCCTCGCTGGCGGTCCTGGACGACGAGCACCTGGTCGAGAACGCGGCCAGGACCGGCGAAGCCCTGCACACCGCGCTGACCTCGATGGCCGAACGCTACGACGTCTTGGCCGACGTCCGCGGCCGCGGCCTGATGATCGGCCTGGAGTTCGGCAAGCCGTCCTCGTTGCGCGCCCGGACCAGCTGGAACATGCTGCAGAAGGCCCGGGTTGGCCTGTTCGCTCAGATGGTGGTGGTGGCGCTGTTCCAGCGGCACCGCATCTTGACTCAGGTGTCGGGCGATCACATGGAGGTGATCAAGCTCATCCCGCCGTTGATGATCGGCGACACCGAAGTCAAGCTCTTCACCGAGGCGTTCGGCGAGGTGCTCGAGGACGCCAGCCGGGGCAGCGGGCTGATGTGGGAGTTCGGCCGCACCCTGATGAAGCAGGCGGTCCGCGGCTAGCCGTTATCAGGGACGGGTCGTCAGGGGAGGGTCGTCAGGAGCGGGCCATCAGGGGAGGGTCGTCAGGGGAGGGCCAGTCCGGCCAGCAGGGCCTCGGCGACGGCGAGGTCTTGCGGGTAAGTGATCTTGATGTTGCGCTCGCTGCCCGGGACGATGTGCACGTCCACGCCGGGCACGTACCGCAGCACGACACCACAGTCGTCGGTGGGGGCGAAGTCGGGGTCGGCCGCGGCCAGCTCGTGCGCCCGGGCGATGACCGGGAGCCGGAAGCACTGCGGGGTCTGGCAGCGGAAGAGCGTCTCCCGGCGCGGCACCGAGTGCATCACGCCGTTCTCGGTAATCACGATGGTGTCGGCGGTGGGCACCGCCACCCCGGCCGCGTCATGAACCTCGAGCGCGGCCACGCAGTCTGCGATGATCTGCTGATCCACCAGCGGCCGCGCGGCGTCGTGCAACAACACGCCGCAGTCGTGGCTGGCCCCGGTGCCCTGGCTGGCCCCGGTGCCCTGGCCGGCCCCGGTGGTGCGGCCCGCGATGGCGGCCAGCGCCACGCGCGTCGAGTCCGGCCGGGTCGCGCCGCCCGCGATGACGTCCGTCACCTTGCGGTAGCCGCCGGCGGCGAGCATGGCCCGCACCTGGTCGGTGTACCCGCGGGCCATCACCACGAGAATCTCGTCCACGCCCGGCGCCTGGTCGAAGGCGGCCACGCAGCGCTCGACCAGCGTCTGACCGCCCAGCCTGAGCAGTTGCTTCGGCATCTCCGCGCCGAGCCGCTGACCCACCCCGCCCCCGAGCACCACCGCGACCACCCGCATGAGCCGGACTCTACCGTGTCACTCCCGGCGGCCGGCATCCTCGAGCACGCGCCCCGTCTCCGGCCCCGCCCGGGTCACCGAGAAGTTACTCGATGTGCCGTTGCACCCCTTCCAGGGGGACCGGTGTGCCATCGACTTCCCTGCGCTTGGTGGGCCGGGAATCGGAACGGGTGCGCGGGGCCGGGGCGGCGGCCGGGGCGGATGTCGTTTCGCTGGTGGCTGGCTGGGTATGCGCTGGACATCCTGTTGGGAATGGGCGTGGCGGATGTGTCTGCGCGGACGGGAGACAACGTGCAAGCTTTGACGGCGTGCGGTGGCGGTCGGCCTGGCCGGCCACGCGACGGAGTATGTCCGGCGCCTGGGCGTGTTCCTCCCGGCCCGTCGGCGTAACCTCGGCTACATTTTGTAGCACTTAGTCGCGATTGCGGCGGCCTAGGTCGCTGGGAGGGCAGGCATGACGGTTGCGCTGGTCCTCACGGGCGAGGCGGGCGCGGGATTGCGCGGCCAGCTGGCGGCGCTCGGCGTGCGCCGGGTGGACGCGGCGAACCGGACCGGGCCCGGCCTGCTGACCGTCGCGGCCGCGGCACGAGCCGCCGGGGAGCGCGTGCTGATCTGCGGCGGTGCCGACGCCGTACCCGAGGAGATCCTGGCGGTGCTGCTCAGCGCGGGTGGCACCGCCGCTTTCTCGGGGGCGAACGCGGGCACCTCGAGACCGGTGCGAGGCCACCGCGATCCCGGGCCCGGCCTTGGGGCCGGCGTGGCCGGGGGCGCGCTCGTGGCCGGCGGCGCGCTCGTGGCCGAGGACGCGTTCGTGGCCGGCGGCGCGCTCGTGGTAGACACACCCGACCTGGCCGCGCTCGCATCGGCCGCCGAGTCGCTCGCGGCGACCTACGCCGGGCCGGCCGCGGTGAGCGCGCTGATCAGCGAACTGACCCGACGCGGAGTCAGCGTGCGGGTGCTCGATGCCGGGCCGAACAGCGAGGGCGCCGTCACCCAGCTCGTCGTCGATCCCGCCGCGCGTGACGTGGCCAGATGGGCGGCCTGGCGCGAACTGGCGCCCGCTGCGCTCTACGGGATCTCCCTCGGCCTGGGACTTATCGCCGCGGTGTGGTTCTCCGAGCTGGCGATGCGGGCGAAGCTGCTGGCTATCGTCGCGCTGGCCGTCTCGTTCCTGGCCGGCCGGGCTGGCTCCCTGCTGGCCGCCACCAACCGGGAGGGCCGGGTCAGGCCCGCCGTCGACTGGCTCGGCGCGGCGTCCGGGTTGCTGACCGAGCTCGCCGTGTACGCCGCGCTGGCGGTCAGTTCCGCCGTGGCCGGCCAGCGGGGCGGCGCGGCCGCCGTCGGGCTGGACGGCACCTTCGGCCACACGCTGCGCGACACCTTCGTGGCCGGCTGGGGTGGTGCCGGGCAGGCCGGCGTCTGGCGGCTGGCCATCGCCGCCATGGTCGTGCTGGCCGTGCGCCGGATGGCTGAGCTTGGCTTCGAGTACACGGACAGGACCTCCGGGCACCTTTTCCCCCGGTCGGTGAAGCGCACCATCGAGCAGGCCGCGACGCTTCCGGCCGGCGAACGGCTGGTGGTGATCGCGGTCACCGCCGTCTGCTTCGGGCCACGCGCCACGTTCGCGCTGCTGCTGGCCTGGGGGGTGCTGGCGGCGGGGTATGTGCTGGCCGGACAGCTGGTCCGCTCGGCCATTTCAGACCGGCCGAACGACGCTGACCTGGCGCCAGTCGGTGGGCTGACATCAGAGCGCCGCCCGGTGCCAGTCGGTGGGCTGACATCGGGCGGCGGGCTGGCGGCTTACCGTGGTGACGGTGTCGTGTCCCGGTGGATCGGCCGCCTGGTCCAAGGTCGGCTGCCGCCGCTGCCACCGGTGCTGGTGGGCCTGTTCGTGACGTGCGTGCTGACCGCGCTCGGGCTCGGGAACCTGCCGGGCATCTTGGTGCTCACCCCGGTGGAAGCGATGCTGCTCGCGGCGCTCGGTGCCTGCCACCCGCACGACGGGCGGCTGGACTGGCTGGTGCCTGCGCTGCTTGAGGTGGGCGAATGCATCTTCCTCGCGGCCCTCGGGTTCTCCCGGCGGGTTCCCGCGGCGCTGGTCTTTGCCCTGCTGGCCGCCGTGATCGTCCGCCACCTGGACCTGGCCTACCGGGCCAGGTTCGGGCGGGGCATCGCGGCCGACCGGTTCGGGCTCGGCTGGGACGGGCGAATGCTGCTGGCCGGACTGGCCGCCGTGATCGGCATCGCGCCGTTGGTGTACGCCGTGCTTTCAGGTTATCTTTGGTTGCTTTTCTGCTGGGATTTCCTCAGCGGATGGCTGCTTCCCACGGATGGAGACCACGGTTGATAGGGATGGTCCTCGCCGCCGGCGCGGGGCGCCGGCTGCGGCCTGACACTGACGCGCTGCCCAAGGCCCTGCTGCCGGTCGACGGTCAGGTCACCATCTTGGACATTGCCCTGCGCAACCTGGCCGCCGTGGGCTTGCGTGACATCGTGATCGTGGTCGGCTACGCGGCGGACGCCATCAAGGACCGGACTGCGCGCCTCGAACGAGACCACGGGGTCCGGCTGACCCTGGTGGACAACGACCGGGCCGAGGAATGGAACAACGCCTACTCGCTCTGGCTCGCCCGTGATCATTTCGCGGCGGGTGCGCTGCTGGTCAACGGCGATACGGTGCATCCGGTCTCGGTGGAGAAGACCCTGCTTTCCGCCTCCGGCGACCCGGCCGGAGGCGACCCGGCCGGAGGCGACCTGGCGGGCGGGCGGCGGGCAGCCATCATCCTGGCCGTCGATGACGTCAAGAACCTCGCCGAAGAGGAGATGAAGGTCGTCATCGGCGCGGACGGCATGATCACCCGGATCACCAAGCTGATGGATCCCGCGCTGGCCTACGGCGAGTACATCGGCGCGACGCTTATCGGGCCCTCGGCCGCGGCGCCGCTGGTGGCGGCGCTCGAGGCCACCTGGCGCCGGGACCCCTCGCTGTACTACGAGGACGGTTTCCAGGAACTCGCCGACCGGGGCGGCGCGATCGCCGTAGCACCCATCGGTCAGGTCGAGTGGGTCGAGGTCGATAACCACGACGACCTGCGCCGGGCCCGCGAGATCGCCGCTCGCTGCTGACCCGGCCGAGCCCCGGGCGGGAAAGGGATGCGGCCCGGGGCTGGCACTGAGCCTTGCCGTCGCCGGTAACCCGGTAGTCTCCCGGATAGCCGTCGCTAGCCGCGGCGCCGCGAATGTTCGCCGTCAACCGCCGGAAGGAGGCCCATGCCGGTACTGGCCCGCATCCTTACCGCGCCCCTCATCGTGGACATCCGGCGGGGGGCGGTCGCGGATCTAGCCGGGCTGCTGGCCGACCGGAGGATCGCCACCGAGGGCCGGGTCGCGGTCGCGGTCGGACGCGGGCAGGGCGACGACGTGCTGACTGAACTCGACATGGAAACCGCCAGGGTCTTCCGGGTGGAGGACGGCAGCGTCGACGCGGCGATCGGGCTGGGTAAGCAGCTGCGGGCCGACGCTTTCGAGGCGGTGGCGGGCATCGGCGGCGGCAAGACCCTCGATGTGACCAAGTTCGCCGCGCACATGGCCGGGATCCCGATGGTCGCGGTAGCCACCAATCTGGCTCACGACGGCCTGGCCTCGCCGGTCAGCTCGCTCGAGCACGAGTCGGGGAAGGGTTCCTACGGGGTCCTCCCGCCGGTGGCCGTGGTGGTCGACCTGGACCGGGTCCGGGCCGGGGCGCCGCGGATGATCCGGGCCGGGATCGGGGACGTGGTGAACAACCTGTCCGCGATCGCGGACTGGAAGCTGGCCGCCGCCGACCGTGGCGAGCCCGTCGACGGGCTCGCCGTCACGCTGGCCAGGACTGCGGCGCAGGCGGTGCTGCATCAGCCGGGCACTGTGACTGACGATGAGTTCCTGACCGTGCTCGCCGAGTCCCTGGTACTGTCTGGGATCGCCATGACGGTGGCCGGTTCCAGCCGACCGGGCAGCGGCGGTGACCACGAGATCCTGCACGCCATTGACCAGCTTTACCCGGGCACGGGCAGCCACGGAGAACTGGCTGGGCTGGGCGCGCTGTTCTGCACCTACCTGCACGGCGACGAGCGCCTGTTCGCGCTCATGTCCGCCTGCCTGTCCCGGCACGGGCTGCCACGCCTTCCGGCCGACATCGGGCTCGGTCCGGCGGAGTTCACCCAGGCGGTGCTGTACGCGCCCGCGACCAGGCCGGGCCGGTACACCATCCTCGAGCGGCTAGAGCTCGACGAGGCCGCGATCGCCCAGCAGGTCGCGGGCTTCACCGCAGCCGTCACGAGCGGAGGATGATGTCCGGACCAACGGTGGCTGAGGTACGAGCCATAGGACAGCCGCCGCAGGTGCTGGCGCGGCTCAACGACGAGCACTGGGCGGGCCGGCTCTACATGCGACGGGTCTCGCCGTACGCGACGGTCGTGTTCGCCCGGCTTGGCTGGTCGCCGAACGCGGTCACGGTGGCGTTCATCGTGGCCGGGGTCGTGGCCGGGGTGGTGACCGCGATACCCGGGCTGGCCGCCGCCGTGGGAGTGGCCGTGCTCATCCAGCTCTACCTGCTGTTCGACTGCTCGGACGGTGAGCTGGCCCGCTACACGGGACGCCTATCGGCGACCGGGGTGTACCTGGACCGGATGGGACACTACATCGCCGAGGCGGTGCTGCTGGCCGGCCTCGGGGTCCGGGCGCAGGGCCACTTCACGCTGGCCGGCGGCTACGTGAGCGTCGGGCTGGCGGCCGCGGTCTGCGCCACGCTGATCAAGGCGGAGACCGACAGCGTCACGGTGGCTCGCGCTTCGTCGGGGCTGAACGGCACGCACGACGATCAGGCGCTCGCCCCCCGGTCCCACGGCCTGGCCCTGGCCCGGCGGCTGGCCGCGGCGCTGCGGCTGCACCGGATCATCCAGGCGGTCGAGCTGTCGTTCCTCATCCTGGTGGCCGCGATCGTGGACGCCGCGACTGGCGGACTGACCGCAACCCGGGTCCTGGACGTGGCGGCCCTGGCCGTGGGTGCGCTCATGGCGGTCGCGCACCTGGTGGCCATCATGGCGTCGCGCCGATTGCGGTGAGAGGGGCTTAAGCGATGGAAGAAGCGCGCGCGATAAGTGAGACGGATATGACCGACGAGACCGCGCTGACCCTGTCCTGCGTCATCCTCACCATGGGCGATCGCCCGGCCGAGGTCGACCGGGCCATCGGCAGCGTGCTGGCCCAGCGTGAGGTCCAGGTGGAACTGGTCGTGGTGGGCAACGGCGCCGAACCGGCCGGCCTTCCGGCCGGGGTGCGGACCGTCCTGCTGCCGGAGAACGTCGGCGTCGCGTCCGGCCGCAACGCCGGGGTGCAGGCGTGCGGCGGTGACGTGGTGCTGTTCCTCGACGACGACGGCTGGTACCCGGACCCGGAGCTCGCGTCGTACGTCGCAGCGAGGTTCGCGGCGGATCCGGCGCTGGCGGTGCTCTCCATGCGGGTCGTCGACCCCGAGGGCGGCCCGGGGGCGCGGTGGCACGTGCCCCGGCTGCGGGCCGGAGACCCGGAGCGTTCGTCGGTGGTCACCTCGTTCCTCGGCGGCGCGTCCGCGGTCAGGCGCTCGGCGTACCTGGAGGCGGGCGGCTACCCAGACGAGTTCTTCTACGGTCACGAGGAGACCGACCTGGCGTGGCGGCTGCTGGACCGCGGCTACCGGCTCGAGTACGACGCCGCCGCCCGGATGTATCACCACACGCTGCCGAACGTCCGGTACGACTCGTTCCGCCGTCGGGACGGGCGGAACCGGGTGCTGCTAGCCCGGCGCAACCTGCCCTGGCCGCTGGCCGCGGTCTACCTGGCCGACTGGATGGCGCTCACCGTGGCCCGGGAGCGCGGTAAGCCGGCCAGCCTGCGCCCCTGGTTCGCCGGCTTCGCCGAAGGCTGGCGCGCCGACCCGGGCCGACGTCGTCCCATTTCACTGGGTACCGCCTGGCGGATGACCCGGGCCGGCCGTCCTCCCGTCATCTAAGCCATCGGCCGAAAGCCTGGCCCTCACCCGCGCGGGTGAGGCCCGGTCGGCCGCCAGGCCGATGGGCATGTCCGCCGTGCGGGCGACGGCCGTGCGGCGGCGCAAGGCGTAGAATCGGTGGGTGGAGAGTGGTGATGCTCGCGTGCTCGCGCCTGCCACAGGGGCCGCGAGTAGCGGGGCGAGCACCGAGCCTACCAATTGGCAGTCCGTTACCACCATGCCCTGGGCCTGGCTGGCGGGTGGGCTCGGTGTCTGCGCCCTGTTCGCGGGGGGCGTCTCGTTGTTCAGCAGCGATTCGCTGCACCGGCTGTGGGGCCTGTCCGGCCTCTGCGCCTACGGGCTGGCCGCCCTGGCCGTCCTGGCCTGGAGGTCGCGCGGGACCCGCGGGGTCGACATCGCGCTCGCCGCCATCGTCTGCGGGGCCATCTTGTTCCCGCTGCTGTGGATGGTCGCCACCGGCCACGGGGAACCCGAGGTCGGCGTCGTCGCCACCTCGGCCAAGACGCTGATCCACCAGGGGACCCCGTACCGCAGTTCGCAGGCGCTGGCCGCCACGACCGATCCCAACCAATACAACCCTTACCTGCCGCTGATGGCCGCGTTCGGCGTGCCGCAGGCGCTGTTCGGTCACGGCCTGCTGACCGATCCGCGGGTGTGGTTCGGCCTGGTCTTCCTCGTCGTATTCGCGTTTGCGCTGCGCATCGCCGGGGCCAGGGACAGCGTCCGGTGGGCGCTGCTGACGACGGCGTCACCGGTCATCGCGTTCGAACTCTGCGTGGGCGGCACCGATGTGCCGATGGTGGCGTTTCTGTGTCTCGGCTTCGCCCTGCTCTGGCGGCGTCAGGGGGTAAGCCCGGTCGCCGCCGGGTTGGCTCTGGGTGTCGCCTCGGCGATGAAGGCCACCGCCTGGCCCGCGCTCGTGGTGGTGTTCGCGCTGCTCTACGTCCGCGACAGCCCGCGTGTCGCGTGGCGGTTCACGGCGGTCGCGCTGAGCGTGGTGGCGGTCATCGTGGGTCCGTTCGCAGTCCTCAAACCCGGCTCGCTGGTGAAGAACACCATCTTGTTCCCGCTCGGCCTGGCCAGCGTCAAGTCGCAGGCGGCCAGCCCGCTGCTCGGTCACGTGCTGGCGCAGACCGGCCCGGTCGGCCACACGGCGGTGGTCATCCTGCTGGTCGGTTCCGGGCTCGCCATCGCGGTGTCGCTGGTGATCCGGCCGCCCCGGGACGTCCCGGCGGCCACCGTGCGGCTGGTGATCGGACTCTCGGCCATGTTCGTACTCGCGCCCTCGACCAGGTTCGGCTACTTCATCTACCCGGCCGCGCTCGTGCTCTGGCTGCTCGTGTCCCGGGCCGGACGCCAGGGCTCCGGCCAGGACCAGACCGAAGGGCCCGCGCCCGGGTCTCCGCCCCCGATGGTGGCGGCGGCCAGCTAGCCGCCCGCGTACCGGCTACCCGTACCGGCCTAGCCTGCCCGCACCGCCCGCGAGGCCCCGTACAGCGTGCCCCCTTGCGGTGCCGTGCCCCCTTGCGGTGCCGTGCCCCCTTGCGGTGCCGTGGCCCCCTGCGGTGCCAACTCTGTCCGGGCCCCGGCCCTCCCCAGCCGGCACAACTCTCCATCGTGCCGGCCGCAAGGCCCCGGCCGGCGCCGGCATCCGGGAGTCATGCGCCAGCAGATGCGCGTGAGGCCGGGAACCCCGCCATCCGGCACGCGCAGCGACCGACCACGCGGGCACCATGCCGATCCGGTGCACATCGCACCCGTACACCCGATCCATCGCCAAGCCCAATGCCACCTGGCCTATTGGCCGATCATGGTTCTGACCTGCATGTTCGCAGCTGATGGCGGACCAGGTCCGCTGCCGGGGGTGAGGTGTAGCTGTGCTGGTCAGAACGGGACGGCAGGCCACGCCAGCCACTAAGATCAACTCAGGCGAAGTGGCATGCCGCCAAGCCCGATCCACCGCGGAAAGTCCAGATCATGCCCAAAGAGGGGCGCCGGACAAGAAGCCGTGGGACGGCTGCGCCGGGAATGACTACCGGTACCACCGCAGTGGCCGTCATTACAAGCGTCGCGTAGGAGATGCGGGTGCGACGTCTCGGGCGTCCCGGGGTGCCTCCGGCGGGGGCCGCTTCCATGTCCATGCCGCCCGCAAGCGCAGAACCCACGGCGCCTATAACCACGCAAAGGGGCCACGCCGGCGCTGGCCTGGACCGCTGGCCTGAGCCAGGGCCTAAAGTAGGTCCGTGCGTCTTGGACCACACGCCTCCGAGGCCCAGAAAGTCACCGAGGCAGACGATGTCGCGGAGCCGGTTCCCGCGCCCCGGCTCGACTCGGGAGGGCGGGCCGGGTGGCTTCTCGCCGCCGTCACCGTCGTTCCCGCCATGCTGGCCGCGGCGTGGCTGCTGCCGGGTCTCCCGCTAGTTCTCGCGGGCCGGTTCGCGGGGCTGCCGATGGTTCTCATGTTCGTCCCGCTGGCCGCGGTGCTCTGTTACTTCGCGGTGCGCCAGCACCCCGCGTGCTGGCCCGGCTTCCGCCCGGACCGCCCGGCCCCAGGGCACCCGGCCGCGGACCGCCCAGGCCCGGACCACCTGGCCTCAGAGCACCCGGCCCCGGACCGCCCGGGCCCGGACCACCTGGCCTCAGAGCACCCGGCCCCGGACCGCCCGGGCCCGGACCACCTGGCCTCAGAGCACCCGGCCC
>JBEKKH010000054.1:0-21031 GCA_050010815.1 Streptosporangiaceae bacterium | reverse complement strand
TCCTCGATGTCCTCGCTGCCGTCGATCGAGTACATGATCATGACATCGCGTTCGGCGGTCGCGGACTCGCAGCGGCGCTGGACCCAGTCCATGAACGACGCGGCCTCCTCCAGGAAGCCGAGGGTCATCAGGGCGTAGATGGTGAACGCGGCGTCGCGCAGCCAGCTGTACCGGTAGTCCCAGTTGCGGCCGCCGCCTAGCTGCTCGGGCAGCGACGTGGTGGGCGCGGCGACCAGGGCGCCGGTCGGATGGTACACGAGCAGTTTCAGCACCAGCGCCGAACGCTGCACCATCTCCCGCCACCGGCCCCGGTACCTGGACTGGCTGACCCAGCTCTGCCAGAACTCCGACGTCCGGCTGAACAGTTCCTCGGTCTCGCCGGCCGCCAGCGGTCGGACCTCGCCGTTCCATTCCAGCTCGATGTCGACGCCCTGGCCCTCCTCCAGGGTGAAGGTGGCGGCGACCCCGGACTCCTCGATCTTGAGCGCCACGTCGGACCGCAGCACGCAGCGGCCGGCCGGCGAGGAGAAGACCGCACCGACGTCCGCCACCAGGTGGACGGTGTGCGGCGCCCGGCCATAGTCAAACGCCGGGTGGCAGGCGAGCTCGAAGGTGACACGGCCGCGGACCGCGCGCGCCTGGCGGACGAGCAGGTCACGCGCCCGGCCGGTGCCGCTGGTCTCCGGGACCATGAAGTCGATCACCTCGCCGACCGCCTCCGCGCCCTGGAACCTGGTCAGCAAGATGTTGGTGTCCGGCAGGTACAGCTGCTTGGGCCGTCCGCTGCTGCGGGTCCGCAACGAGAAGTAACCGCCCTTGCGGGCTTGCGGGCATCGAGCAGCGCCCCGAACAGGGAAGGAGCGTCGAACCTGGACGGGCAGTACCAGTCGACGGTTCCGTCGGTGCCCACCAGCGCCACCGTCCGCAGGTCGCCGACGATGCCGTGCTCTTCGATCGGCAAGTAGCCCGCGGCGCTCCGGGTCGGCGCGGGGCCACCGTGACCTGCGAAAAGGTAAGACATGGCAGCCATGATCTGGCGTCGGCGTTACGAGCGTGTTACCGGCCCATGCCGAACGGGCTCCGGCGGACCTTTCGTACCCTGGTGGTGTGGCCGACATCCGAGCATGCCTGGTTGACGTGTACGACACCATGGTGAGCTGCGACTTCGGAGGCCGCCGGAACGAACTGGCGACGCTGGCCGGAGTACCCGTGCAGGCCTGGCGGCAGGGATACCGGCGGATCGAGGAGAGGCTGAACGCGGGCCGGCTGACGAAAGAGGAGGGCTTCGGGCTGATCCTGCGGGAGTGCGGGGTCCACCCGCAGCCAGACCTCGTCCGTACGCTGCTGGCTAGGGACAGGGAACTGCTGTTCGCGACCACGCGGCTTTACGATGACGTCCTGCCGTTCCTGGACACGCTCCGGTCCCGCGGGATCAAGATCGCGATCGTCAGCAACTGCACCGAGTACACGCGTGAGCTGCTGGTCGAGGCCGGGGTGGCCGCGCGGGCGGACGCCCTGGTGCTGTCCTGCGAGGTCGGCGCGGCCAAGCCAGCGGCGCAGATCTTCCGGCACGCGCTTGACCGGCTGCAGGTAACCGCCGGGGCCGCGCTGTTCGTGGACGATCAGGCGGCGTACTGCGCCGGGGCGGTGGCGGTGGGCATCAACACCGTGCAGATCGCGCGCGAGGGGGTCGGGACGGCCGACGGGGTGGTACCCGCGACGGGGACCGCGGTGGTCCGGTCGCTGCCGGAGGTCGAGGCCATCCTGTGGGGGTGAGGATCACCCGGCGAACTGGCAGGGCAGCCGCTTGATGCCGTTGACGAAGCTCGACAGGAGCCGGTCCGGCTCGCCGGCCGTGATATCGGGGACCCGGGTCAGCAGTTCGCGCAGCATGACGGTGAGCTCACGGCGGGCGAGGTGGGCACCAAGGCAGAAGTGCGGGCCCGCCGCGCCGAATCCCACGTGCGGGTTCGGCGAGCGGGTGATGTCGAACGTCCCGGGGCCGGCGAACACCGCCTCGTCGCGGTTGGCGGAGTAATAGTACAGCACCACCTTGTCACCCTCGCCATACGCCTGTCCGTTCATGGTGTAGTCCCGGGTAACGGTGCGCCGCATGAACAGGACCGGGGAGGCGTAGCGCACGATTTCCTCGACCGCGCCCTCGATCCGGTTCTCGAAGTCGGCGAGCAGCAGCTCACGCTGGTCGGGAAACTCGGTGAGCAGCATCAGCGCGTGCGACAAGGCGGTGCGGGTGGTCTCGTTGCCGGCCACCACCAGCAGGACGAAAAACGAGGCGAGCTCGGCGCTGGTCAGTGTTTCCCCGTCGATGTTCGCGGTCACCAGCGCGGAGACCAGGTCGTCGGCGGGTGCTCGCACGCGTTCGGCGGCCAGCCTCGTGACGAGCTCGGCCAGCGCCCGCCCGGCGCCGAGTATCTGGCTGACCGCCTGGTCGGGGTCGTGGCTCAGGAATTCCGGATCCGACCCGGACAAGATGATGTTGCTGTTGGCCAGGACCGTCTGGTACTGGTGGCCGGGGATGCCCATCATGTCGCAGATGATCTTCAGCGGGAGCCGGGCCGCGACGCTCGGCACGAAATCGCAAGGACCGGTCGCCAGCAGGTCATCGACGATCACAGCCGCGGCACGCCGCACGTCATCTTCGAACTTCGCGATCAGCCTCGGGCTGAAGGCGCGAGAGACGATCCGGCGCAGCCGGGCATGCCGGGGATCGTCCATGTTGATCATCGAGCCGAAATACTCGTTGAAAGCGGGTGGCAGATCGACGATGTTCGTCGCACCCCGCCGGGAACAGAACACCTCGGGGTGACGGCTTGCCTCGACCACGTCCGCATGCCGGACCAGGGCGTAGTAGCCAGGACCCTCATCACCGAACGGGACCACGGGCTCGGGGTAAAACCGCGGCCGTTCCGCGACGCGCAGCCGCGCGAAAGCGGCCGCCCGGTCGGCCAGGGGCAAACCCCAGAACGCCATGTCTGACAGCTCTATGCCGGCGGCCGTCATGACCTGGCTCCTTCGGCTACTGCCTGCGGCGCTCGGATCTCCTCAGCACCACCAGGGTGCCTATGATCAATATCAGCAGCAGGCCAGAAATAACGTAGTCCATTCACGCGCCTCTCCGTCTTGTGCAGCCTAGCAGGACAAACCGAGCGTGCTCGGTGGCGCTCGGCGGCTCGGCACGGGGTCACCTAGGCTTGGCGGCATGGAAACCGGTGTAGCCATCTTCCCCACCCATGACGCCATCGCCCCCGCCGATATGGCGCGGCTCGCCGAAGAGCGGGGGCACGAATCGCTGTTCTTTCCCGAGCACACCCATATCCCGGCCGGCCGGCAAACACCTCCCCCAGGCGGCGGGGAGCTGCCCCGGCGGTACGCGCATACCTTCGACCTGTTCGTGGCGGTGGCCGCCGCGGTGACCGCGACCTCCCGGCTTCGGGTCGGCTCGGGGATCTGCCTGGTGATCGAGCGTGACCCGATCACCACCGCCAAGGAGGTGGCCAGCGTCGACTTCCTGTCCGGCGGACGGTTCGAGTTCGGCGTGGGGGCGGGCTGGAACCGGGAGGAGATGGCCAATCACGGCACCGACCCCCGGCGGCGGATGGCGGTCTTGCGGGAACGGGTCGAGGCCATGAAGGCGATCTGGACGGACGACGAGGCGAGCTATGCGGGCGAGTACGTCTCGTTCGAGCGGATCTGGTCCTGGCCGAAACCGGCCCAGCGGCCTCATCCTCCGGTGCTCGTCGGCGGGAACGGGCCAGGCGTGCTCGACCGGGTGCTTGCCTTCGGCGACGCCTGGTTCCCCAACCACAGTCGTGGCGGCATCCTGGACCGGGCCGCGGAGCTTCGCGCTCGCGCCGACCGGCCGGTCGCCCTGATGGTCATGGGCGTGCCCGCCGACGCCAAGGTGCTGGAGACCTACGCGGAAGCGGGCTTCCAGCGGGCGGTGCACTGGCTGCCCTCGGCTGCTCGCGGCCCGGTCGAGCGTGCGCTTGACCGCTACGAGACGGCCATCGCGGAATTTCACGGAGAGTAAGATCTCGAGCCGGTGGCCCGCTTCGAAGCGTGCTTCCTTGACGCCTACGAGACCATCGTGCACACCGACTTCGGCGCGCACGGGCACGAGCTGCTTGAGCTGGCGGGTATCGGCGCGGAACAGCTGTACGCCGGGTTCCGGCGGCTGGGCCCGGCGTTGTCCGTCGGCCAGATCTCGATGGCCGAGGTCTTCGGGGAGATCCTGCGCATGGCCGGGGTCGAGCCCCGGCCCGGCCTGGTGCGGGCGCTGGCGGACAAGAGCCGGGAGCTGCTCCTGCGGTCGGGGCGGCTGTACGACGACGTCCTGCCGTTCATGCGGGAGCTCAGGTCCCGGGGCATCAAGGTCGCGATCATCAGCAACTGCGACGAGAACACCCGCGGGCTGCTCGTCCAGCTCGGGGTGGCCGCGCTCGCCGACGCCCTGATCCTCTCCAACGAGGTCGGGGTGGCTAAGCCGGCGGCTCAGATCTACCGGCACGCGCTGGACAAGCTCGGCGTGAATGCGGAAGACGCCCTGTTCGTCGACGACAACGCGACGTACTGCGCCGGGGCGGCCGCGCTCGGGATCCGCACGGTGCAGATGGCCCGCGGGGTTCAAGGGATCCCGGAGGCCCGCGAGGGCGCGCAGCCGGTAGTCCGCTCGCTCGACGATGTCGAGCCCCTCCTATAAGGTGCGGACCAGGGTGTCGAAGAGGTGGGTGAGCTCGGCGGCGGGGTCGCTGGTCAGGCCGCCGTGGACGGGGCCGGGCTGGACGATGGTGGACCGGGGCGCGGCGAGCCAGCGGAAGCGCTCGCCGAGCGGCCGGAGGGCCAGCGGGCCTTCGGTGCAGGCCTTCTCGAACGCCGACAGGGCCGAGCGCACCGCCTCCACGTCGGCCGCGGGATCGACCGCGAGCAGCCGGGCCACGTCCAGCTCGATCTGGACCGCCAGGTATCGGTAGCGGTGCGAGTAGACGATGACGCCGGCGTTGATGGCCTCACCCCGCTCTACCCGGGGGACCACACGCACCAGCGCATATTCGAAGACCTCGGTCCCGCTCACCCGCGGATCACCTCGGGCACGACCGGGGCGCGGCGCAAGAGATGCTCGACGTAGGCCTCCGCGCCGCGGTCGCCGAACCATTCGGGCGGGACCAGGCCGGCGACGTGCCTCAGCAAGGGCTCGGTGATCTGGGGAGCGAGGGCGGCGTGAGCCTGCGTCAGTTCGGTAGCACGGTCGCGAAGCACGTGCTCGCGGGCGTCGAACGGCCGCATGGGATCCGCGGTCGGCCAGTTGTGGTGGAAGTACAGCGCCGCGCCGTGGTCGATGAGCCAGACGTCGCGGTGCCAGACGAGCAGGTTGGGGTTGCGCCAGGTGCGATCCACGTTCTGGACGAGCGCGTCGAACCACAGGAGCTGGCTGGCGAAGCCGGGCTCGGCCGTCCAGCCGAGCGGATCGAACCCCACCGAACCCGGCAGGAAATCCACCCCGAGGTTCAGGCCTTCGCTGGCTCTCAGCAGATCCTGGATCTCCGGATCGGGTTCGCTGCCCGGAATCCGCGGGTCGAGCTCGGCCAGAACCAGCTCCGGGGTGCGCAGGCCAAGCCGGCGGGCAAGCTCACCGGCGATGATCTCGGCGACGAGCGCGAGCGGGCCTTGCCCGGCGCCGCGGAACTTCATCACGTAGGTGCCGAGATTGTCCGCCTCGACCAGGGCAGGCAGCGACCCGCCTTCGCGCAGCGGGGTCACGTACCGCGTCACCGTCACAAGTGCGATTGTGGACACGCGAGGAAGACCTCCGTTCGGATTGCCCTGGCCCGGTGGAGTCCGCGAGGATAACCGCCCACGTCGGGAATCACTCGCCATATCCGTGACGTGTTCAAGCATGCGGGCCAGGCTACCGCTCACTCACCCGCAGGGTCGGCAAGCGGGTGGCCGCTGCGGGCCTGCCGTTACCGGAGGGGTTCAGCCGATGCTGCCCGCAGCCGGGCTACCGATCCGGCTGCAATCAGGGCTGAGCCGACGGCCATCCACAGCCTGCGCCGCTGCAGGGCCCGGGCCGCCCGCAGGACGCTATACACGGCGTTCGGGGCTTCCGCGGCGATCGCGAGCACCGTCAGCCGCCGCGGGTGGCGCAGGCGCCACGGCACGCCGATGACCATCCACGCTAGCGGGGAAACAAGGTCGGACCAGCGGAGGTACCGGGATAGCCGGCGTGCTGCGGGTGTTTCCGTCGCGGCGGTAGCCGGGGCCTTTGTGCCAGGCTTGCGCATCAGGTCCCTTCGCTGCCCTTCCATCCCGGCCCGGGCCGAGATGTTCTCTAGCACCTCGGCCCGGGTCGGCGCTTCCGTGCCAAGGCCCCACGCCACCAGCCCGAAGCCAGCAGCGCCTGCCCACTCTGCCAGGGCCCGCTGCCGGTGCCCGGCGGCCCAGTGCCCGGCCCCGGCAGCGGCCTGGGTAACGACGGGAGCGACAGGGGACACCCATCCGCGCGTCCTCGAGGGCCTGGCCCCGTCCAGAAGGGGCATAAAGGCCAGCCGCAGCCACGCCGGGGCCTTGAGGAGCGGAAGAAAGTGCCCCGTGACCGAGGGCAGTCACGGGACGGTCTGGCTGTTCTTGGCTCAGCAGGGCAGTCGGCGAACGAGCGAGAGGCGCTGCATCCCGTCGCGTACGTGCTCGAAGATCTTCTGACCGTTGCAAGTCGGGTTGTGCATACGCATGGGCTGCTGGCCAACAGCAGACGAAACCGCCCCGTGACCGGTGGGCAGCAGATAGCCCAGCTAGATCCGAGTGCGCCCGAGCCCAAGTATCTCAGGGTTCCCGAGGAAGAAACTACGCACGGGCCGTGGGTCTAGCCGATGTCGGCGGGGATACTTTATCGCGAGGCCAGCGACCTTGCCCTCAGTGTCAAAGGCCACCTTGCCGATTGCTTCACCGCGCCCGGCAATCAGAGGGACATCCACCACGGTGTAATCGCCGGACCGGCGGGCGACAGGCGCGCCGATGCGCTTGAAGCTGCCAGCGGAGTCCGCCATGTCCCTCCACCCGCGGGCGAACCGGTCCATGAACACGTGATCGCCCAACCTCGCGTCGAATTCCGGGCGTGCCTCCCCCCGACCACCCTCGATGAAGTCACCGAACAGTGCACGTGCCCTGGCCGCCGCATCTGGTGGGATCTCCTGAGTCATTGCCTTGCCCCTGTCCTGCCCGTTCGGCCACCCGGATCTTGCCGTCGACTCTTAGTGTGCGGTGTCCGTCTCGTAGGTGCCAGTCCAGACCGTTGCAACGCTGGTTGTGCACACGCATGCTGTACCGGTCAGACTACCTGAAGCGAACACGGGAGCGGAAGCACTCAGAGCGTCCCTGGCTGTTCCACAGAGCGCGGGCAGCAGAGGCACGCACACGTACTCAGGGCGCCTTAAGCGTCTCCTGGCACCGCTGGTCAGCAGCAGGCGAAAGCGCCATGCGGGAGAGCAACCTCGAATCGCCACGATCCGCGGCTACCCTCAGCAATCCGAAAGGGGATAGGGTCTCATCCGGTTACGGTCACCTCTTTGTCGCCGGGAGTGATCCATACCTAGATAACTGGGCCACTCCGCCCCCAGCTCACAGCTTGCCAATGCAGAGATGCAGCGCTCAAAACAATTGCACGACCGCAAGTACGTTCGCCTCCGACACAACACCATTCTTGCGAACAGTAAGCGTTGCGTGGTGGCTCTTGCCGAGTTAACCTCAGGCAGCGTTTTCTATCTCAAGCTCGCGGTTACGGCGCTCCAGCTCGAGTATCCGCTCAGCGTCCGGCATGCCGACCGGAAGCGGATCCGCCGAATGCTTCTTGCGGTAATCCTTCACCCAGAACCCGAGAGTAGTGTCATTGACACCGAACTCCCCGGGCGACCCGGGCGATAGGCAGTGAGTTATCGGCCATCTTTCTGGCAGCCTGTCCTTAAACTCTGCAGTATATCGTTTCCGTTTCCCGGCATCTGTTCCCGGCTCCTTTCCAGGAGAATCCTATTTGGATCCTCTGCCCGGAAACAGTGGGGCCACCTCAGACGGCTGCAAAATACGAGGTCTATGCAGTGGTCGGTGACGCTGGTTTGGTGCGGGCGCACCAGTTCCCTGGACATAGACGCGGCCCGTGCCCACCGCGGAATGCATACCAGGGTGGGCAACGGGCCTAGCAGTGCCAGCTTCAGCCCTACCCTGGGTTATCGACATGCGCGCCTGGGTTATCGACATGCGCGCCTGGGTTATCGACATGCGCGCCGATAATAGAGGCCTCGACGTGAACGGTGTTTGCGTAGCTTGGTGAGGCCGCTGCGACACTCGCAGCCAGCGCACCGATGGCCAGGGCCATTGTGCCCACGCTGGCAGCTATCAGTCTGGGTATCTTCATGGATGCCGCTCCTTATCTTCGGGTCGTCTGGGAGCACTGCGATTCCTTTGCTAACTCAACCTGCCAGATGCCCAGCGCCCGGTCAAGGCAATATAGCTGGAAAAGTAGCAGCAGAACGCGGTTTTTGCCGATTGCCTAGCCTCGACTCCTGTTCTGTCCTCCTAGCCTCAATCGTTCAGGGGACTTTAGCCTCGATTCGTCACGATCTTGACTATGCACTACGGATGACCTGCGGAGACGCTCGATAGGCCCGGGACTCCCGACATAGGGAGATCTTTTATGCAGGGCTTGGGCGGGGTTTGACCTCGTAGCGAAGGACGAGGCCGGTGCTGGGATAGCGGGCGGGCGGCGGTGAGCTGGTCACAGAGCGCGGCCAGCGCCTGGGTCCGCCGGGGCGCGGTGCCTGGTCGTCATAGCAGCCGCGCTCCACAGTCCCGCCCAGATCCTCACCAGTGACCCAGACGACATCACCGCCTACGCTGCCACTCCCCGGTGAATGGGTAATGCACGCTTGTCCGGCTGATGGAGCGCTTAGCGCTTTTGGCGTGGATGCAGGAACGCGGTGTTATTTCTTGCGCGCTACCCCGGCCCACAAGGCGGCCGGGCTGGCGGCTTCCATCTCTGAGGCGGGCCGCCATTTCGAGGCTTGCACTAGTCCCGGTTCTACCAGGTCCAGTCCGGCGAAGAACCCTGATACAGCGGCGCGGTCACGGAATGTGACTTTCTCGGCCATCATCTTGTTGAGGACGTCGGCCATCTTGGCCATCGCCTCGGCGTCGATGTCGCTGGCCGGATGGGAGATCGCTAGGTAGCTGCCGGGCGGGACTGCGCTCATCAGCGTGGCGACGATCGCGTACGGGTCGTGGGCGTCGTCGATGTGCTGCAAGATGGCCATCAGGATCACGGCGACGGGGCGGCTGAAGTCCAGCAGCGCGGTTGCGCCGTGCAGGATCTTCTTCGGGTCGTTCAGGTCGGCGTCGATGTACTCGGTGGCCCCTTGCGGGTGGCTGGCCAGCAGCGCGCGGGCATGGAGGAGGACAACCGGGTCGTTGTCGCAGTAGACGACCCGGCTAGCGGGCGCGACGGACTGGGCTACCTGGTGGGTGTGGTTTGCGGTGGGGATGCCGGTGCCGATGTCGAGGAACTGGCGGATGCCTGCCTCGCCGGCGAGGAACCGCACCGCGCGTGCCAGGTATGCGCGGTTGGCGCGGGCGGAGAGCGGGATGGCTGGGAAAGCGCTGATCGCCTGGTCTCCTGCTGCCCGGTCGGCCGCGAAATTGTCTTTCCCTCCGAGCCAGTAGTCGTAGACCCTGGCAACGTGCGCCACGCTGGTATCGAACCGGCCCGGCTTGCCCGCGCTGCCGGAAACGTCCTGGCCTGGCTCGTCTGCCATTGTCCGCTTTCCTCCGGAATCGTCTGCTGCTGGCCGTCAGCCTACCGCCAGCCCGCGCACGCCGGGGATGCGCGGCGTATCGTCTACGTCGACAATGACCGTGACGTGTTCAAGCACGCGGGCCATGTCGGAGCCTACTTGCCGGGATGCAGCTGGGCCCAGGCGAGCCGTTCCAGCGGGTGCGCCGCCACGGCTCCCGACGGAGCCAGGACCACGCCGTCGGCCCGGGTCGCCGGGACCGGCAGCGCCGCGCCGCGTTGCCCGGCCTGCACCAGCCGGCGCATCCGGCGCTGGATGGCCAGATAGAAACGGCGCTGAGTCCACCGGCCGAACAGCCGGAACCCCCAGCGGACGACCAGGCTCGGGATGGGCGCGGCCCGGGAGTAGCCGGAGACGCGGAAGGTGACCCGGCCGGTACCCAGGTTCTTGATCACCTCATAGCTGAGGCGTCCCTGCTCCAGGTGGCCCTCGAGCGTCTGGTAGCTCCAGCCCCAGACCCGCTCGGGGCTACCGTCCACGTCCCTGGTCTCATCGATGACCCCGGTGATCCGGACGCCGAGATAGAACCGCAACCCGAAGAACCGGCCCTCCAGCAGCATGTCGCGCCCCGCGAGCTCGCTATCCGCGCGGTAGGCGGCGCGCAGGATCGCGGGCTCGGCGAACTCGTACTGCCGGACCAGGACGCACCCCGTCTCCCACGGGCCGCCAGGCACCGGCAGCCCGGGGATCTCCGAGCCGATGACCGCGTCATCGGAGTCCACGTGCCAGTGCCCGTCGGCCCGGCCATCTTGCGGCGCCCGCTCCGGATCGTAATTGATCCGGCGGTGCCGCAGCGCCGCCAGCGCGGTGTTTTCATCGACCGAACTGAATCCCCGCAACTACTCGGCCCTGTCGACGGAGTCGCCGATGAGCCATAGCGTCGGCGGCCACAGTCCGACAAACAGCGCGCGCCGCTCAGCATTGCCGCGTTCGTCCTGGTCGACGGTCTTCGCGCGGATCCACAGTCCGATACATAGCCCCACCGACGCTATCGACGCGACGTGGAGATACGTACTGCGCAGGCCGACCCGCCGCAGTGCCTGCCCCGTAGTCATGCGGAACCTCCCTATCCGGTACCCGCGGCGCGAGACGGCCGCGCGGCATGGGACGATCCTGCCATGGCGACGGCGAGCCGGCCCGACCGGCTAGGGATCGTGCTCCGCTGGCCGATCGGGATCGCGCTGGTCAGCTGGCGGTACATGTGGCGGACGATTCCGCTGCACCGCTCGGAAGAGGCAGGGGACGGCACAGATCTGCCGGGTCCCGGGGATCTTGGGGATCTTGGGGGCCACGACGCTGGCGACGGGCGCCAGCCGATCGAGGCGGGCTTCGGTCCGCTGCTGCACCGCACCTACGGGGTACGGATCGCGCACAGCGCGATGAGCCCGGCGGCGCTGATCGACCGTGTGATCGCCAACCTCAACCGCACCTCGCCGGAAATGGCGGTGTTCCGCAAGACTCGCGGCGCGAGCGACGAGATGCGCCGCGGTGATGAGTTCATCGTGCGGATGCCCGGCCCGTGGGATGGTCCGGTCCGGGTGATCCACCGGGACGACACCTCGTTCCGGCTGGCCACCTTGTCCGGCCACCTGGAGGCCGGGGAAATCGAGTTCCGGGCGACCTCGGCCTCGGGCGACCTCGGCTTCGAGATCGAGTCCTGGGCGCGGGCCGGGGACCGGCTGGCCGACGTGCTGTACAACAAGCTGCGGCTGGCCAAGGAGATCCAGCTGAACATGTGGTCTCACTTCTGCGTCCGGACCGCGTCGCTGGCCGGCGGCCGCCCGCAAGGAGGCGTGACGATCCGCACGCGCTGGGTCGCCTGGCCCCCCGCCGATCCGCCCGCTCCCGGGCGGTAACGCGCCAGGGCGGGGAAGGTCAGTGCGATCAGGGTCGCGGCCGCCAGGCAGCCGATGCCGCCGCTGACCGCGCTGAAGGCGGGCGTGGTCAGGGCGGCGACCGTGCCGGTTTCGATGTTGCCGAGCGGGCCGCCCCCGGTGCCGATGATGTACTCCACGCTTGAGACCCGGCCGCGGAACTCGTCCGTGGTCAGGGCCTGCACGATCGAGCCGCGGAACGTCACCGTCAGCGTGTCGGCGGCGCCCGCGGTGGCCAGCAGGATCAGGGCGAGCGGGAGGCTGCGGGTCAGCCCGAAGCAGGCGATTGCCGCGCCCCAGATCATCGTGCCGGCCAGCAGCCCCCGGCCCGGCCGCGAGAGCCGTCCGGTCGGGCCGGACATCACCGCCGAGGCCAGCCCGCCGACGCCGACGGCCGCGTTGAGCAAGCCGAGAGTCTGCGGCCGGCCGCCGAAATGCGCGGCGTTCAGGGCCGGGAAAATCGCCACCGGCAGGCCGAGCAGCATGGCGTCCAGGTCGGTCAGGAACGCGGCGACGAGCACCGGCCGGCGACGGATGAACCGCAGCCCGGCCGCGGCCGCCCGCAGCCGGCCCAGCGCCGGGGCGCCGGCCGGCTGCGGGCGCATGGCGGGCAGGCGGGCGGTGGCGTACAGCGAGGCGACGAAGCTGACGGCGTCCACGGCGTAGCACACCCGCAGGCCGAACGCTCCGGCGATCACCCCGGCCAGGGCCGGCCCGGCCAGCATGGTGATGCGCCCGGTCAGCGTGTTCAGCGTGATCGCCGCGGTGAGCTGGCCGGAGCGGACCAGCCGCGGCACGAACGTGCGGCGAGCCGGAGCGCTGATCGCCTGCAGCACCGCTTGCACCATCGCCAGCAGATACAACGGCCACAGCCGGCCGACCTGCAGGTACGCCTGAGCGGCGAACGCGGCCGAGACCGTCATCAGGCCCATGCTGGTGGCCAGGGCTAGCTTGCGCCGGTCGACCACGTCGGCGATCGTGCCGCCGAGCAGGCCGATGATCAGGACCGGTACGAAGGTCAGCCCGAGCAGGCCGACGTCGAGTGAGGACCGGGACAGGTCCCAGATCTGCAGCACCACCGCGAAGGAGGTCATCGAGCTGCCCAGGCTCGACAGCAGGCCGCCGGCCAGCAGGCGGCGGAACGCGGGGCTTTCCCGCGCCGGGCCGATGTCGGGCAGCAGTCGCCGTAGGGGGCCCGCTTTATCAGGCATCGGGTCCCCCGGTGTCACCGGTCGCGCGCGCCTCACCAGAGATCGCGAGCAGCGCCGCCCGGCGTGCGGCCTGCGAGTCATCGGGCGGAAGCGCCGCGTGCAGCGTCCTGGCCGCGGCGCGGATCCGAGTGTGCATGGGGCGGGACACCACGGCCCGTTCGGCGAGAAAAAGTATGTCCGTCAGGGCGACGGGAAGCTCGGCCTCAAGCTCGGCCGCCGCTAGATCGGTGGCCGCCCATTCCGCTTCGATCAGCGGGAGCAGGGCCCGGCACCGAGCGGTCAGCGAGGCGATGCGCTGGCGGGCGTCGGCGCCGGGCTCGAGGGTGAGCAGGCCGGCCCGGGCCATCTGCGCGACGGTCTGGCTGGCGGCGGAATGCGTGACCCCGACGGCACGGGCCAGGTCGCGGATGGACAGCGGGCCCATGGCCACGATGGCCCGGACCACCGGGCTGAACCGTGGCCGGTAGCCGGTGAGGCCGAGCTCGTCGTACACGCGGGCGACGTCCCCGTCGAGGAGCTCGAGCACGTGCCGCATCCTGGTGCCGAGCCCGGCAAAGGTATCCACCCGGCGAATTCTAACAGCACTGTTATATATGTGCCATCACGGGCCAGCCCGGGCCCGTGATGGCTTGAGGTTCAGCTCGCTTCCGTGGCGTAGACGACGATGTTGCTCAGGTAGTGGCCGGTGGTGGAATCGAAGGTCCCGCCGCAGGTAATCAGGCGCAGCTCGGCGTCGGGCGTGGGCCCGTACACCGTCTGCGTCGGGAACTGGTTCTTCAGGTAGGTCTGGACCGCGGTCACCTTGAACATCACCATGGTCCCGTCGGCTCGCCGGACGTAGACCTTGTCGCCCCGGCTCAGCGTATCCAGCCGGTAAAACACGCCGGGTCCCTGGTAGGAGTCGATGTGCCCCACGATGATGGCCGAGCCGATGGCACCCGGGCGCGGGCTGCCGGTGTACCAGCCCGCGACCGACGTCGTGGACGGCACCTGCAGCGCGCCGTCGGCCTGCAGGCCGAGCCTGATCAGGTTGGTCTTGACGCCGATCAGCGGGATGGTCAGCGACACCGGGCTGGCCACCGGGACCGGGACGGCCGACTGCGGCGGGGCCACGATCGGTCCGGTCGGGGCGGGCAGCGCGTTCACCCCGGCGGCGACCGGGCGCATGGCCAGAGTCGAGTGCCGCGTCAGCAGCAACCCCACCGTTCCGGCCACGATCACGGCCAGGCCGACCGCGAGGATAATCGCGGCCGGCCTGCGGAACGACATCGCTCAGATCCCAGCGCGCAGCTTACGGCCCGCCCCGTGACGGCGCAGGCGCAGCCCGCTGCCGACGGCGAGCAGGGAACCGGCGCCGATGAGCGCCGCCCACGGCAGCGGTGAGCCCGGGCCGTGCGGCGCGGTCCCGCCGAAGCCGGTCGAGGCGGAACCCAGCGGCGGCTTGCCCGCGCCGGCCGCGTCCTCCAGGCTGACCAGTTCCAGGCCACTGGCTCCGTCCAGGACCACCACCGTGTGAACGGTCCCGGCGGCGAGCGTGACGGACTGGGTCGCCGTGTCCGCGGTACCGACCGCGGCCATGGTCCAGGTACCGGCCGGGACGGCCTGGTAGGCGCTCACGGACGCGAAGGAGGACTTGGCCACCAGGGTCTTTCCGTTGCAGGTGACCTTGACCGTCTGCTGTTTCAGGGAGGCCTGGATCACCCGCACCAGCGACATCCCCGACGGCGTGGTCAGGTCATCGCTCATGACCTGGAGCCGCAGCCCAGACTCCGGTCCCATGCCGGCCACCGTGTAGGCGTGATCGGCCTTGATCGTCACGCTGGTGGACAGGACCGGCTGGCTGGTGGCGGAAGCGCCCGCGGCCCGCATGGCCACGCTGTAGTCACCGGCGGTGACCGCCTCGTAGGGTGATACCGTGCCGTAGGCGACGTGATGAAGCACGATCTGCGCGTCGGAATTGCCGAACGAGTACAGGTAGACGTCCACCGCGGGCGTGTTCGGCGACAGGTGGGCGAGCCTGATCCACCCGGTCCCCGTCGTGGCCGACGAGGCATAAGCGGCGACTGGAATCCCGAGCAGCAGGGCCGACGCGGCCAGCAGCATAGTAATTCGTCTTATTATCGACGGAAGCCCCATTTTGTTTCCTCCCCAGCTATGAAATCGCTACGTGCCTCCTTGGTCCATCGGACTGGGGGCACCGTACGTTACAGTGACAACTGACAAGCCGCTTGCGTTCTTGGCTACGACCGTGTGTATGGGGGCGAAGGCGGCGAGCTGCGCGTGGAACACCGCGCTTATGGTCGCGAGCGCCCCCGGCGTGGCAGCCAGAATTTCAGCACCGCGCAGCGGGACGGAATAACCCTCACCAGGCGACGAGTCAGTGAACGCTACCAGTTGTACGACCGTTTGGTGGCAAAGATACCCAAGCGTTGTAACCAGGTCCGGATCGATCTCGCCAGCCATGAGCTCGGCCTTGGCGGCGGGACTGGCGTGGAGATTCTGGTTGCTGGCCACTTGCGTACCCGCGGCGATACGTTTCTTACTATCCGTCGCCTGCTGGGCGTCGAAAGCCGCGGTTCCGCCCGGGAACAGCCAACGGACGTCAACCTCTTCCGGGCCCGAGCCGAACTTCGCGATGACCTGGGGCGCGTACACGCTGGCGAGCCGGGTGCCGAACTGGCTCCGGATGGCCGGGCTCGCGATGATCACCGCAGCGCCCATCGGATCGGGTGCCGTCGGCGCCAACACCATCAGCTGGCCTGCGGGAAAACCGGCCTGCTGGACCTCGTCGCACGTGGCTTGGTCGCACGACACGAGCACGCCCGGGCTCAACTGGTCCGCGACCCACTTCGCCGCCTCCTGCCGGTAAAGCGCGGCCTGCTGCTGGAGCGCCGTCGTGCTCTGCGCCGCGTCGCTCGGCCGGGCGCCGGGGGACGCCTGCGGGTCCGCCCCGGTAAAGGCCAGGGTGATCCCGGCGCCAACGGCCATGGCGACAAGCGCGCTCAGGACGATGGCGAGCCGCCGCCGGCGGCCTGACGCGCGCTGGTTCACGATGTGGTGGCGTTCCAGCCACAGACGCACAGTGGTGCCGGCTACGGCCGACCAAGACGGTTCCGACCGCTGACTGAGCGTCCCCTGCGTGCGTCGTTGAAGGTCTTGGCCCATCTCCGCTCCCCCACAGTCCCTCCGTCGAGGGGACTGACTACCAAAGCGCTCTGATCATACGCTCTCGCCCTATTTCCGCCAATAGAATCACTTACCTAGCGCAAACGTCCTGAACTCCCTGATCATTACCAGGCCTGAACACGCCGGGATTTTTAGTCTCCGGACAGGACCCCGTCGCGAAGGGCAGCCCACTGCAGGGAATGGCGGATGCCCTCGGCGATGGGGTACTGCGATCGCCAGCCCAGCAGGTGCTGCGCCCGGTCTACCCGCGTATAAGCGCCGACCGTGTCACCAGGCCGCCTGGCCGCGCTACGCGCCTGCACCGGGCGATCGGCGACCCGGTTGAACGCCTCCAGAAGCTCCCGGACGGTGGTGCCCGCGCCGGTACCTATGTTGATGGCCGCGGCCGGCCCGGGCAGGGCGTCGAATCGGGTGAGCGCGGCCACGTGCGCCGTGGCCAGGTCCCAGACATGGATGTAATCGCGCAGGCCCGAACCGTCGCGGGTGGGCCAGTCGGTGCCGGTGATCAGGAACGGGTTCCCGTCTTCGCCGGCCTGGATCATCTGGCCCAGGGCGTGGGTCGGCCGTTTCAGCTGCAGCCCGGTGCGCATCTTGGGGTCGGCGCCGATCGGATTGAAGTAGCGCAGGGACAGCACCCGGATGAGGTGGGCGGCGGCGATGTCGGCGAACATCGCCTCGCACACCGCCTTCGTCCGGGCGTACGGGCTTTGCGGGTCGATGGGCGAGTTCTCATCGACGGTGAGGTCGTCTGCGGCCCCGTAGATGGACGCCGAGGAACTGAAGATCAGCCGGCCGCAGCCGTTACGCAGCAGGTGCGTGACGAAATCCAGGCTCTTGGCCACGTTCGCCCGGTAGTACCCGACCGGATCGGCGACCGAGTCCGGGACGACGATCAGGGCCGCGGCGTGAATGACGGCATAGATGTCCGGGTGCTCCGCGAAGACGCGGTCGACCAGCGGGCCGTCCGCGATGTCGCCCAGGTAGAACTCGTGGCCCGCCGCGAACTCACGTCGGCCCGTCACCAGGCTGTCCAGGATCACCGAGCTGATCCCCGCGTCCGCGCACGCCGACGCGATCGTGCTGCCGATGTAGCCGGCACCCCCCGCGATCAGGACCTTCACCCTGATTCGCCCAGGATCTGGACAGCGCGCTCGCGCATCTCCACCTTGCGCACCTTTCCGGTCACCGTCATCGGGAAGTCGTCGACGATATGCACGTGGCGCGGGATCTTGTAGTGCGCCAGCTTCCCGGTGCAGAACGCTCGCAAGGACTCGGCGGTCAGCGCGGGAACGCCGGGCCGCAGCCGCACCCAGGCCATGAGCTCCTCTCCGTACTTCGCGTCCGGAATGCCGATGACCTGGGCATCCAGGATGTCCGGGTGGGTGTAGAGGAATTCCTCGATCTCCCGCGGATAGATGTTCTCGCCGCCGCGGATCACCATGTCCTTGATCCGCCCGGTGATCGCGAGGTACCCCGCGTCGTCCATGACCGCCAGGTCACCGGTGTGCATCCAGTGTGCGGAATCGACCGCCTCGTCCGTCTTATCCGGCTGCTCCCAGTAGCCCAGCATGACCGAATATCCTCGGGTGCATAGCTCGCCGGGTGTGCCCCGCGGCACCGTGCCGCCGGTCTTGGGGTCGATGACCTTGACCTCGAGATGCGGGCCGACCCGCCCTACCGTGGACACGCGACGGTCGAGGGAGTCGTCGGCGCGGGTCTGGGTGGAGACCGGCGAGGTCTCGGTCATGCCGTAGCAGATCCCCACCTCGGTCATCGACATCCGCTCGATGACCTGCTTCATCACCTCGACCGGGCAGGGCGAGCCGGCCATGATGCCGGTCCGCAGGCTGGACAGGTCGTAGTCGGCGAAATCAGGCCGGGCCAGCTCCGCGATAAACATCGTAGGCACCCCGTACAGCGAGGTGCAGCGTTCGTCCTGGGCGGCTTGCAGGGTCGCGGCCGGATCGAAGGTCGGCGCGGGAATGACCATGCACGCCCCGTGGCTGGTCGCCGCGAGGTTGCCCATGACCATCCCGAAGCAGTGGTAAAACGGCACCGGGATGCAGACCCGGTCGGCTTCGGTGTAGTTGCAGAGCTCGCCGACAAAAAAGCCGTTGTTGAGAATATTGTGGTGCGAGAGCGTCGCGCCCTTCGGGAACCCTGTGGTCCCCGAGGTGTACTGGATGTTGATGGGATCGTCGATGTCCAGGTCGATACGGTCCAGCGCCCGGCGATCCGCGCGGCGGCCCGTCTCCAGCAGCGACTGCCACGCCGGGCTGCCGAGCAGGACGACGTCCGACAGGCCGGGACAGCGTGGCCGCACTTCGGCGATCATCCCGGCGTAGTCGGAGGTTTTGAGCTTTTCGGCCGCGACCAGCAGCCTGGTCCCCGACTGGTTGAGCACGAACTCAAGCTCACTGGTGCGGTAGGCAGGATTGATATTCACCAAGATCGCCCCGATCTTGGCCGTGGCGTACTGGGTCAGCGTCCATTCCGCACAGTTCGGCGCCCAGATGCCGACCCGCTCTCCCTTACCGACACCCAGCTCGAGCAGGCCGAGGGCGAGCGCGTCGACGTCGGCGGCGAGCTCGGCGTAGGTCCACCGCCGCCCGGCCGGCCGGTCCACGAGGGCTTCGCGGTTCCCGAACGCACGTACGCAAGCGTCGAAATTACCGCCGATCGTGTCGCCCAGGAGCCCCGTCGCGGATTCTCCCGACGAGTAACTAAGGGCACCAGACATGGCCACCTCCGAACCTTCGTTTTACCTGGCAATAGCGTCAGCATCCAGCATGGCACGGCTGCTCGTCTGTCTTTATCTGCGACCTGACCTCACGCACTCACCCGGCTGGCGGATAATGACATTTATACGGGCGGCCTCGGTCATAACCGCCGGGACCGTGGAGGGTGAAGATGCAACTCCAGCTGGTTAACGTTCCTGTGGACGGCGGGGATCTGCGCGTGCTCCGATGGGGGACGGGCAAGCGCGTGGCGGTAGCCGTGCACGGGATAACCGCGTCAGCCATGTCGTGGCAGGCGGTCGCGCGCCATATGCCCCCCGACTGGACGCTGGCCGCCCCTGACCTGCGCGGCCGCGGTCACAGCCGCGACCTGCCCGGGCCTTACGGATTGGACAGGCACGCCAGGGACGTGGCGGCGGTACTGGCGCATTTCGGCGGGCGTCCCGTGCTCGCCGGGCATTCGATGGGCGCCTACGTCGCCCTGCTTACCCGCGACGCGCACCCGGAGCTGGTGCGGCGGCTCGTCTTGGTGGACGGAGGCCTGCCGCTTCCTGTTCCGGAGGGAACCGACCTCGACGCCCTGCTCGACGCCACCTTGGGCCCGGCGGTCAGCCGGCTGCGGCAGACCTACCCGGACACCGAGGCCTACCTGGACTTCTGGCGAGCCCACCCGGCGCTGGCCGACCACTGGACCGCCGACGTCGAGGCCTACGTCCGCTATGACCTGGTCGGCGAGAACGGCCAGCTGCGGTCGCGGGCCGCCGAGGATGCGGTGCGCGCCGACGGCCGTGACGTGCTGGCCGAAAAGCCGTTCGCGGATGCGCTGAGCCGGCTGACCAAGCCGACTCCCCTGCTCACCGCCCCGGCGGGGATGTTCGGCGCGCCGCCGGGCCTGCTGCCGGCCGAGGTCATCGCGGCCTGGCACGAACGCGTCCCGGCGCTCAGGCCGCAGCTGGTGCCGGGGACGAATCACTACACGATCATGTTCGAGCGGGAGGCCGCGGCGGCGGTGTCCCAGGCGATCAGGGCCGCCGCCCTATAGGGCACGATGGAATCGTGACGCAGCTGACCGAGGCAAGAACCGCCGGGTCGTTCGGGATAATGGTTGAGCTTGTGGCCTCAGGTGGCGTGCTCATCCTGAGCGGAGCCGGGCTTTCCACCGAGTCGGGCATCCCGGATTACCGCGGGCCGACCGGACTGGCGCGGAGGTCATCGCCGATGACCTACCAGGCCTTTACCGGGAGCGCCGCCGCCCGGCGCAGGTACTGGGCCCGCAGCTACCTCGGCTGGCGGCACATCGCCCGGGCGGTGCCGAACCACGGTCATCGGGCCGTCGCCGAGCTCGGCGGCCGCGGGTTGCTGACCGGGATCATCACCCAGAACGTGGACGGCCTGCACCAGGCGGCCGGCGCGTCCGAGGTGACCGAACTGCACGGCAGCTTGCACCGGGTGCTGTGCCTGCAGTGCGGCCAGCGGACCTCGCGCACCGAGCTGGACCGGCGGCTCGCGGCGGCCAACCCGGGATGGGACGCGCAGGCGGCGGCCGTCATCAATCCGGACGGGGACGCGGTCCTGGCGGCCGAGGCTACCGAGTCCTTCCAGGTCGTCGGCTGTTCCGCGTGCCAGGGTGTGCTCAAGCCGGACGTGGTGTTCTTCGGCGAGAACGTCCCCGGGCCGCGGGCGCAGGCCTGCTATGCGCTGGTGGAAAGAGCCAGTGCCCTGGTTGTCCTGGGATCCTCGCTGACCGTGATGTCCGGATTTCGCTACGTCCGGCACGCGGCCAAACTGGAGCGGCCCGTCGTGATCGTGAACCAGGGAGCTACCCGCGGCGACCCGTACGCCACCGCCACCCTCGACGCTCCCCTCGGGCCGACCCTGAGCGCACTCCTCGACCAGCTCGGCCCGAACGCCGGATTTCCATGATCACGAAGACTTTTAGCCCATTTTCGGGGTAAAAGTCTTCGTGATCATGGCTCTGTCCGGATTCGCGAGCGGGGTCAGGTCTGCGGGATGATCTGGACGGCGAGGAACTCGGTGTAGCGGTTGGGGTAGCCGTCGCCGGGGCCATTCTGCTGGTCATCGCCGGCCGCGGCGATTTTCTGCAGGACGTCCAAGCCGCCGATGACCGTGCCGAACGGCGTGTAATCCGGCGCTAGCGTCGTGTT
>JBEKKH010000053.1:0-20437 GCA_050010815.1 Streptosporangiaceae bacterium | reverse complement strand
GGAAGGCGCTGTGATCACCGTCCTCGCGCGGCTGCTGCCCAGGCATCTTCGGATATCGCACACGGTGCGCTCGATACTGCCTCGATTCTTCCCTGTCACCTGCCGATCACGCCGCTGACCTCTGTCTATCGTCGGCCCTACGGCTTTGGTTCCGGCAATGCATCGGGGTTGGATGATGTCCTCACGAGGTTTCCCGCTCGAATTCGTGGCGCTCTGCCACCCCGCGCGGCCTGCGGTGCGGCACCTGGATCGGGTGGTCACCTACCGGGATCTGGACGAGCAGAGCCGTGCCCTCGCCGGGCGGCTGACCCCGGGCCGGGTCGTCGCGGTGACCAGCCGGGACCGGTTGGATTACGTGGTCGGCCTGCTCGCCGTGCTGCGGGCAGGCGGAACCTATCTGCCGCTCGATCCCGACGCCCCCGCAGAGCGCAACGCCTTCATCCTCGCCGACACTGGTGCCACGGCGCTGCTCACCGGCGGTGAGTTCACCGACCGCAGCGAAGGGGCAGGCTCGGCATCGGCCGCTGGCTACCTGATCTACACCTCGGGCACGACCGGCGGGCCGAAGGGCGTCCATGTGCCGGTGGGCGCGCTGTCCGCGCATCTCGAGGCGACCGTCGCCAGATACGCCATGACCTGCGAAGATGTCGTGCTTCACCTGGCGCGGCCGAGCGTCGATGTGGCGATCGAGCAGGTTCTGGCCGCGCTGAGCGCGGGCGCCTGCCTGGTCCTCCCCGAGCGCGAGCTGCTGACCGCCGAAGAGCTGCTCGGCCTGATCGATGCCGCGGGGGTGACCATCGCCAACCTGTCCGCCGGGCACTTCCAGGAGGTGGTTGCGGCCCTCGGCGGCGGTCGCCGCCCCGGCGCCCCCGGCCCGCGCGCCCCCGGCCTGCGCACCCTGCGGCTGATGATCTCGGGGAGCGACCGCCTCCCTCCCGCCGTGGCCCTCGCCTGGCGGGAGCTAACCAGAGTACCGCTGTTCAACGCCTACGGACCCACCGAGACCGTCATCACGTCGACCGTTCATGACCTGTCCGAGATCTCGGCCGGAGACGTCGCACCCATCGGAACGGTGCTCGGCGACCGTATCGCGCACGTGCTCGACGAGCGGCTGCGGCCCTGCCCGCCCGGCGCCGCCGGGGAGCTCTACCTGGGCGGGCCGATCCTGGCCTCAGGCTACACAGGCCGGCCGGGCCTGACCGCGCAGCGATTCGTGGCCGACCCGTTCACGTGCGTGCCCGGCGCCCGGATGTACCGCACCGGGGACCTGGTCCGGCGGGCCGCCGAGGGTGCCCTGGAGTTCGTCGGGCGGACCGATCACCAGGTGAAGATCCGCGGGTTCCGGATCGAGCCGGGCGAGGTCGAGCAGGCGCTCGCCGGGTACCCGGGGGTTACCGGGTGCGTGGTGGTCGCCCGTGACGGGCGGCTGGCGGCCTACGCCACGGGAACGCCGCCGGACCATGCCACGGTCTGGGATTTCCTGGCCGGCCGGCTGCCCGTGCACATGATCCCGGCCAGCCTCACCGCGCTGGACGCGTTCCCGCTGACCGCCGCAGGCAAGGTCGACCGCGCGGCCCTGCCCCCACCCAGCTCCCCGACCTCCCTGTTTGGCCCCGGCCGCCCCGATCCTGACGGTGCACCCAGGCCGGCGACGCGCGCGGGCTGGCTGCCACCGCGAACCCCGGCCGAGCAACTGATCGCCGCGGTGTGGGCCGAGGTCCTCGGCGTGCCCGAGGTGGGTGCCGACGACAACTTCTTCCACCTTGGCGGTGACTCCCTGACCGCCGTCCGTGTGGTCGGGCGCGTCTTCGACCTCTTCGGCGCGGTCTCGCCGTACACGATCTTCGACGCCCCGACGCTGGCCGGATTCGCGGCGGCGGTGGCCGACGCGGCGGCTGGTGATCGGCCTGCCCTGGCCCGGCCTGCTCTGGCCCGGGCCGGCCTGACCCGGGCGCCGCTGTCGAAGTTCCAGCGCGGCCTGTGGATCCTGGACCAGTGGAACCCGGGCACAGCCACCTACAACGTGCCCTGGGTGTTCCGCTTCGCGGGCCCGGTCGATCCGGAGCTTCTGCGTACCGCCCTGATGGCCGTGGCCGTGCGGCACGAGAGCCTGCGGACCACGTTCGTGCTCGGCGACCACGGGCCGCAGCAGGTGATCCACGAGCAAGCGAAGGTGCCGTTCACGGTCATCGACACCACGGCCGGCCAGGCGGACACGCTCATAGCGGCGGCCGCGGCCGAACCCTTCGACCTGGAGACCGGCCCGCTGCTGCGCGCCTGCGCCTTCCGGATCAGCGGCGGCGGCCTCGTGCTGCTGCTGCTCATTCACCACATCGTCTGGGACGAGGGGTCGCTGCCGGTGCTGGAGAACGAGCTCGCCGAGCTGTACGCCGCGCTGGCGCAGGGCCGCCCCCCTCGCCTGCCCGAACTGCCCGTGCAATACGCGGATTACAGCGCCTGGCAGCACCAGGACCCGGCCGCGGCCGCCCAGCTCGGGTACTGGCGGGAGCACTTGCGCGGCGCCCCGACGGCGCCGGTGCTGGCCACGGATCGCCCCCGCCCCGAGTTCCAGGCGTTCCGCGGCGGCCAGCACGAGTTCGCGATGCCGGTCCCGGTGGCGCGGGCCGTGCGCGAGCTGGCCCGCAGCGAGGACGCCACGCCGTTCATGGTGCTGCTGGCCGCTCTCGCGCTCACCCTGCACCGGCGCTCAGGCCAGACCGACCTGGTCGTCGGGGCCCCGGTGAGCGGCCGCGGCCGCCCGGAGCTGTCCGGGCTGATCGGCTACTTCGTGAACCTGCTGCCGCTGCGCGTGCGGATCGAGCCCGGTGCCTCGTTCCGCGAGCTGGTCCGGCACGTGCGCGAGGTCTCGATCGGCGGGTACCGGCATCAGGACACGCCCTTCGACGAGATCATCGCCCAGGTTCTCGGTGAGCGGCCGGAAAATGGCAACCCGCTGTGCCAGGTCGTGCTTGAGCTGCACCCGCTCGACTCCCGCCCGCTGACCATCGGCGGCGCCGCCGTCACCCGCGCGCTGCACTCCGGCGACGTCTCGCGGTTCGACCTGTCAATCTCGGTGGACGACCGCGGCACGGACTTCACCGGCCGCTTGGAGTATGACCGCGACTTGTTCGAGACCGGCACGATAGCCGGGTTCAGTGCGGACTGGCTGGCCACCCTGGCCGCCGCGGTCGAGATGCCGGCGCACGGCCTAGTCGAGGCGCAGGCCGCCCGGACCCCGGATGCCATCGCAGTCATCGACGGTGAGTTGACGTTCACCTACGCCGAGCTGAATTCTCGGGCCAACCGGCTCGCCCGGGTCCTGGCGGCCCGGGGGGCCGGGCGGGGCGCTCTGCTGGCGGTCCTGGTCGAGCGGAGCTTCGACCTGGTCGCCGGGCTGCTCGCGGTGCTCAAGACCGGGGCCGGCTACACCCTGCTCGACCCGGACTTCCCGGCGGAGCGGCTCGCCTCGGCCGTGGCCGACAGCGGGGCGATGCTCGTGCTCACCCGCGGGCCCGCCGCTCCGTTCCCGGGTCCGGAGCACCTCGACCTGGACGCCGTCGAGCCGGAGACGGCCCGTTCCCCCGATCACGACCTCGGGCTGCCCGTCACCGGCGACGACCTCGCCTGCGTCATGTTCACCTCAGGCTCCACCGGGCGCCCCAAGGGCGTCGCCGTGCCGCACCGGGCGCTGACCGCCTCATACCTCGGCCAGGACTACGCCCGGTTCGCCCCGGGGGAGGTGTGGCTCCAGTGCGCCCCGGTCTCCTGGGACGCCTTCGCGCTGGAACTCTATGGCGCGCTCATGTTCGGCGGCCGCTGCGTCCTGCAGCCGGGCCAGCGGCCGGAACCGCAGACGATCGCCGCCTTGACCAGGCAGCACGGCGTCACCCAGCTCCAGCTCTCGGCCAGCCTGTTCAACTTCATGGTGGAGGAATTCCCGGACACCTTCACCGATCTGCGGCTCGCCTTCACGGCCGGCGAGCGGGCGTCGGTGCCCCATGTCGCCCAGGCGCTCGACCGGTTCCCCCGGCTGCGGGTGGTCAACGGCTACGGGCCGGTCGAGAGCCTGGGCCTGACGACCTGCCACGAGGTCGGCCCCGGTGACCTGGCGGGCATGTCGATCCCGATCGGGCGGCCACTGAACGGCAAGCAGCTCCATGTCCTCGACGCCGCGCTGCAGCCGGTGGGCCCGGGCGTGACCGGGGAGCTCTACGCCGCGGGCTGCGGGCTCGCCCACGGGTACATCGCCCAGCCGGGGCTGACCGCCGAGCGCTTCGTGGCCAGCCCGTTCGGCCGGCCCGGGGAGCGGCTCTACCGCACCGGGGACCTCGGCCGGCGCTCGACGGACGGCACGCTGGAGATCACCGGCCGGATCGATGACCAGATCAAGATCAGGGGATTCCGCGTCGAACCCGGCGAGGTCGAGGACGCGCTGACCCGTCATCCGCTGGTACGAGAGAGCGCGGTCACGGTCTACGAGCCCGCGGCGGGGGACCGCCGGCTCGCCGCGTACATCACGGCCGGGCCCACCCCGCCGGATGAAGGCACCCTGCTCGACCACCTGGCCGGGCTGCTGCCCGAGTACCTGCTGCCCGCCTCGATCGATGTCCTCGACGCGCTGCCGCTCACCCCCAACGGCAAGATCGACCGCCGGGCGCTGCCCGCGCCGTCGCGGTCCCGCGACGCCACGACCGAGGAACAGGCCGGCCTGACCGGCATGGAGCAACTGGTGGCCGACGCGATGAGCGAAGTCCTGGGCGCCGGCCGGCTCGGCAGGCACGATCACTTCTTCCGGCTCGGCGGCAACTCGCTGGCCGCGGTCCGGGTCGCGATGCGGCTGTCCCGGGAGACCGGCCGCCGGATCCCGCCGCACACCGTGTTCCGGGAAAAGACCGTCAAGGCCATTGCCGAACGACTGGCGCCACTGTGACCGGTACGGCAGAAGGAATCGAAAGGCAGCAGACGATGAACCCGATCTCGCCGGGCGGCATCACCCGGACCGCACCGGTCTCGGGGCCGCAACGGGGCCTGTGGTTCCTGGACCGCTGGACCCCGCAGGCCGCGACCTGCAGCATCCCCTGGGTGTTCGAGTTCACCGGCCCGCTCGACCTGCGGCTGCTCGAGGCGGCCCTCGGCGCGGTGGTCGTCAGGCACGAGGCGCTGCGCACCACCTTCGCCCTGGACGGCGAGGGGCTGGTCCAGCACGTCCACGACACGATGGCGATCCCGTTCACCGTGACCGACCTGCGGCGGCAGTCCGGGCCGGAACAATCGGAACGGACGGCGGAGATCCTGGCCGCGGCCGCGGCGGCGGCCTTCGACCTGGCCGCCGGGCCGCTCCTGCGGGTGACCGCGATCCGCCGCCGCGAGGAGCGGACCACGGTCATGCTCGTCATCCATCACATCGTGTGGGACGGCTGGTCGGCCGCCGTGTTCGAGCGGGAGTGGTCGAAGAGCTATGACGCCCTGGCCGGTGGCAGTCCGGCCGGGCTGTCCGAGCTGACCGCCCAGTACGCCGACTACGCCCTCGAGGAGCAGACGGCCTCCTTCGAGGAGCACCTGGCGCACTGGCAGCAGCACCTGGCGGGCGCGCCGACGCTGCTGGAGCTGCCCCGCGTCCGGCCGCGTCCGGCCACCCCCACCCACCGCGGCCGCACCCAGCCTTTCGACCTGGGCCCTGGCACCGCCGCGCAGGTCAGGGCGCTGGCGGAGGCCGAGGGCGGGACGCCCTTCATGGTCCTGCTCGCGGCCTTCGCGCTCCTGCTCGGCCGGCACGCCGGCACCGACGACCTGGTTATCGGCACGCCGGTGACCACCAGGGACCGGCCGGAGCTGGAAAACCTGGTGGGGTACTTCGTCAACCTGCTGCCGCTGCGGATCCGGCTGCGCGCCACCATGACCTTCCGCGAGCTGCTCGGGTACGTCCAGGAAGTCGCCATCGACGGCTTCGCCCATCTGGACCTGCCCTTCGACCAGGTCATCGACGCACTCGGCCTGGACCGGACGGCCGGTCATCCGCCGCTGGTCCAGGTGGTCTTCGGCATGCATGCCGAAGACCGCGCGCCGCTACCGTTCGGCCGGGCGTCGGCGCGCCGTCAGGTCCGGTCCACTGGCACCTCGAAGTTCGACTTGACCTGGTCCGTCTTCGACGACGGAGAGTTTCGTGGCGAGGCCGAGTACAGCCGCGACCTGTTCGACCCGGACACCATTAGCCGGCTGGCCGCGGACTGGCGCGAGCTGCTCGCCGCCGTCCTGGCGGACTGCGACCGCCCGATCCGGCTGCTCACCACGCCCGTCGCGGCGCCTAGACCCGCGCGGCCCGCCGCCACGGCCGAGGGACGCTGCCTGCACCGGATCTTCGAGGATGCGGCCGATGCGCACGGCTCCGTGGTCGCCGTCACCCTTGGTGATCAGTCGGTGACCTACGCCGAACTCGATGGGCGGGCGAACCAGCTGGCGCGGGCCCTGATCGCGGCCGGGGTGCGGGCCGGTGACCGGGTCGGGCTGCTGCTCGAGCGCACCGCGGACATCCCTGTCTGCGTGCTCGCCGTGCTGAAAGCCGGCGCGGCGTACGTGCCGGCCGACCTGGCCGGGCCGGCGGGCCGCGCGGCGATGGTGTTCGGCGACGCCGGCGTCGGGCTCGTGGTCACCAACCGGGCCGGCGCGGTGCCGGATGGCCCGTGGCAGAGCTACGACCTGGCCGGCCGGGCGGACGAGATCGCCGCCCGGCCGAGGACCCGGCCGGCTGTTCCCGTCCGGCCGGGGGACGTCGCCTACATCATCTTCACCTCGGGGTCCACCGGGCGGCCCAAGGGCGTGGCGATCGCTCACGAGCACGTGAGCCGGCTGATGGCTGCGGGCCGCGAGCACTTCGGCTTCGGGCCCGGGGAAGTGTGGACCCTTTTCCACAGCTGCGCCTTCGACTGGACCGTCTGGGAACTGTGGGGGGCCTTGCACCACGGTGGCCGGCTGGTGATCGTGCCGTACCTGACCAGTCGTTCCCCCGACGAGTTCGCCGAGCTGCTCGCCGCCGAGCGGGTGTCCTTCCTCTGCCTGACGCCCTCGGCGCTCCGGCAGCTCGAACCGAGCCTGCGCAGGCGCCGCACGGCGCTGCCCGCGCTGAAGTGGGTCATGCTGGGCGGCGAGGCGCTTGATCCCGCCGTGGTCCAGCGCTGGTCCGGCCTCGATCCGCGGCCGCGCGCCCGGCTGTGCAACCTCTACGGGATCACCGAAACCACTGTCCACGTCACCACCTTCGACCTGCCCGCCCGCACCGGCGGCTTCCAGCGCAGCCTGATCGGTGACGCCATGCCGCACCTGGCCGCGATGGTGCTCGACGACTGGCTGCGGCCGTGCCCGGCAGACGTGCCGGGTGAGCTGTACATCGGCGGGGGTGCCCTGGCCCATGGCTACTGGGGGCGGCCTGGCCTGACGGCCGGGCGCTTCGTCGCCGATCCGTACACGGGGATCCCCGGCGCGCGGATGTACCGGTCCGGCGACGTCGCCAGGCGGCGGCCGGACGGCGGCCTGGAGTACCTGGGCCGGGCGGACTTCCAGGTCAAGCTGCGCGGGTTCCGCATCGAACTCGGCGAGATCGAGAACGCGCTCGGCGCGCATCCGGACGTGGACGCCTGCGTGGTCGTCGTGCGCGATCAGCGGCTGGTGGCCTACGTCACCGGCCGGGCCCCCGCGGGCGTGCGTGAATTCCTGGCCCGCTCGCTTCCTGACTACATGATCCCGGCGAACGTCACGTTGCTTGACGCGCTCCCGCTCACCGTGAACGGCAAGGTGGACCGCGCTGCCCTGCCGGCTCCGGGCGCCCGGGTGGCCGCGTCCGGCGGGCATGTCCCGCCGCGCACCCCGGCGGAGGAGGCTTTCGCCGGGATCTGGTCGCAGCTGCTCGGCGTGGACGGGATCGGCGTGCACGACAACTTCTTCCACCTCGGCGGCGACTCGATCCGGGCCGTCCAGCTGGCCGGTGCGCTCAGCGACCGGGGCTGGGCGGTGTCACTTCGCGACGTGTTCAGTGCCCCCACCGTCGCCGGCCTGGTGGCACTGGCCCGGCCGGCCGCTCGCCGGGACGCCGCCGCCGAGCCCTTCGCCCTGATCGGCCCCGGCGACCGGGCCGCGCTCCCGCCCGGCGTGGTGGACGCCTATCCGATGGTCTCCATGCAGCTGAGCATGGTCTTCCACATGGAGCTGACCGCAGGGACCGGCAGCTATCACAACGTCAACAGCTACCGGATCCGGGCCGGCCTCGACCCCGGCGCCTTCCGGCGGGCCGTCGCCGACACGATGGCCCGGCACGCGGTTCTGCGCACCGGCCTCGACATCTCCGGGTACAGCGAGCCGCTGCAACTCGTCCACGGCGAGCTGCCCGTCCCGGTCGAGTTCGCGGACCTGCGCGGCGTCCGGCCGGCCGCCGTCGGCGAAGCGGTGCGAGCCGCCTTCGAGCGGCACCGCGGGACCGCCTTCGACCTCTTCGAGCCGCCGCTGTTCCGGATCACCGTGCAGCGCCTCGAAGAACGGGTCTTCCAGCTCACGATCTCGGAGCACCATGCCATCCTCGACGGCTGGAGCTTCACCTCGATGCTCACCGAGCTGCTGGAACGGCATGCCGCGCTCGCCGCCGACGCGTCCTGCGCCGCCGCGCCGCCGCCATCCTCGACGTTCCGCGACTTCGTGGCGGTCGAGCGGGAGGCCGCGGCCGACCCGCGGTCCCTCGGGTACTGGCGGCGCAAGCTCGACGGAGTCAGCGGCGAGCTGTGGCCGGGCGGCAGCAAGGCCGACGACCTGCCCCGGATCCTGGAGCGGGTCCTCCCCGAGGCGCCGCGGCAGCTGCGCGCCGTCGCCGCCGCCGCGGGCACGCCGGTCAAGTCGGTGGCGCTGGCCGCCCATCTGCGCGCCCTGCAGCAGATCACCGGCCGGCGCCGGATCACCACGGGTCTGGCGATGAACGGCCGGCTCGAACGCGGCGGCGGCGCCGACGCCTACGGCCTGTTCCTCAACACGGTGCCGCTGACCGCCGAACCCGGCGACGACCCGATCGCCCTGGTGCGTGCGGTGCACCGGGAGGAGCTGGAGATGATGCCGCACCGCCGGGTGCCCTTCGCCCGGCTAGCCCGGCTGATGGCCCGCCCCCGGCTCGACAGCCAGTTCGGCTACCTGCGCTTCCACGCGCTCGGGCGGCTGAGCTCGGCCCGGATCGTGGACGGCAGGATCGGCTGCGAGCCGACCCTGCGCCACGAGCCGAACAGCTTCGCGTTCGGTGCCTCGCTGATCCAGGACCCGGTGTCCGAGCGCGTGCTGCTGGCCGTGGATCACCAGCGGCCGGTGGTGCCGGACGTGCTCGCCGCCGAGTTCATCGACGCCTACGCCCGGGCCCTGGAAGACATGGCCGTGTCCTGCGGGCATGGCATCCCGGCCGACACCCGATCAAGACAGGAGTTGCCGATATGAGTGACGAACGGAACGGCGGCCCGCCGCCGGACGTGCTGACCCGGTTCCGGCGGGCGGCCCTGGCCGTGCCGGAACGGACGGCCGTGCAGGCCGTCGATGGCCAGCTGAGTTTCGCCGAGCTCGAGGACCGCACCGCCCGGCTGGCCGGCGCCCTGCGCGCCCGGGGGATCGGCCGCGGCGACCGGGTCGGGGTGAGCATGCCCCGGACCTCGCAGCTCGTGGTCGCACTGCTCGGCGTGTGGCGGGCCGGGGCGGCGTACGTGCCGCTGGACCCGGCGTACCCGGCCCGGCGGCTGGCCTTCATGGCGCAGGACGCTCGCCTGGCGTTGCTGCTCGGCCCCGATGGCGCGCCGGGCCTGTCGCCGTGGATCGAGACCCTCGGCGTCGGCGCCGCGCTCGCCGCACGGCCGGCCCGCGCCGCCGAGGTCACCCTGAGCTCGCAGGACCCGGCCTACGTCAGCTACACCTCCGGGTCGACGGGCACGCCTAAAGGGGTCCAGGTCAGCCACGGCGGCGTGGCCGCCCTGCTGGCGGCGCTGGAGTCGGCGGGTGTGTACCGGGCCGAGCCCGGGGTCGTCGGCTGGAACGCGAGCGTGTCCTTCGACGCCTCGGTCCAGCAGTGGGCCCGGGTCTGCCGCGGCGACACCCTCGTGGTGCTCGACGAGGCGCAGCGCTCCGATCCGGCCCGGCTGGCCGGGGTGCTCGCCGAGTACGGTGTCACCGACCTGGACCTGACGCCGTCGCACTGGGAGCTGCTGCGCGAGCCGCTGTCCAGCGGATCGGTGCCGCGGCTGTTCCTGGGCGGCGAGCCGGTCCCGCCGCGGACCTGGCAGGAGATCGAGTCGGCCGGGATCGAGGCGGTCAACCTCTACGGCCCGACCGAGTGCACGGTCGACTGCACGGCGGCCTGGATTGAGGGCCGCGGACCGCACCTCGGCGGCCCGCTGCCCGGCATGCGGGTGTACCTGCTGGACGACAGCCTGCGCCCGGTGGCCGCCGGCGAGGCCGGCGAGCTGTATGTCGCCGGACCCCAGGTCGCTCACGGTTACCTGGACCGCCCCGGGCTGACCGCCGGGCGCTTCGTCGCCGACCCGTTCGGCCGGCCGGGTGAGCGGATGTACCGCACCGGCGACCGGGGGATGCTCGGTTCCGGGGCCGTGCTCGAGTACGCCGGACGGGTGGACCGGCAGGTCAAGCTGCGCGGCTTCCGGATCGAGCTCGGCGAGGTGGAGGGCGCGCTGGCCCGGTGCCCGGGGGTCGCCGCCGCCGCGGTCACGGTGCACGAGGGGGCGGCGCCCGGCGACCGGCGCCTAGCGGGCTACGTCACCGGTGCCGACGGCTCGCCAGACACCGCGGCGATCCTGGCCGAGCTGCGTGGCATGCTGCCCGCGCACATGATCCCGGCCACGGTCACGGTCCTGGCTGCGCTGCCGATCTCCGCCAACGGCAAGGTCGATTATCACGCCCTGTCACTGCCGTTGCCGTCCTACCCGCCGCGCACCGCCGGCGGCGCCGGTCCCGGCCCTGGTGCCGCCGCCGCGGACCGGCTCGGCGAGCAGGTGGCCGAGGCGTGGCGCAAGGTCCTCGGGCTGGACTCGGTCGAACCGGCCGATGACTTCCTGCGCCTCGGCGGGCACAGCCTCGCCGCGCTCCGGGTGGTGCACCTGCTGCGCCGGCAGCTGAGCGTCGAGCTCCAACTGCGGCACCTGCTCGACGCGCGCGACCTCGCTGACTTCACCGAGACGGTGCGGCAGGCGGCGCAGGCGGGCGCCACCCCCAGGCCGGCCCTGGTCGGCCGCCGGGCAGGTGCGCGATGAGCGTGGTCCGGCCGCGCGTCGAGGGCGACTGGCTGCTGGTCCCCGCGCCCCAGGCCCACCGGCCGCCCAGGCTGTTCTGCTTCCCGCACGCCGGGGGCGACGCGACCGCGTTCACCGCGCTGGCACATGCCCTGGCCCCGGCCGCGGAGGTGTGGGCGCTGCGCATGCCGGCCCGGGGCGGGCGGCGCGCGCAGCCGATGCCTGCCCGCTTCGACCTGCTGGTGCGTACGGTGGCCGCCGAGCTCGGTCCGCAGCTGGGCGGGTGCTTCGGGTTCTACGGGCAGAGCTTCGGCGCGTTGCTCGCCTACGAGGTGGCGCGGGCGCTGCCCCGCGGGTGGCGCCCCCAGGTGGTGATCGCCGCCTCGGCCGAGCCGCCGAGCGCGTGGGCCGACGGCAAGCCGGCGGACCACGAACCGGACGAGCTGCTGCGGCAGACCGGCATGGGCGATCTCGTGGCTGACGACCCGGACCTGCGCGAGCTGGCCCTGGCGACCATCCGGACCGACCTGCGGGTGCGCGGCAGCTACCGGTACCGGCCGGGCCCTGCGATCGAGTCGGATCTTCATGCCGTGGTCGGCGACGCCGACCCGATGCTCACCCCGCCGCAGCTGGCCGGCTGGGCGCAGCATACCGCCGGAGCGTTCGGCCTCTCGGTCGTGCCCGGCGGCCACCTGCTGGCGACCGTGCAACGGCCGGGACCGGTGGGCGTGCTGACCTCGATCCTCAGGCCCCGGACCGATCCGAGCGCAAGGGGGCCGCTGTGGCCAGCCCGGTCGATCTGAGCGACCCCGGCCTATGGGCCCGTCCCGACCTGCCGGCCGTCATCGGAGAACTGCGCCGCGAGGCCCCGGTGCGCCGCACCGAGACCGCGCGGGACGGCCCGGTCTGGTCGGTGCTGTCCTACGAGCTGGCCGTCGAGGTGCTGAAGAACACCGCGGCCTACAGCTCCGAGGGCGGCTCGCTGCTCGGCGCGGGGGAGGGCCACACGCCGGCCGGGGCCGGCCGGATGATGGCGCTGACCGACCCGCCCCGGCACCGGGAGCTGCGGGCCCCCGCCACGCCGTTCTTCTCCCCGGGCGGGGTGCGCCACGCCGTCCGGAGCATCACCGAGCTGGCCGGGGAGATCTTCGACACGGCCGTGGGCCAGGGTGAGGCCGACCTCGTGCAGGTCGTCGCAGCCCTGCCGCTGGCGGTGATGTGCGACCTGCTCGACATCCCGGCTCAGGACCGGGACATGGTGATGCGGGTATGCGACGCGGCCTTCCTCGGCGGCACCGCGGAAGCACGCCGGGTCGGCCACCAGCAGCTCATCCCGTACCTGCTGCAGCAGGTGATGCGGCGGCGGGCGGACCCCCGCGACGACCTGATCAGCAAGATGGCGACCTACCGGGTCGCCGGGCGGCTGCTGCCGGTCGAGTCCGTGGTGCTCAACCTGGACAACATCGTCGTGGGCGGGGTACAGACCGTCCGGCATACCGCGGGGATGGGCCTGCACACCCTGGCCTCGCGGCCGGACCTGTGGCGCAGCCTGCAGCGCGGCGAGGCGGCGATGGACGCCGCCGTGGAGGAGCTGCTGCGCTGGACCTCGGTCGGGCTGCACACCCTGCGCACCGCAACCCGGGACGTCGAGCTCGGCGGGTGGCGGATCCCCCGCGGCGACCGGATCGTCGTATGGACCTGGGCGGCCAATCACGATCCGGCGGCCTTCCCGCATCCGGACGAGATCCGGCTCGACCGCTCGCCCAACCGTCACCTGGCGCTTGGCCTCGGAGCGCACTACTGTATCGGCGGCCCGCTGGCCAAGGCCGAGCTGGCCGCGGTCTTCTCGGCCGCCCTAGACCGGGTCGAGCGAATCGAGCCGCTCGGCCCGCCGCGGTACAACCGCTCGATCATCAACTTCGGGCTCGAGCAGTTTCCCGCCCGGTTGCCTGCCCGCCCGGCTGGCCGCCGGCGACCCGCTGGCCCGCCCGACCCGACTGCCGCTTTTCCGCCTCAGCGGGTGCCGCTCGCGCCGGTCGCTCGCAGTTAGCTTCAAAACCACCATCACACGGAGGGCATGACCATGACGAACCCATTCGAGGACGACGACGCCCAGTACCTGGTGCTCGTGAACGACGAGAACCAGCACTCACTGTGGCCTGCCTGGATCGAGGTGCCGGCCGGCTGGTCGACCGCGCACGGCGAGGACTCCCGGCCGGGCTGCCTGGACTACATCGAGGCCAACTGGACCGACATCCGCCCGGCCAGCCTGCTCGCGGCCCTAGACCGGAGCTGAGCACGCCATGCTGACGTGGGAGATCAATCCGGGCCGCCCGGCGCTCACCCGGGCCCCGGTCGTGTCGGACCTGGACCAGGCCTGCCAGTGGCTCAAGGCGGCCGAACCGGAGCTCCGCCTCGCCCTGCACGAGCACGGTGCCGTCTTCCTGCGCGGCCTGCCGGTCGCGGGCAGCGAGGACGTCGCGCGCGTCCGCGACATCCTCATCCCGCGGCGCACCCCCTACCGGGAGAAGGCCACGCCGCGCAGCGACTTCGGCCACGGGGTCTTCTCCTCCACCGACCTGCCGCCGGCCCAGGCGATCCGGATGCACAACGAGAACAGCTACACGCTGACCTTCCCCGGCCTGCTGCTGTTTGCGTGCCTGACCGCGGCCGCCGCGGGCGGGGCCACCCCGGTGGCGGACTGCCGGCGGGTCCTCGGTGCGCTGCCGCCGCCCCTGGTCGACCGCATGAAGACCTCAGGCTGGACGCTGACCAGGAACTACTCGGGCCTGGTGTCGCTGGACTGGGCCACCGCGTTCGGCACGCAGGACCGGGACGAGGTGGCCGCCTACTGCGCGGACAACCGCATCGCCTGGGCCTGGCAGCCGGACGGGACGCTACGCACCGGGCAGTTGCGCCCGGGGATCATCACTCACCCGCAGACTCACGAGGAAGCCTGGTTCAACCACCTGGCCTTCTGGCACGAGTGGTCTCTCGAGCCTGATATCCGCGCGGCCCTGATCGAAGAGTTCGGCCCGGACGGGCTGCCGTTCAGCACCGGTTTCGGCGACGGCGAGCCGCTGACCGAGCCGGACGTGGCCGCGCTCAACACCGCCTACGCGAAGGCCACGGTGCGCGAGCCATGGCAGCCGGGTGACGTGATGCTCGTGGACAACCTGCTGTGCGCGCACGGCCGCGACCCGTTCCGCGGCGACCGGAAGATTGCCGTCGCCATGGGCGAGCCGGTCGACGTCGCGGACTGCCGGCCGAGCGTCCTTCCCGCGGCGGCCGGCCTCCGGCCGCTGTCGGCCGCACGCTCCGGAATCTGACCAGATACGACGTGAGGAAGAGCTCGTGACACGCGTTTCGTTCGCGCAGCAACGGCTGTGGCTGGTGGACCAGATCGAAGGGCCGAGCGCGCTCTACAACCTCCCGTTCGCGGTACGACTGCGCGGCGAGCTCGACCTGCCCGCGCTGCGGGCCGCGGTGCTCGACGTGGTCGGCAGGCACGAGTCGCTGCGCACGGTGTTCCCGGTCGTGTCCGGGGTGCCGGTCCAGCAGGTGCTGCCCGGCGAGGAGGCGGACCCGGGATTCGAGGTGCTGCGCTGTGATCCGCAGAGCCTTCCCGGCCTGCGCGACGCGGCCGCGGCGACGGTCTTCGACCTGAGCCGTGAACTGCCGATCCGGGTCACGGTTCTGGTGCCGGAATCAGACGAGTACGTGCTCCTCGTGGTGCTGCATCACATCGCCGGTGATGGCTGGTCGCTCGGCCCGCTGCTGCGCGACCTCGCCGCCGCGTACGCCGCACGCCTGGACGGCGCGGCGCCCGGCTGGGAGCCGCTGCCGGTGCAGTACGCGGACTATGCCGAATGGCAGCGGGAACTGCTCGGCGAAGAGGACGACCCGGATAGCCTGCTGTCCCGTCAGCTCGACTACTGGCGCGTGGCACTGGCCGGGCTGCCGGAGGAGCTGCAGTTGCCGACGGATCGTCCCCGGCCCCCGGTGCTGAGCGCCTCGGCCGACTCGGTCACGTTCCGCCTCGACGCCGGGCTGCACGCCGCGCTGGCCGACCTGGCCCGCCGTCACCGGGCGACGCTGTTCATGGTGCTTCAGGCGGGTCTCGCGGCCCTGCTGACCCGGCTGGGCGCGGGCACGGATATCCCGATCGGATCGGGCGTCGCGGGGCGGCCCGAGGAGGCCCTCGACGACCTGGTCGGCTTTTTCGTCAACATCCTGGTGCTGCGTACCGACACCTCCGGCGACCCGAGCTTCGCCGGACTACTCGACCGGGTCCGCGAGATCCAGCTTGACGCCCAAGCCCATCAGGACATTCCCTTCGAGCGGCTGGTGGAGGAGCTCAACCCGGCCCGCTCGCTGGCCCGGCACCCGCTGTTCCAGATCCTGCTCGTGCTGCAGAACAACGATCCGGCCCGGCTGCACCTGCCCGGGCTCCAGGCCGAGCCGGAGCCGATCGGGATGCGGGTCGCCAAGTTCGACATCAACATCGGTCTGGAGGAGGTCTTCAGCTCCGACGGGGCTCCCGCCGGGATTCTCGGCGCCGCGGAGTTCGCGACCGACCTGTTCGACACCGGCACGGTGCGCTCGATCGCCGACCTGCTCACCCGCCTGCTGGCCGCGGCCGCGGCCGATCCGGCGACTCCGATCGGGCGGCTCGACATGCTCGGGGCGCGGGAGCGGTCGCGGATCCTCCACGAGTGGAACGATACGGCCGCGCCGCCGCCGGCCGGTTCGCTGCCGGAGCTGTTCGCGCACCAGGTGGCCCGCACCCCGGGCGCGGTGGCGATCGCCGCCGACGACGCGGAGCTCAGCTACGCGGAGCTGGACGCGCGAGCCAACGAGCTGGCGGCCCGGCTGATCGGGCTGGGCGTCGGGCCCGAGCACCCGGTCGTCATGCTGATGGACCGGTCCGTGGCGTTGGTCGTCGCGACGCTGGCGGTCGTGAAGGCTGGCGGTTGCTACGTGCCGCTGCACGCGAGCCTGCCGCCCGAGCGGATGGCCCAGGTGATCGCCGACACCGGCGCCCCGGTCATCCTGACCGACCGGGCTGAGCTCGACTTCACGCCCGCCGCCCAGGTCCTGCGGATCTCCGGGGACCAGGCCCAGCCGGGATGCGGCGACTCGCCCGCTCCCGCGGTTTCGATCCACCCGGACCAGCTCGCGTACGTGATGTATACCTCCGGCTCGACCGGAGTGCCGAAGGGGGTGGCCATCCGGCACCGCGACGTGGCCGGCCTAGCCGCGGACCGGCGCTGGCGGGACGGCGCGCACGAGCGGATCCTGCTGCACTCGCCGCATGCCTTCGACGCGGCGACCTATGAACTCTGGGTGCCGCTGCTGTCCGGCGGCACGGTCGTGGTGGCGCCGCCCGGAGGCTTGGACGCGGCTGCGCTGCGTGCCGTGGTCGCACGCCACGGGGTGACGGCGCTGTTCCTCACCAAGGCGCTGTTCGACCTCGTCGCCGAGGAGGACCCGGCGGCCTTCGGCGGCCTGCGGACGGTGTCCACCGGCGGCGAGGCGGCGTCGGCGGCGCTGCTGCGGCGGGTCCTTGACGCCTGCCCCGACCTGCTGCTCGCCCACGTGTACGGCCCCACCGAGGCGACCACGTTCGCCAGCCACCAGGTGCTGACCGCCGCGGAGCTGGCCGGCCCGCGGGCCCCGATCGGCGGCCCGCTGGACAACATGGCCCTGTACGTGCTCGACGACGCGCTTCAGCCGGTGCCGGCCGGGGTGCCGGGCGAGCTGTACGTGGCCGGGGCCGGCCTGGCCCGCGGCTACTGGAACCGGGCCGGGCTGACCGCCGAGCGCTTCGTGGCCTGCCCGTTCGGCGCCGGTACCCGGATGTACCGGACCGGCGACCTGGTGTGCTGGCGGGCCGGCGGCACTGTGGAGTTCCTGGGCCGGGTGGACGGCCAGGTGAAGCTGCGCGGGTTCCGGATCGAGCTGGGCGAGATCGAGGCGGTGCTGGCCCGGCACGAGGCGGTCCGGCAGGTGATAGCGATCACCCGCGAAGACCGGGTCGGGGACATGCGGCTGGTCGCCTACTGCGCGGCCGACACCGAGACCCCAGATCTGCCCGCGCGGCTGCTCCGGTTCGCCGCAGACCACCTGCCGGGCTACATGGTGCCGTCAGCCGTGGTGGTGCTGCCCGCACTGCCGCTGAACGCGAACGGCAAGGTCGATCGCCAGGCGCTGCCCGCCCCGGCTCCCGTCGTGGGCCTGGGCTGTGACTCGCCGGGACGAGCGCCGCGTGACCCGCGCGAGGAGATCCTCTGCGGGCTGTTCGCCGAGGTGCTCGGGGTCGGACCGGTGACCGTCGACGACGACTTCTTCCACCTCGGCGGTCACTCGCTGCTGGCCACCAGGCTGGTCAACCGGGTCCGTTCGGCCCTTGGCGCCGAGATGGCCATCGGGGACCTGTTCCAGGCCCCGACCGTGGCCGGGCTCAGCGAGCGTCTTGCGGGCTCGCGCATCCGCCTGCCGCTGCGGCGCCGGGCGCGTCCGGCCCAGCTGCCGCTGTCCTTCACGCAGCGCCTCCTCTGGCTGGCCGGCCAGGTCGACGGTCCGAATGGCGACTACAACGTCTCCTTCGCGCTGCGGCTGCGCGGCGCCCTCGACCCGGCCGCCCTCGAGCGAGCGCTCGGCGACGTGGTAGCCCGGCATGAGGCCCTGCGCACCGTCTTCCGCGAGACCGACGGCGTGCCGCGCCAGGAGATCCTGGACGGGCCGACCACCCGCCTGCTTACCGTCGCCGACCGCGCCGTCGCCGTCGCCGACCTGGCCAGCGCCCCCTTCGACCTGGCTGCCGACCTGCCGATCCGGGCCAACCTCATCCCCGCGGGGGACGGAGAGCACGTCCTGGTCCTGGTCCTGCACCACATCGCGAGCGACGGCTGGTCGCTGCGGCCGCTGTTCCGAGATTTCGCGACGGCCTACGGGGCGCGGCGGCTCGGCGGCGCGCCCGAGTGGGACGACCTCCCCGTGCAGTACGCGGACTATACCTTGTGGCAGCAGGAGCTGCTCGGTTCCGCCGCCGACCCCGACAGCCTGCTGTCGGGTCAGATCGGCTTCTGGAAGGAGGCGCTCGCCGGGCTCCCGGAGGAACTCACCCTGCCCGCGGACCGTCCCCGCCCACGGGTGGCCAGCCACCGCGGTGACGTGGTGCCCATCGAACTGGACGCCGAGTTGCACCAGCGGCTCGCGCAGCTGGCCGCAGCTCACGGCAGCACGCTCTTCATGCTGTTGCAGGCCGCGCTGGCCGTGCTGCTGAACCGGTTCGGCGCGGGCGAGGATATCCCCATCGGCGCGCCGATCGCGGGACGGATGGACGATGCCCTCGACGACCTGATCGGCTACTTCGCCAACACGCTGGTACTGCGCACCGACATCTCAGGGAACCCGGTATTCACCGAGCTGCTGGCCCGGGTCCGGGAGACCAACCTGACCGCCTACGCCCATCAGGATGTGCCGTTCAAGCTGCTGGTGGAGGAGCTAAAGCCGGCTCGCTCGCTGGCCCGGCACCCGCTGTTCCAGGTCATGCTGGCGCTCGGCAACAATGCCGAGGCGAACCTGGAGCTCCCAGGAGTCACGGCGCGGTTCGAGCCGGCGGAGACCGGCACGGCCATCTTCGATCTGAAGCTGAACCTGGCGGAGCAGCGCGGCCCCGGTGGGACCCCGGCCGGCCTCGGCGGTGCCTTGGAGTACGCCACCGACTTGTTCGACAGGGAAACGGTGGACCGGCTGGCGGCGGCGCTGGCGCAACTGCTGAAGCAGGTGGCCGCCGACCCGGGCCAGCGGATCGGCCAGCTCGACCTGCTGTCCGGGCCGGACCGCCAGCTGCTGGCGCAGTGGAACGACACCGCGGCGCCGGTTCCGGCCGGCCCGCTGGTGGTGGAGGTGTTCGAGGCGCAGGCGGCCCGGACCCCCGATGCGGTGGCGCTGGTGTGCGGCGAGGTGGTGTTGTCGTTCGGGGAGCTGAACGCGCGGGCTAACCGGCTGGCGCGTCGTCTGGTCGCGGCGGGTGCCGGGCCGGAGCGGGTGGTCGCCCTGGCGGTGCCGCGGTCGGCGGTGTCGGTGGTGGCGATCCTGGCGGTGTGGAAGGTCGGTGCGGCGTACCTGCCGCTGGACGGGGAGTACCCGGCGGAGCGGCTGGCGGCCATGGTGCGGGACGCGGCGCCGGCGGTGGCGGTCACCGATGCGTCCTGGCCGGTGCCCGAGGTGCTGGCCGGGGTGGGCCTGGTGCAGGCCGGTGAGGATGATTCGTGCTGGCCGGCCGGGAATCCCCGGCGGCGGGCCGGGGCGGGGGATGCGGCGTATGTGATTTATACGTCCGGGTCGACGGGCCGGCCCAAGGGCGTGCTGGTGCAGCACGGGAACCTGGCTAACCTGCTGGCTCATCACCGGGCGCAGGCGATGGCGGTGGCGAGCCGGGCCGCGGGCGGGCGGCCGCTGCGGGTGGCGCTGTCCGCGTCGCTGTGCTTTGACGCCTCGGTGGATGGCCTGGTGTGGATGGTGGCCGGGCATGAGCTGCACCTGCTCACCGAGCAGGTGCGCCGTGAGCCGGCCGTGATGGTCGGGTATATCGCCGAGCGTGACCTCGACGTCATCGAGGGTACGCCCAGCTATACCGAGCAGCTGGTGGAGGAGGGGCTGCTGGTGCGGTGCCGGCTGAGCCTGGTCTCGGTGGGCGGTGAGGCGGTCGGGGCGGCGTTGTGGTCGCGGCTGCGGCAGGCCGCGGGGGTCGCGGCCTGCAACACGTATGGGCCGACGGAGTGCACGGTGGATGCGCTGTATTGGTGGTGCGCGGACAGTGACCGGCCGCTGGTGGGCCGCCCGGTGGCGAACAGCCGGGTGTTCGTGCTTGATCGTTGGCTGAACCCGGTGCCGGCCGGGGTGGCGGGCGAGCTGTATATCGCCGGCCCGCAGGTGGCCCGGGGGTACCTGAACCGGCCGGGGCTGACCGCGGAGCGGTTCGTGGCCTGCCCGTTCGGCGCGGCGGGGCAGCGGATGTACCGGACCGGGGACCTGGTGCGGTGGCGTGGTGGTGGCGTGCTGGATTACCTGGGCCGGGCGGACGGGCAGGTCAAGGTGCGCGGGTTCCGGATCGAGCCGGGTGAGATCGAGGCGGTGCTGGGGCGTCATCCGGAGGTGGGCCAGGTCGTGGT
>JBEKKH010000052.1:0-20934 GCA_050010815.1 Streptosporangiaceae bacterium | reverse complement strand
ACTCGGGCCGGTGCCTGCGGTCAGGCCGTCGTCGGCGGCGTCCGGCGTGAACGGGTCGCCGCCGGCCGGCCGCGGGCCGTATCCCAGGCCGTTCGCGCCGCTTAGCGCCGAGAACGCCCGGGCGTGCAGCCGGCCCCAGGTCCAGGACGCGGGCGCGCCGCCAAGCACCGATGCCAGGTGGGCCACGGCCGTGGCGAAGGCCTGCCGCATGACCTGCGGCGCGGTCCGCCGCGGGCCCGACGGCAGGTCGAACGCCGGGTTGGCCGGGTCGCCGAGCGTCCACGCCTGGAGGTCCTCGTCCAGGCTGACCTGGTCGACCGATACCGCCAGGCCTTCGTGGTCCTTGCCGGTGGGCACCTTGGCGGCGTTCCACCAGGGCTGGAAGACCGCGGACAGGTAGTCGTCCCAGAATGTCCACCAGACCGAGGCCGCCGCCGAATCGGCCGCCATGGTGGCGTTCCAGGTGGCCAGGAGAGATACCACGGACCGTTCGGAAGAAGAAAGAGACGCACCGGTCAGGGCGCGCAGCAGGGCCGGGACGATGCTCGCGGCGAGTTGATCTTTGAGGCTGCTCTGGACCGCGGCGAAGCTGGCGGCGGTCTGCGGCCCGGCGCGCAGCGCGGCGTAGACGGTGGCGGCGCGGTAGCCCGGGTCGAAGAAGTTGGCGCTTGTGCCGATGTAGTAGGGATAGGCCGCGGTGACGGGGCGCTGGTTGGCGGTGGCCAGGACGTGGGCGGGCGGGTCGTAGACCTGGGGTTCGGCGGCGTAGGGGATGACGCCGGTCACGTCGCATCTGCCGGTCCCGCTCATCGCCAGCCACGGCTGGCAGCCCGCGCCCACCTGGGGGTAGTAACCCGCCGAGATCGCGCCGATGTTCCCGCCCGCGTCGGCGTAGACGAAGTTCTGGGTGGGCGCGTACCAGCTGGCCAGGGCGTTCTTGAACTGGGCGAAGCTCGCGGCGGCGTTGACGGCGAGCAGGGCGGCCAGGTCGGGCGAGGGCGCGTTGCCCATCCAGTCGACCGAGGTGGTCTGCCCGGCCTGAGTCATGATCGGCCCGTGGACGGTGAGGTCCACGGCCAGCGTCCTGGTCGCGGCGCCGCGAACCGGAATCGTGTAGCGCACCACCTGCATCGGACGCCATCTGCCGTCCCAGAAGTACTGGCCGGGGCGACCCCGGAGAGTCTTTTCGTCGTAGAACAGCGTGGCCTGGTTCTGCGTGTCGGTGAGGGACCAGGCGATCCGGGCGTTGTGCCCGATCAAGATCCCGGGCAGGCCGGGCACGCTGACCCCGGCCACCTCGAAGCCGGGCGCCGACAGGGCCGCCTCATACCAGATCGACGGGATCGTCTGCGGCAGGTGCGGATCGCCGGCCAGCAGCGCGCCGCCGACCCCAAGACCGGGCACGGCGGGGCCGTTGGCCGCCCACGCGTTGCTGTCCGGGCACTCGTGCAGCTGGCCCGACCCGCGATCCGGGAGCTGGCTGAGCTGGGCGAGCAGCGTTCCCGCCGCCTCGGCGGCGAGCGCTGGAACCGCCGACCTGGGTACTTCCTCCGATACGCAGCTGGTTCGCCCGCATGGCACCAGTTGTATCACCACAGCGGCGGGTGCCGGCCGACCCACGGACGGGCCTGTTCCAGCTGGGCGGACAGCGAGATCAGGGTTCCTTCCCCGCCCATCCGGCCGGCCAGCATGACCCCGATCGGCAGGCCCTCGTCGGTCCAGTGCAGCGGCACGTTGACGGCCGGCTGACCGGACACGTTGTAGACCGCGGTGAACGGGGTGAACCGCTTCTGCCGCTCGAAGTTCTCGGCCGGCTCTACTTCGTCGAAGTACCCGACCGGCACCGGGGGCATGGCCAGGGTCGGGGACAGGACGGCGTCGTAGGAATTCAGCGCGGTGAGAGCGACGCGGGTCACGGCCTGCAGGACGGCCTGGGCGAAGATGAGCTCCTGCGCGCTGACAGCCTGGCCGCGGCCGCGCAGGTAGCGGGTCAGCGGGAGCAGGGTTTCCTCGCTGGCCGGCGGGACCGGGGCCAGCAGGGCGTGGGTGTACCAGAGCACCTCGAAGAAGGGGACCACATCCGGGCCGAACGGCGAGGGGATATCTTCGACCTCGTGGCCCAGGCTGGCCAGCAGGCTGCTCGCCTCTTCGTAGGCGGTGACGCAGTCCGGGTGCACCTCAGCGCCCTCGACCGGGCTCTGCCGGGTCCGGCCGATCCGCAGCTGACCCGGCGGCCGGCTGGCGTAGCCGAGAAAGGATTCTCCGGGCGGAAGCGGCGACGGCGTGTACAGGTCGCCGGGGTAATTGCCCGCCATCACGTCGAGCAGCAGGGCGGCGTCGGCCACGGTGCGGGCGATCGGGCCGTTCACCCCCAGCCCGTCCAGGTCGGGCACCAGCGGCCCGCCGGAGACCCGGCCGCGGGTCGGCTTGATCCCGAACAGGCCGCACACGCTGGACGGGATGCGGATCGACCCGCCGCCGTCGCTGCCCTGGGCCGCGGGCGCCAGGCCCGCCGCTACCGCGGCGGCCGCGCCGCCGCTCGACCCGCCGGCGGACCTGGACAGGTCCCAGGGGGTCCGGGCCGGCGGCCCGATCGCGGTCTCGGTGTAGCAGGGCAGCCCGAACTCCGGCGTCGCCGTCTTCCCGGTGATGACCGCGCCGGCCTGCCTGATCTTGGCCACCACATGGTCATCCTGGCCGGGTACGTTCGCGGCGTAGGCGGCCGAGCCGAGGGTCTGCCGGACGCCGGCCACCATGTTCAGGTCCTTGATCGGGATCGGAACACCGGTCAGCGGCGGCAGCGTCGCCGGGTCAGCGGCCGCCGCCACGGCTTTGGCGGCGGCCTGGGCCTGCTCGGCGGCGAGTTCGGCGGTGACGGTGAAGAAGGCGCCGACCCGGGCGTTGAGCTCGGTCGTGCGGCGCAGGTAATGATCGGTGACAGCAACGGGAGACAGCTCACGGGTCCGTATCGCCGTGGCCAGCTCAATCATGGTGAGCTCATGGATCTGCGTCATGCTGCCTCATCGTAGGCCACGGGTGGTCTAGACGTTTCGTCGGTTTTCCGACCCGATGTCTTGCTATAAAACCTCCAGCTATAGGGCAGAATCGTGGTTGGTAACGCTGCTATGCGCAGAGTCCTTTCGCAGTTACGCTGAGGTGGTGGGTGAATACCGGATGGCGTGGCCGAAGCTGAGAAAGAACAAGTCACCTGGGCGTTTGGGGGCGTCAGGCAATCACGGTGAGGCGGTTCCGGGCGGAGCGCAGACGTACGGCGCGGCACCGGACCGTGCGGCGGGCGGCTCGGTGTCGGGGCCCTCCGTGTCGGGACCATGGGTGGCGGGGCCCTCCGTGTCGGGACCATGGGTGGCGGGATCCTCGGTATCGGGATCCTCGGTGTCGGGGGTGCCGGCGGGCGAGACGTCGGATGACGTCGGCGATACCGGCGACACGCCGTCGTTCCTGGACTGGGGGCAGCCGCAGGACGCGGTGGACCCCGGCGACCTGCCGGGCGACGACCTGCCAGGCGACCTGTCGGGCGGCGGCGCGAGCGGGACCGCGCGGGCCTCGGCGGATCCGCCGAGGGCCCAGTGGAAGCTGATCGTCACGCCGGTCGAGCCCGCCGGCGGCGAACCGTCGCGGCCCGGCATCGGCGAGCGCCGCGGCAACCTGACGCACCTGGCCGCCAACCCGAGGACGCGGGTCTGGTGGCGCCGGGCCATTATCGCGATCGTCGTCGGGGTGGCGTTGTCGCTGTTGGTGTCCTGGCGGCTCGGGCTGACGCTCGCCGTCCTCGTCGCCATCGCCGACACCATCTACCAGTCCAGGAGGCTGCCGGGCAAACGGGTCAAGATGACCGGAGCGCAGCGTCAAACCCGCAGGCAGCTGACCAAACTTGGGCGGGCCGGCTACCGCGCCATCCACGGCAACCTCATCCCGGAGAGCCAGGATCAGATCGACCACCTCGTGGTCGGGCCCACCGGCGTGTTCGCCATCGACTCTGAGGCCTGGGACAAGCACCTGGTGGTGCGGACCAAGAATGCCAGGCAGCTGTGGCACGGGCCGTTCAGTATGAAGGAACGGCTCGAGCACGCCCGGTGGGAGTCGCAACGAGCCTCCGAAATGCTCTCCGGCGCGGTCGGCCGCCCGGTCACGGTCCGCCCGGCGATGGCCATCTACGGGCCGAGGATCCCGTGGGACGTCGCTACCATCAGGGAGGTCGACGTGTTCAGCGGGCCGCGGCTGCGCAAGTACCTAAGGCGCCGGGCCAAGGAAAGCGGCCAGCCTCCGCTGGACCGCGCCGAGGTCGAGCGGATCTACAAGGCCGCGAACCAGGCCTTCGGCCAGCTGACCGCAGGCAGTCAGGCGGTCTGAGCTCGTCGCGGCGGCCGCCGGAGCCTGCTACCTGCGGGATCCTGCGAGCCGAGCGGAACGCGCGAGTCGGCGCGCCGGTAGGCTGATGCTGGCCAACACTAGCTCGAGAGGGAGATCGGTATGCCGCCGCTTCGGTCCCGTACGGTCACGCACGGCAGGAACATGGCGGGTGCGCGCGCCCTGCTGCGCGCCACCGGGGTCGCCAGGGAGGACATCGGCAAGCCGATCATCGCGGTAGCTAACAGCTTCACCGAGTTCGTCCCCGGACACGTGCACCTGCGCGAGGTCGGGCAGGTGGTGGCCGACGCGATCCGCGCCGCCGGGGCGATCCCGCGCGAGTTCAACACGATCGCGGTGGACGACGGCATCGCGATGGGACACGGTGGCATGCTGTACTCGCTGCCGAGCCGGGAGCTGATCGCCGACTCCGTCGAGTACATGGTCAACGCGCACTGCGCCGACGCCATGATCTGCATCTCCAACTGCGACAAGATCACGCCGGGCATGCTGATCGCCACCATGCGGCTGAATATCCCCACCGTGTTCGTGTCCGGCGGCCCGATGGAGGCCGGTGCGCCCGCCGGGCTGGCGGCCGGTCCGGCCGGCTCCTCCGGTACGGCCGGTTCCGGGCGCAAGCTCGACCTGATCGACTCGATGGTCGCCTCGGCGGATCCTTCGGTGTCCGATGACCAGCTGCTCGCGATGGAGGAGTCGGCCTGCCCGACGTGCGGCTCCTGCTCCGGCATGTTCACCGCCAACTCGATGAACTGCCTGACCGAGGCGATCGGCCTGGCCCTGCCGGGCAACGGCAGCACGCTGGCCACCCACGCGGCCCGGCGCGCGCTGTTCGAGCGGGCCGGCCGGACGATCGCGGAGATCACCCGCCAGTACTACGCCGACGGGGACGATTCCGTGCTGCCCCGGGCGATCGCGAACCGGGACGCGTTCGAGAACGCGATGACCCTCGACGTGGCCATGGGCGGGTCGACGAACACGATCCTGCACCTGCTGGCCGCGGCGCACGAGGGCGAGGTGGACTTCGGGCTCAAGGAGATCGACGAGCTTTCCCGCCGGGTGCCCTGCCTGTGCAAGGTCGCCCCGAGCAGCGCCTATCACCTGGAGGATGTGCACCGAGCCGGCGGTATCCCGTCCATCCTGGGCGAGCTCGACCGGGCCGGCCTGCTCAACCGCGAGGTGCGCACGGTACACAGCGCGTCTTTGCGGGAGTTCCTTGACGTCTGGGACCTGGGCTCCGCGTCGGTCAGCGACGAGGCCGTCGAGCTGTTCCACGCCGCACCCGGCGGCGTCCGCACCATCCGCCCGTACTCGCAGTCGAACCGGTGGGACACACTGGACACCGACCGGGCCGGCGGCTGCATCAGGGACGCCGAGCACGCCTACACCGCCGACGGCGGGCTGGCCGTGCTCTACGGCAACATCGCGCCGGACGGTGCGATCGTCAAGACCGCCGGGGTGCCGGAAGAGCTGTGGCGCTTCTCCGGGCCGGCTGTGGTGTTCGAGAGCCAGGAAGACGCGGTCGCGGGCATTCTCGGCGGCGCGGTGGCCAAGGGCGACGTGGTGATCATCCGCTACGAGGGTCCGCGAGGCGGCCCCGGCATGCAGGAGATGCTGTACCCGACCAGCTTCCTCAAGGGCAAGGGCCTGGGCCGGGACTGCGCCTTGATCACCGACGGGCGGTTCTCCGGCGGGACGTCGGGCCTGTCCATCTGCCATGTGGCGCCGGAGGCGGCGGCGGGCGGGGCGATCGCGCTGGCCCAGACCGGCGACCCGGTGGTGATCGACATCCCGCACCGCGAACTGCGGCTGGACGTGCCCGACACCGAGCTCGCGGCGCGCCGGGAGCGGCTGCTCGCCGCGCTCGGCGGCTACCGGCCGGTGCTGCGGCAGCGTCCGGTCAGCGCGGCTCTGCAGGTCTACGCCGCGATGGCCACCTCGGCCTCGACCGGGGCGGCCCGCGACATCACGCTCATCGCCCGCCCGGACAAGTGAGCCCGCCCGGACCGGATACGCCCGGCGTGGCGGCCCCGGGCACCGCGGGTTTCGTGCGCCCGGCCCGCGCGGCCGACGTCGCGGGCCTGGCCCGGGTGCAGGTGGCGAGCTGGCGCTGCAGCTTCGCCGGGATCGTGCCCGAGGCCCTGCTCGCGGAACTGACCAGCGACGAGGCGCAGAGCGTGTGGCGTGACCGCTGGCGGGAAGCGATCACGAACCCGCCGACGAGCAAGCATCATGTGCTGACGGCGGTGCAGGATGGCCCGTCCCGCGAGGTGGTCGGGTTCATCTCCGCCGGGCCGGCCACCGACGCTGACCGCTGGCCCGGCACCGACGGCGAGCTGTACGAGCTGCGGGTCATACCGGAACAAACCAGGCACGGGCACGGCAGCAGGCTCCTGCACGCGGCCGCGGACACGCTCACCGGTGACGGCTTCCACACCTTGTCCGTGTGGGCGCTGGAAGCAGACGCGGCGCTGCGCGGCTTCCTGGAATCCTCGGGCTGGGCCGCCGATGGCGCCCGGGCCGAACTGGACGTCGGCGTGAACGTCCCCGTGCTCCGGCTGCACACGAGGATCAGCGAGTGATCAGCCCGGGCGGACGGGCCCGGGCTGGCGTGGCCGTAGGATCTGGGAGTGGCTGACGCTCGGGAATGGCTGGCAGGAACGCGTCCGAGGACGCTTCCGGCGGCGATCGTCCCGGTCCTCATCGGCTCGGGCGTGGCCGCCGGATACGACAGGTTCTCCTGGTGGCGGGCGGCGCTGGCGCTGGTGGTCGCGCTCGCGCTTCAGGTCGGCGTCAACTTCGCCAACGACTACAGCGATGGCGTGCGTGGCTCGGACGAGAAGCGGGTGGGACCGGTCCGGCTCGTAGCGGCCGGGCTGGCACCGCCGCGGCAGGTGAAGGCGGCGGCGTTCGGCTTCTTCGGGGTGGCCGGCGCGGCCGGGCTGGCGCTGGCCGCCGTCACCTCGTGGTGGCTGCTCGCGGTGGGGGCCGGCTGCATCGCGGCCGCGTGGTTGTACACCGGCGGCCCCAAGCCGTACGGGTACCACGGGCTGGGCGAGGTCTTCGTGTTCGTGTGCTTCGGCGTGGTCGCGGTGGCGGGCACCGCGTACGTGCAGATGAGGGAGCTCAGCTGGCTGGCGCTGGCTGCTTCCGTGCCGGCCGGGCTGCTGGCCTGCGCCCTGCTCATGGTCAACAACCTGCGTGACATCCGCAACGACACGGTGGCGGGCAAACGCACGCTGGCGGTCCTGCTCGGCGACGCGCGCAGCCGCCTGGGGTACGTGCTGATGCTGCTGGTGCCGTTCGGCATCGCGGTCCTGCTGGCCTTCTTCCGGCCGCTGGCGCTGCTCACCGTCGCCGCCCTGCCGCTGGCCCGGATTCCGGTGAGGTCGGTGCGCGCGGGCGCCTCCGGGCCGGCGCTCATCAAGGCGCTTGGTGAGACCGGCCGGCTGCAGCTGGCCTTCGGGATCGCGTTCACCATCGGCCTGGCTATCCGCCCGTAAGTATGTCGCGCGGTCGTGGTCTGCGTTCGGTCCTGGTCTGCGTGTGGTGGGTCACGGTGGCCGAGTCAGATCCAGCGAAGCCGGTGCAACCTGCCCATTTGCCAGATAGTTACCGAGCACGCCATCTTCCGTCAGGTGGGTGGCCGGCAGGCCCGGGATGGGGTTTAATAACAGGCTCGACCTCGCGTCCGGATCCGCGATTTAGGCCCCGTTCTGGGCCCGGCGAGAGACACTTGGTAGGAAATGCGCGGTATCGGCGGCATCGCGGCTTCGGGCGCGGTACCCTCCCCATAATCCCAGGTGATGGGTGCGGGCGCGGGTGGTGCCTATGCCCATGCGTATCCAGCGGGAAGGGTGCCCAGTTGCAAATCCGGGGAATGTGGTCGGCCGGACCGGGCGACGATCAGGCACGGTTCCTGGCCGACCTGCGTGCGCTGCGCGACATGGCCGCCATCGAATACGACGAGCTCGCCGCCCGGGCACACTACCCGAGTGACGTCTTGAAGGAAGCGGAGAACGGGCCTCTCCTGCCGGGCCTTCCCATCCTCACCGCGTACGTTCGCGCGTGTGACGGGGACGTGCCGGACTGGGAGGAACGGTGGCGCCGTCTGACCTCCGAGATACCTGAGGATCCCGATCTTCCGGTCAGGCCCGCCGGTGCCAGCCCGGCCGCGGTGGCAGGCGCCCGCGCCGGGGTCGGCATCGCCCCGCCCGACGTCTACGACCCGGAGCGGATCAAGGCGGCGCTGCGTGGCGGTCACGCTCGCTCCGGTCAGAGCGGCTCGGGAACTGGCGGCAGGAACGGTAGCCAGGATGCGGGTGCGCGGTCCACGGTGGCCAGCGACTGGAGCACCACACCGAGCTGGGACGCGAGCAGCGACGAGAGCATCGCGATGGCCAGCGGGAACCGCGCAGAAACGTCTTGGAGCCGCGAGCCGTTCGACTCCGCGGCCGAGCCCGACCTAGCCGAAAGCGTCGAACAGATCGATCAATTCCGCTGGTTGCCAGATGAGGAGTCCGCCTTCTCAGCGGGCGACACCGGGCCCGCTGACACCGGGTCCGCTGACACCCGGCCCGGTGACACCGGGCCGGCTGACCCGCCGCTGGCGGCGCAGCCCGATGTCGAGTCGGGCGTGACCGAATGGACACCGCGCTGGGACGAGGCGGCCAAGCCGACGGAGGGAACGGATTTCTGGTCCCCTCCGGGGGCTGACCTGCGGCAACCCGCCGCATCGCATCAGGTCGACGAACAGGCTTATCCCGATACTTCCTGGTCTTCCCCCACCTGGACCCCAGCGCCCTCGTCCCCGCGGCCGACCCCATCCGCGCCGGCGGCCGCTCGCTCCCCGTTGGTCTCCGAGTCCGCACCTAACGTGGGCGCAGGGGCCGCTACGGCCACGCAGGCACGGACGTCCGCCGGATCAGTCGGCACTGCCTCCGCCGGCTTCACTGCCTCCGCCGGCTTCACTGCCTCCGCCGGCTCCCCGGCCGCTCAGGCGTCGGCTCACGAGGCTGCGGCCCGCCATAAGGACCGGGTCTTCCCGACGCAATTGCTGATCATCATCGTCATCGCCGCGCTCATCGGCAGCGCCCTCGTGCTGCTGTTCAAGTAGCGCGAACTCGCCCAAGCCCGGCTTTGGTGCCGTTGCGCCTTAACCCCGGCTTCGGTGCCGTTGCGCCCCTAGCCCCCCGCTTCGGTGCCGTTAACCGTGGGCGGGTCGGGATCCCGTGTGTCGGCCGGAACGCCGGTCTCGGAATCTGGCAGGGCATCGGGATCGACGAACCCCTGCGGGTCGGCGAAGTTAGCCCCGGGAATCGCGTCCGCGAGCATGGCGCTCACCGCGCTGGATACGCCGGGGATGGCGTTCGGGTCGGCTGTGCTGGTAGCCGCTGGGCTGGCGGCACTTGGAGCCGGACCTGAGCCACTTCCGTTGGTGCCGACCGTGATCTCTGCCGCGGTGTCGCTGGCCAGAGCAGCGTCTATCACGGGGGCGCTGGTGGGCACCGCGGACGGCCTGGGCCGGGGACGAGGCGGATCGGCGGCCGGGCCGGGCACCGAGTCCGCACCGCCGCCGAAGGCGCTGGCGACCGATCTGAGGGCTGAGGTCACCTCACTGGGGATGACCCAGAACGTATTGCCCGCGCCCTGCGCGAGCAGCGGCAACGTCTGCAGGTACTGATAGGCGAGCAGCTTGGGATCCGGGTCGTTGTCGTGCACAGCCTGGAAGACCTCGGTGATGGCCTGCGCCTCACCTTGCGCGGTCAGGATCTTGGCCTGCCTGAGTCCTTCGGCCGTCAGGATGGCGCTTTGCTTCTCGCCTTCCGCGGTCAGGATCTTCGACTGCCTGACGCCCTCAGCGGTCAGGACCGCAGCCCGCTTCTCCCGCTCGGCACGCATCTGCTTCTCCATCGCGTCCTTGACCGACTTCGGCGGGTCGATGGCCTTGAGCTCCACCCGGGTGACCCGGATACCCCACTTCCCCGACGCGTCATCGAGCACGCCCCGCAGCAAGGCGTTGATCTTGTCGCGTGACGTCAGCGTCTGCTCGAGGTCCATGGAACCGATCACGCTGCGCAGCATGGTCGCGGTGATCTGCTCGATCGCCTGGATGTAGTTGACGATCTCGTAGTCCGCCGCCCGCGGGTCGGTCACCTGGAAGAACAGCACCGTGTCGATGAGCACGACCAGGTTGTCCTCAGTGATCACCGGCGCACCGTTAAACGAGACCACCTGCTCGCGGAGGTCGATCATCGGCTTGACCCGGTCGATCATGGGGATAACAAAATTCAGCCCAGGCTCCAGTGTCTTGCGATAGCGCCCGAGCCGCTCGACGTTGCGCGCGCGGGCCTGCGGCACGATCCGTACCGACCGCATGACCGTAATGATGACCACAACCGCGACCACAACCGCGATGACGAGTTCCGCCAGCAACATGGCTACTCCCGAGGGTAAACGAGGGCGGTGGCGCCGTCGATCTGCATAACGTCGACCTTGGCGCCGACCGGGATCACCAGCGACTCGTCGTAAGGGCGCGAGGACCATTCCTCGCCGCCGATGCGAATCCGCCCGGTGTGCTCGGTGACTTCTTCGAGGACGATCGCCGAACGCCCGACGAGCGCGGCGGTTCCGGTCCGCAGCAGGGGCGGCTGCTTGATGTGCCGCATCGCGATCGGCCGGACAAAGCCGAGTCCGGCGCCGGCTGCGACGACGAACGCAGCGAGCTGCCACCCCAGATCGAGATGGAAGGTCCCGACCACGGCTGCGACTACCGCAGCGACCGCGAGAAGGCCAAGGGCCAGTGTCGTGGTGAGGAGCTCGGCGACCCCGAGTACTCCTGCCACGATCAGCCAGACAATCCAAGACACCATGGCCGCTCCGCGGGACGCTTCCTGGTTCGACTGTAACCCCGCCGGGGAACGTTCGCATCACGGCGTGGCCTTCAATCAGCGACAGGGTTGATACTGGGCGTTATACGTCTAACACCCCACGATTGTGTGCAATTGGTGACAATTAACCGTCTTGGTCTTCCGGGGGTTTTCCACCGACCTACACTCATGAGACAAGGGCAGCTGTCCCGCAGCACGGCTGGACACACAGGGTCCAGGAGGTATCTGGTGGAACGTGGCGACACGGGCCTCGGCCGTGACGCATACGGCCTGCCCAGGAGGCGTAGCCGCCATGCCTACGACCCCGACGCCCCCGTTCCGCCGGACGACGGCTATCCGGCATCTTTCTCCGCGTATGAGGACGACGAAGCGGCAGCAGCGGGCGAACCGGTCGAGATAGTCGACGGCGATTACGGTCAGTTGCGGCGACGTCCCGGCGACATGTCATTTCATCAGCCGCGAGGGCACGATCCTGGAAACCCGCCGTTGCGGCCGCCCGGTCATTTCATCCCTAATCTCAGCCCGACCTTGATCCCCGACGCGCCTCGCCCCAGCCCGGTATACGAGGGCCTGGACGGCGCTCCAGCTCAGGGGAATCAGGCGAACGGCGGCCTGCGCCCCGACGGGTCCGAGGATGGATCGAACGGTGGAATAGCCGACGGTGATTTCATACCCGGACGCCAGTACCGACTGCCGAACGGCCGGCGGATTCCGGCGAGCGCGGACCGCCTCTACCGTGCTCCCAGCTCCTCCGGCCCGTCGAGCGGGACACCGGGCAGGCACAGCCAGACCCCGGCCGCTGCGCACCCGGCCGCTTCCGCCCCCGCCCCTTCGCACCCGGTCCCGCCGCACCCGGTCCCGCCGCATCCGGCCTCTACTTCTACGATCCAGGACCCGCCCGGTGGTACCCGGTCGCGGACCTCCTCGGCTCCTGGTGCTCCAGTGCCGGGCGACTCGGTCTCGGGGCGGCCCCAGGGATATCCGAACGGTCCCGGGCCCGCAAGGGCCCCCGGGTTCGCTCCGGCGCGTGAGCACGCAGGTCCGGCCGACTCACGTTTCGACACCCCCGACGGCCGCGATCGGCTCGCACCGCCCGGGTCGAATGGCACTCTCGGACCGCACGGTGCTGCTGGATCACAAGGCGTGCCTGGGGTGTACGGGGATCCAGAGCCCTACGGCGCATCCGGGGCCCACGGCAATCCCGGACCATACGGAGTTCCCGGACCGCAGGGCGCCCCCGGGCCGCACCGAGTTCCTCCATCCCACGGCCACGCCCCCGGACCACAAGGAGCCTCCGGGCCACCAGGTGGCCCGCCAGGCTACGGAGCCCCAGCAGCCCCTGGACCAGGAGCCTACGGACCGCAGAACGGCACTCCCGGAACCCACGGGGTCCCTGGGCCACAGGGAGTCCCCGGATCGCACGGCGGCGCGGCCGGGCCACAAGGAACCCCTGGGTCACACAGCGGAACTCCGGGTGGCTACGGAACTCCCGGCATGCACGGCGCGCCAGGCTCCCATGGCGCCCCGCCGGGTGCATACGGAGTTCCCGGGTCCCCCCACGGTGCGCCAGGCCCCCACGGCAGTACGCCTGGACCGCACGCGGCACCTGGGTACGGGGCCCCCGGACCGCACGGAGCGCCTGGACCACACGCGGCTTCAGGGGCATACGGTGCGCCCGGACCGTACGGTGCGGGCCCACCCGGCACGCCCGGACCCGGCACGCCCGGACCGCAGCCCACCCCGGGGCCTTACGGCACGCCCGGACCGCAAGCGGCGCCCAGACCGCACGGAACCCCCGGACCGCAGGGCACGCCTGGACCGCACGCCACGCCTGGACCGCAGGGCACGCCTGGACCGCACGCCACGCCTGGACCGCACGCCACGCCTGGACCGCATGGGGTTCCTGGACCCGGCCCGGCAGGACCGCACGGGGTTCCCGGACCCGGCACGGCGGGACCGCAGGGTTCCTCTGGGCTGCACGGTGTTCCTGGGTCGCAGGGGGTCCCTGGTCCGTACGGAGGTCCGGGGCCCCAGGGCACCGGCGGACCGCATGGCGTTCCCGGGGCCCAGGGCACCCATCCGCCACGTGGCGCTCAGGCTGGGCAGGAACCGCCCGGGCCGTTGATCAGGCAGCGGGAGGCATCGGTTCCTGACGAACGGACCAGTGGCGGCTCGCAGCCGGTGGCCAGCATCGCGCCTGACGGGCTGGAAGCTTTCGCCCGGGACCTGCGTACGCTCCGCGCCCAAGCCGGGCTCGACTACCCGGAGATGGCGGAGAACTCGCACTACGAGATGAAGACCCTGGCGGCGGCGGCGGGCGGACTGCGGCTGCCTACGTTGCCAGTGGCCGTCGCCTACGTGCGCGCCTGCAGCGGAAACGTCGCCGAGTGGGAAGAGCGCTGGCAGAAGCTGGCCGACAAGGTCACCGTCGAGGCGACGAAGAAACGCAGGAACGACGGCGAGGAGCACACCGAACCGCCCGAACCCGCGGACGTCCCCGCCGCGTTGGAACCGCCGACCCTAGGATCGTCCGGCCTGCAGGCACCCGAGGCCGATTCGGGCGAGGTCTACGTCATCACCTCGGCCAGGCCGAGGTCACCCGGCTGGTTACCTGGCAGCCGCACGCAACGGCCGGACCGGATGTATTCACGTCTCGGCTGGGTCTGCCGCCATCAGATCCGGCCGGCACGATGTACCCCTGAGCCGGCCCCACCCGGCCCAGCTCTCCATCGTGCCGGCCGCAAAGCCCCGGCCGGCCCGGTATCCGGGAGTCATGCGCCAGCAGGTGCGCGTGAGGCCGGGGAACCCCGCCATCCGGCACCCGCAGCGACCGACCACGCGGGCACCATGCCGATCTGGTGCCGCCCAGTGCCACATACCAACTGTGAAATCATCCGGTCCTCGCGGCGGCTGACCATCGAGGCCACGGTGAGCTTGTGATCGCCCTCGGGTCGGCCCGTGGAGGTGCCTGGCCACCGTGCCGGGGCCGGAGCTGCGGGTAGGCATGGCTGCCTCGTGCCGTGCTCGCAGCCGGGGTATCCATGCGCTCTAACCTCTTTTCCTGCGGACGAGCGAGTGGAGGCTGTTCCGGCTGGTTTTCCTGCGGACGAGCGAGTGGAGGCTGTTCCGGCTGGGATTGTCGTGGCGGGTAGCCGGGACAGCGAAGGTTACTTCGATGCTGAGTCCTCCGTGATTCCCCGGGTGGACGCTGAGGGCTGCGTCGTGCGCTTTGGCGATGGCGGCCACGATGGACAAGCCGAGGCCGGATCGGCCCGGCTCATCCGCCCGGTCCGGGTTAAGACGCTGGAAGGGCTGGAGCAACCGCTGGATCTGCCCGGCGGGTACCGGGGGGCCGGTGTTGGCCACGAGCAGGAACGCGTGCCCGTTCCTTGTTCCCGTGGTGACCTCGACCTGTCCGCCGGGGACGTTGTAGCTCAGCGCGTTGTCGGTGAGGTTGGCTATCAGCCGCTCGGCGAGGCTGGGATCGCCTGTGGCCGGGGCGGAGCCGAGTTCGGCCGTGACGCCTAGTGCCAGGGCTTGTGCCGGCGGGCAACGCGCGTTGAGCACCCGTGTCGTGATTTCGGCGAGGTCGAAGGGTTCCCGGTGGTCCAGGCCGCGCTGGCTGCGGGCCAGGGTGAGCAGCGCTTCGATCAGCCGTTCTTGCTCCTGGCCTGTGACGAGCACTTCTTCGCAGGTAGAGCGCAAGGTGGCGGCGGTGGCGGCGGGGTCAGCGAGGGCTACCTCGAGCAGTGCGCGTTCGAGGGTGAGCGGGGTGCGCAGCTCGTGGGAGGCGTTGGCGACGAATTGCCGCTGAGCGTCGAAGGCGGCCTGCAGCCGGGCGAGCAGTGCGTCGATGGTGTCGGCGAGGTCGGTGAGCTCGTTGGCGGGACCCGGTATGGCGAGCCGCCGGCCCAGGTCGTCCTCGGAGATGGACCGGGTGGCGGTGGTGATCTTCCGCAGCGGCCGCAGGATGCGCCCGGCGAGCAGCCAGCCCAGTATCAGCGACGCTATCGCCGTGAGGCCCAGCACGACCGCCACCGCGGCCAGGAGCCCGTGGGAGTTGATGGAGTGCGCCCGGTCGGAGAGCGCTGTCACCTGGTATTCGAGCTGGCCGATGCGGGCTTGTGCCTGGGCCAGCGGGGACTGCTGGCCGCTGGGGGCCGGCGGGGCGGGGGTTGCGGGCTGGACGGAAGCGGCGGACGCCTCCCACGAATAGATGCCGGTGACCACGACGGCGGCGGAGAGGATTGACAGGGCGCCGTAGACGGCGGCTAGCCGCCACCGCACGCTGCGGCGGTGGCGTCGGGCCGGGGACGGGGCGGGAGGTGCGGGCGGGCGCATCGCGGTCCTTAGATCCGGTAGCCGGCCTGGGCGATGGTGCAGATGACCGGCGGATCGCCGAGTTTTACCCGCAGCCGGTGGATGGTGGCCTTGACAGTGGTGGTGAACGGGTCGGTCATCTCATCCCACACCTTTTCCAGCAGCTGCTCGGCCGGTACCACCGTGCCCTGGGCTTCCAGCAGCAGCTGCAGCACGGCGAACTCTTTGGGGGTCAGCGGGAGCCGCCGTCCGCCCCTGGTGGCGACGCGGTGTGCTGGGTCGAGCCGTAGGTCGTCGCGCGTGAGCAGCGGCGGCAGCGGCGGCCGGGACCGCCGGGCCAGCGCCCGGATCCGGGCGACTAGCTCGGCGAACGCGAACGGCTTGGAGAGGTAGTCATCAGCGCCGAGGCCAAGGCCGTCGACCCGGTCCTCGATCGTGGCCGCCGCGGTCAGCATGAGGATCCGGCCTTCGCATCCCTTGGCGATCAGCTGACGGCACACCTCGTCGCCGTGCACCGCGGGCAGGTCGCGGTCGAGGACGATCACGTCATAGCTAGTCACGACCGCGCGGTCGAGGGCCTGCTGCCCGTCGAGGGCGATGTCGACGGCCATGCCCTCGCGGCGCAGGCCGACGGCGACGGTCTCGGCGAGCTTGACTTGGTCCTCGGCCACCAGCACTCTCATGATCCCCAGGATGCCCGGCCCGCGGTCACAGCGTGGTCACAGTACCTGTGACGGCCGTGTGACCGGCCGTGAACTACAACTGCGGGCATGGAAGCAACCATCGAAGTGAGCGGGCTGCGCAAGCGGTTCGGGCCGACGCTGGCGCTGGACGGCATGTCCTTTACTGTCCTGCCCGGGCAGGTCACCGGGTTCGTCGGGCCGAACGGCGCGGGTAAATCCACCACGATGCGGGTCGTGCTCGGCCTGGACGCACCCGACGCGGGCACCGCGCTGATCGGGGGCCGGCCCTACCAGTCCCTGCGCCGCCCGCTTACTGGTGTCGGCGCGCTGCTGGACGCCGCCGCGCTGCAGCCCAGCCGGTCCGCCCGCAACCACCTGCTGTGGCTGGCCCACTCCCAGGGCCTGACGGCCAGCCGGGTGGACGAGGTCGTCGCGCAGTCCGGCCTGCAGACCGTCATCCGGCGGAAGGCGGGCGGCTACTCCCTCGGCATGCGGCAGCGGCTGGGTATCGCCGCGGCGCTGCTCGGTGACCCGCCGGTGCTCATGCTTGACGAGCCGTTCAACGGTATGGACCCCGAGGGGATCGTATGGATGCGCGGGTTCCTGCGGTCGCTGGCCGCCCAGGGCCGGGCGGTGCTGGTCTCCAGCCACCTGATGGGCGAGTTGCAGGACACCGCCGATCATCTGGTCGTGGCCGGCCGCGGCCGGGTGATCGCGGACGCCAGCGTGGCGGAGCTGATCGCGACCGCGTCCGGGGGCCGGGTGTCGGTCGCCACCACGGCACCCGGGCGGGCGACGGAGGTTCTCAGCGCCGCCGGGGCGCAGGTCGCCGCGGCCGGTCCCGGCCCGCTCATCATCGCTGGCCTGGAGGCCGAACGAGTGGTGGCTCTGCTGTCGCGCAATGCGGTGCCCTTCTCGGAGGTGTCCGCGCACCGGGCGACGCTGGAGGACGCGTACCTTGAGCTCACCAGGGACGCGGTCGAGTTCCGGGCCGCCCCGTCCGAACGGGCGGCGCGATGACCGTCACTCCCTACCAGTCGCGCCTGCGGGAAGGGCCCTACGGGTTCGCGGACCTGCTGCACGCGGAGTGGACCAAGTTCCGGACGGTACGCGGCTGGATCATCGCCGTGATCGTCGGGGGCCTGGCCATCGCGGCCTTCGCCCTGGCGCCGGGCCAGCAGGGTTCGTGCAACGTCTCCAGCTGCACCGCCCCGGTGGGACCGGGCGGGGAAGAGGTGTCGGACAGCTTCTACTTCGTGCACCAGCCGCTTTCCGGAAACGGCAGCATCACCGTCCGGGTGACCTCCCTCACCGGCGAGATCCCGGTGCTTACCCAGGGCGCGGCGATGCGGGCCGGTCTCGTCCCGTGGGCCAAGGCCGGGATCATCATCAAGGCGAGTACCAGCCCGGGATCGGCGTACGCGGCGATGATGGTCACCGGCAGCCACGGGGTGCGGATGCAGGACGACTTCACCCAGGACATGCCCGGTCTTCCCGGCGCCGTCTCCGCGACCTCCCCGCGCTGGCTGCGGCTGACCCGCTCCGGCGACACCATCACCGGCTACGATTCCGCCGACGGCACCCACTGGGCCCAGGTCGGCACCGCCACCCTGGCCGGCCTGCCGCAGGTCGCCCAGGTCGGCCTGTTCACCACCTCGCCTGGGTACCTGCAAACCTCGCTCGGCGAGGCGAGCGTCAGCGGCGGCCCCAGCGTAGCCACCGGCGTCTTCGACCACGTCGGCCTGAGCTGGCCCAGCGGCGCGTGGGCCGGCGACAACGTTGGAGGAGGCGGCGGCTCGCCGGGCGGTACCGCGGGCTCCAGCCAGGCCGCGGACACGTTCACGATCACCGGCGCCGGTGACATCGCCCCCGTGGTGGCCGGGGGAGGGGGCGGCGGCGTCACGATCGCGCAGACTCTCGTGGGCACATTCGCCGGCCTCATCGTCCTGGTGGTCGTGGCGGCGATGTTCATGACCGCCGAGTACCGGCGGCGCCTGATCCTCGTCACGCTCACCGCGGCTCCCCGGCGCGGCCGCGTGCTGGCCGCCAAGGCCGTCATCATCGGCACCGTCACGTTCGCGGCCGGGCTGGTCAGCGCCGCCATCGCCGTGGTGCTCGGCCAGCGGGTCCTGCGCGGCCACGGCGCCTACGTGTACCCGGCGAGCTTGCTGACCCAGGTGCGGGTGATCGTCGGCACGGCGGCCGTCCTCGCGGTCGCCGCCGTCCTCGCGGTCGCCATCGGGACGATACTGCGGCGCGGCAGCGGGGCGGTCGCGATGGTCGTCGTGGTGATCGTCTTGCCGTACCTGCTCACCGTGGCCGCGCCCATACTGCCGGCCGGCCCCGCCGACTGGCTGCTGCGGCTCACCCCGGCCGCAGGGTTCGCCATCCAGCAGACCCTCGTCCAGTATCCGCAGGTCACCAACACCTACACCGCCGCCTCCGGCTACTATCCGCTGCCGCCCTGGGCGGGCCTGGCCGTGCTGTGCGCCTGGGCCGCGCTCGCCCTGAGCCTGGCCGTCTTCCTGCTGCGCCGCAGGGACGCATGAGGCGCGCACCAGCGCGAGGCACGCGGCGGGCAGACCCGGAGTACGCGGGGCACGCGCTGCACGCGGAATGGACGAAGGCGCGCACCGCGGGCGGCACGATCTGGCTCCTGCTCGCCATCATCGCCACCACCATCGCGGTCGGCAGCGCGGTGGCCACGGCGACCCGGTGCCCGGCCGCGGGCTGCGGCCAGGATCCGGCCAGGGTCAGCCTCTCCGGCATCGACCTCGGCCAGGCGGTCGTCGCCATCCTGGCCGTGCTGGCGATCAGCGGCGAGTACGGCACAGGCATGATCCTGCTCACCCTGACCGCGATACCGCGGCGGACCACCATGCTGGCCGCCAAGGCCGCCATCCTGACCGGCCTGGTGACGGTGGCGGGCACGCTCGCGGTCCTCGGGTCGCTGCTGGCCGGGCGCCTCATCCTGCCCGGCCACGGCTTCATCCCCGCGCACGGCTACCCGCTGCTGTCCCTGGCCGACGGGTCGTACCTGCGCGCTGCCGCCGGGTCAGTCCTGTACCTCATCCTGGTTGGCCTGCTCGGGCTCGGCGTAGCCACCGCGATCCGGGATTCCGCCGTGGCCATCGGGATCGTCCTCGGCCTGCTGTACCTGTTCCCGGTCGCGGCAGCCGCCGTCGCGAACCCCCACTGGCAGCGCCACCTGGAGCAGATCGCACCCATGTCCGCCGGACTGGCCATCCAGGTGACAACCGGCCTGCGCGGTATGCCGATCAGCCCGTGGGCGGGCCTCGGCGTGCTCGCCGCCTGGGCCGCGGGAGCGATGCTGGCCGGCGGCCTGCTGCTGCGCGTCCGCGATGCGTGAGCCGGGCCGGTCGGGCGAGTGATTCGGTCAAACCACCTGTCGACCCAAATCCTCCCCGCCAGGCGAATACCCCCCGGTAGATGGCAGTCATCTGAAATTCATGAGCTAACAGGTGCGGGCGGGGTTGACGGGGCCGCCAGCCTGCAGTGCGATGCCCGACCGCGGGCATTGTGCGGGTGCGGTGGTCTCCCGTACACCCGATCCACCGCCAAGCCCGGATCCACTACGGAAACACGACGGCCGGGGGCCGGGACTGGGCGGAGGGCGGGAACAGAGCGGGGCGGAGGCACGTCCTGCCATTGCGGGAGACGGGCCCGGCAGCAAGGGCCGTACCGCATGGGCTGTGGGCGGCGCGTCGGCCAACGCTGATTCTCCCAGCTCAGAACCGGACGTGAAGACCTTGACCTGGACGCATGACACAATTGGCAGCGTGCTGCCGCCCGATAACCATGTCCATACCCAGTGGTCGTGGGACACGCCCGGCGATGCGTCCATGGAGCGCAGCTGCGAACAGGCCCTCACGGTCGGCGTGCCCGCCGTGGCCTTCACCGATCATCTGGACTTCACCGACTGGATCGACGGTGACCAGATCGGTGCCGAGCACCTCGATCCGCACCGGTACGAGCGGATGCACCTGCTTGATGTCCCTGGTTACCTAGCCTCCCTCGAGGATTGCCGTCAGCGCTACCCGGACCTGCGGATACTCTCCGGGGTCGAGATCGGCGAAGCGCACCTGTGGGCCGCCAGCGCGGGTGCCCTGGTGGCCGCCGCGCAGTTCGACCGGGTGCTCGGCTCGCTGCACGCGATCCCGTACGAGGGACGGCTGACGGCCGCCGACGAGCTATTCCGGCAGATGCCCGCTGACGAGGTAATGCGCCGTTATTTCGGTGAGATGCTGGCCCTGATCGAAGGCAGTGACTTGTTCCAGGTGCTGGCGCACCTGGACTTTCCCCGGCGGATGTGGCCGTGGTCGGCGGGTCCCTACGACGAGCAGCGGTTCGAGGCCGAGTACCGGGCCGTCCTGCGCGCGCTAGCCGCCAGCGACCGGGTCCTAGAGGTGAACACCAAGAGCCCGCTGATTTCAGCCGGCCTCGTGCGCTGGTGGCGTGAGGAGGGCGGGCGGGCGGTCTCGTTCGGCAGTGACGCGCACCAGCCGTGGCGGGTCGGCGATAAGTTCAAGCTGGCGGTGGACGTGGTCGAGGCAGCGGGCTTCCGGGCCGGCCGCGACCGCTTCGACTTCTGGCGCATTTGAGCCCGCGAGCTCACGGCCCGGGTTGCCACCAAG
>JBEKKH010000051.1:0-21200 GCA_050010815.1 Streptosporangiaceae bacterium | reverse complement strand
GCCGTCGGCGAAGGGCGTGAACCCGCGGTCGGCGGCCAGGCCGGCCGGGACGCGCTCGAGATCGCCTGTGCCGTCTATGAGTCCTCCCGCTCGGGCCGCACGGTTACCCTCGGTTCGTGAGCGTCGTCCTGTCCGGGTTCGCCGACGAGATCTCCGCTGACCCGGAAAAGCAGCTCGCGACGCTGGCCGCCGAGTCGATCAGCTACCTCGAGCTGCGCAGCGCCTGGTCGGTGAACGTCGCCGACTTCACCGCCGGGCAGGTGAGCGCCTTCCGCCGCGCGCTGGGCCATGCCGGGGTCAGGGTCTCCGCGATCGGGTCACCCATCGGCAAGATCGCAGTCCAGGCCCCGCTCGGCCCCGAGCTTGACCGCCTGCGCCGCATCGCCGACATAGCCGCCGAGCTCGGCACCCCGATCGTGCGCGTCTTTTCCTTCTTCATCCCGCCTGGCCAACCGCCCGGGCGGCACCGGCAGCAGGTCATCGACCGGATGGCGGCCCTGGCCGCGATCGCGGCCGAACGCGGCCTGGTGCTCGCCCACGAGAACGAGAAGGAGATCTACGGCGACACCGCTGAGCGGTGCCATGACCTGATCACCGCGGTGGACTCCCCCGCCCTGCGGGCGACGTTCGACGCGGCGAACTTCGTCCAGTGCGGCGTCAGGCCCTTCTCCCAGGCGTACCCCCTGCTCCGGCCGTATCTGGTCTACCTCCAGGTCAAGGACGCGGTGGCGGCCACGGGCGAGGTCGTGCCCGCAGGCCAGGGCGACGGGCAGATCCGGGCGACGCTGGCCGCGCTGCGAGACTCGGGCTTCGAGGGCTTCGTATCGCTCGAGCCGCACCTGGCGCGGGCCGGCCGTTTCGGCGGTTTCAGCGGCCAGGAAGGTTTCTCCCGGGCCGCCCAGGCTCTTAAATCTATGCTGAACGACCTGGCCTTTTCCTGGCACTGACAGGGCCGGTCAGGTGTTGCCGATGAGACCCCAGCGGCGGCGGATGCCGCGGTCGGCCGCGCTGAACAGCGAGTGCACGACGATGCCAAGGACCAGGATCACGATCATGATAGCGGTGGCGCTCTGCATGTCGGCCTGATCCTGGTCGGTGGAAAGCAGCACGCCCAGCGAGGGCTGGTTCGCGATGATCACCAGCAGCTCCCCTGCCATCAGGCTGCGCCAGCAGAACGACCAGCCCTGCCTGAGCCCGGCCACCAGCGCGGGCAGCGAGGCAGGCAGGATCAGGTGCCGGTACAGCGACATCCGGCGCAGGCCCATCATCGCACCCGCCTTGAGCAGCAACGGCGGAGTGTAGTCCACGCCGGCGATCAGGCCATTGGCGATCGACGGGGCGGCCCCGAGGACGATGACGAACAAGATCGCGCTGGTGTTGATGCCGAACAAGATGATGGCGAAAGGGAACCAGGCGATCGAGGGCATCGTCTGCAGCCCGGTGATCAGCGAGCCGACCGCCGCCCGCAGCGGCCGGATCCTGGACACCAGGGCCCCGATGACCCCGCCGATCACCACGGCGAGGCCGAACCCGATGACGGCGCGTTCGGCCGTCGTGCCGATGGCGTGCCACAGCAGGCCGGTCTTCAGCTGGTCCCCGAGGTTGGCCAGCGTCCCTCCCGGGCCGGGGAAGATTTCCTTCTTCCAGCCGCTGAGGTGGACCACCTGCCATATCGCGAGCACGATGACGATGGCCAGCGCCACCGGCCATAGGCCGGCCCAGAAGCGCGTGGCCAGCCGGCGGCCACGCTGATCGTCCGGCGACTCAACCTCGAGGGACTCGAGCCAGGCCAGCTTCTCCGCGTACTTCGGGAGCGATACCCTGCTGTCACCGGTCATCGCGGCTCATCTCCTCACGCAGTCGGTCGGTGATCCGCGCGGCCAGCTCCGCGACCGGTGCCGAGTCGATCCGGCGCGGGCGCTCGATGGGCACCGCGAACTCGTCGATGACCCGGCCGGGGCGGCTGCTCAGCACGATCACCCGGTCGCCGAGCCGGACCGCCTCTCGGACGTTGTGGGTCACGAACAGGACGGTCAGCTGCCGGTCGGCGCAGATCCGGTCGAGCTCGTCGTGCAGCACGTCCCTGGTCATCGCGTCCAGCGCGCCGAACGGCTCGTCCATCAGCAGCACGTCGGCGTCCTGCGCCAGCGAGCGGGCCAGCGCCACCCGCTGCCGCATGCCCCCGGAGAGCTCATGCGGCCGCTTGGCCCCGAACCCGCCCAGGTGCACCGTCTCAAGCAGCTCCACGGTCCGCTGACGGCGCTCGGCCTTGGCCACGCCGCGGGCCCGCAGGGCCAGCTCCACATTGCCCGCGGCCGTGAGCCAGGGGAACAGCGCGGGTTCCTGGAACATGAACGCCACCCGGCTGGCCGGGGTCGACACCTCCCCGGACGTGGCCTGTTCCAGCCCGGCGACCAGGGAAAGCAACGTGGACTTACCGCAGCCCGAGGCGCCGATGAGGCAGGTGAATTCGCCCGGCGCCACCTCGAGCGACACGTGGTCGAGCGCGCGGACGGCCGAGCTGCCGCGCCCGAACACCTTGGAGACGTCCGTCAGCCGGACTGCCCCGGCTCCCGCCGGGGCCGTGGCCGACGTCGCAGTGGCCGGATTCCGGCGATCGGTTACCGTCAAGGAACTCACCTGCCTCACCATGCTTAGGAACTCACCTGAGATTCGCCGGCCGCGGCCAGCGCGGTGTTGAGCGGACTGAGATCGAAGATGCCGCTGAGGTTGACGGGCTTGAGCAAACCCAGGGATACGGCCTGCGACGCGTCGGTCGTCAGCGACGACGCGTCCGGGTCATCGGTAAAGGTGATCTCCTTGAACGCGGCCGCGACGATGCTCGCCTTGAGCGGCTTGCCGGTGTAGGAGGCCAGCTCCGCGTTGGCGGCCGTCTCGGCGGCGCCCGGGCTGGACTTGATGAAGTCGTTCGCCTCGATCTGGGCCTTGACCAGGTCCGCGACGATCGCGGGGTGAGCGGAGAGGAAGCTCTGCGTGACGACGAGCAAGGTGGTGACGCCCGGCTCGCTGAGCAGCACGGTGCCACCGTCCTGGACCATCTCGATGTCATAGGGCGCGGGTTCTGAGCCGCCGGCGATCTGACCGGACTTGAAGTCAAGGACCGCCGCGGAGTTGGGCGTCGTCGGCTTGACGAAGGCATCGCCGCCACCGGTGATGGTGGTCGTCACGCTGTTCTGCTTCAGCCAGTAACGCAGCGCGACGTCCTGGGTGTTACCAAGCGACGGAGTGGCCAGCGACTTGCCCTTGAGCTGAGCCGCCGATGTGATGCCCTTCTTGACCACGACCGAGGCACCGCCGGTCGCGGCGCCCGAGATGATCTTGATGAGGCTGCCGCTGGACTTCTGCCAGGCGTTGATGGCCGGGTTCGGGCCGACGTAGGCGGCGTCGAGCTGGCCGGCCAGCAGCGCCGTGGTCTCCTCGGTCCCGGTGCTGAAGCTGGTCGCCTTCAAGGTTCCCGCCGAGCCGAGGGCCTTGCTGAAATACCCCTCCTTCAGCCCGACCAGGGCTGACGCGTGGGTGATGTTGGTCAGGAAGCCAAGCGACACCGTGACCGGCGCGCCGCCCCCCGATCCGCCTGACGTCGAACTTGAACCCGAACCCGCCGAACTCGCCGACGAGGAAGAGCAGCCCGCCAGCAGAAGGGCAGCGCCGATCATCGCGGCGGCCGTGACACGTCGCATCCAGTAACCCCTATTATCTAATTCGATCGTTTATATGGGAATAGCTAATTCACTATACATGAAGTAGGCAATGTAGGGAATCGGATCAGATCTCACTGACAACGGTCCGGTGAAATCAGCCCCAAGCAGACGAGAAAAGGGGCGTTTTGGGTAAATCGGCCGGCCGGTCAGGCCGTGACGGTGACGGGCCTCAATTGCCTTCGTCGCTTGAATCCTGGAGGTTGATGCCCGTCACCGCGGGGAACTTGCCCAGGCACTTCTCCAGCTCCGCCACGTCCGCATCGCTCGCCTTGTCGACCCGGTAGGTCAGCTGCTGCAGCGCGTAGGGGGAGGTAAGGTCCGGCGGGAGCGGCTGCGCGGTGACGGCTGGTACTTTGGCGCAGGTCGTGCGGACTATCAGCTTCTGGGAGACGGGCGTGCCGTCCCGGAAGGAGACGACGGCCTCGCGCTGTCCGAGGGCGGCGTCGAACTGCGCGCAGCCCGATAGCACGGCCAGCGCGGCGACCGCCGCCACCGACCCCGTAACCGCCGTCAGGCGACGGGTCCGCGTGCCAGCACCTGGACCCACTACGCCGGGTAGTACCCGCATGTTGCAAGCCTAAGGGCAGCTGGGGCCTAGTACGGTATCGGGCAGGGGATATCCAACCTGGAGGACACGTGGCCGGCCGGATCGAAGATTACGCCATCGTCGGTGATATGCAATCGGTCGCCCTCATCGGTACGGATGGTTCGGTGGACTGGCTGTGCCTGCCGCGCTTCGACTCCGAGGCGTGCTTCGCGGCCATGCTCGGCACTCCGGACCACGGCCGCTGGCAGATCGCGCCCGCGGCCGCGCCGGAAACGACGGTGGCGTCCCGGCGCTACGCGGGTGACACGCTGATCCTGGAAACCCGGTGGGAAACCCCGGACGGCGTGGTCCTCGTCACCGACTTCATGCCGCCGCGGAACGGCGATGACCCGCCGGTCCTGGTCCGTATCGTGGCCGGGGTCAGCGGGACCGTCGACCTGGAGGTCTCGCTGCGGATCCGCTTCGGCTACGGATCCATCGTGCCGTGGACGGTCAAGACCGCGGACGGCATCACGTCGACCGCGGGACCGGACTCGATCTGGCTGCGCACGCCGGTCAAGCTGGCCGGCCGCAACCTGGCCCATACCGCGACGTTCCGCGTCTGCGCCGGCGACAGCGTCCCCTTCGTGCTCACCTACGTGCCCTCCCATCAGGGCGAGCCCGCTCGGCTGGACGCGCTGGCGTCCCTCGAGCAGACCAGGAAATTCTGGGCCAGCTGGGTATCGCGCTGCACCTATGACGGCACCTACCGCGATGCCGTGGTCCGGTCGCTGATCACCTTGAAGGCCCTCACCTACCAGCCCACCGGCGGCATCGTCGCGGCCGCTACCACCTCGCTGCCCGAGGACATCGGCGGCGTCCGGAACTGGGATTACCGGTACTGCTGGCTGCGGGACGCCACCATCACCCTGGAGGCGCTGCTGCGTACCGGCTACACCGACGAGGCGAAGGCGTGGCGGCTCTGGCTGGGCCGCGCCATCGCCGGGCACCCGCAGGACATCCAGATCATGTACGGCGTGGCGGGCGAGCGCCGGCTGGCCGAGTGGGAGGCGGGCTGGCTGCCGGGCTACGAGGGGTCGGCGCCGGTCCGGATCGGCAACGCCGCCGCGGGCCAGCTTCAGCTCGACGTGTACGGCGAGGTCATCGACGCCCTCGAGCTCTGCTGCAGATCCGGGCTGCACGACGACCAGCACACCTGGTCGCTGCAGCGTTCGCTGCTTGAGTTCCTGGAAGGGCACTGGCGGGAGCCGGACGAGGGGCTGTGGGAAGTGCGCGGACCGCGACGCCACTTCGTGCACTCCAAGGTGATGGCCTGGGTGGCGTTTGACCGTGCCTCCAGCTACGCCCAGCAGGCGGGCGAGCCGGACCTGGCGGCCCGCTGGCGGGTCACGCGCGACACGATCAAGCGCGAGGTGTGCGACAAGGGCTACAACTCTGAGCGCGGCGCTTTCACCCAGTACTACGGCGCGACCGAGCTCGACGCGTCCGTCTTGCTCATCTCCGACGTGGGCTTCCTGGATGCCGACGACCCCAGGATCGTGTCCACGATGAAGGTGCTGCAGCGGGACCTGATGCAGGACGGCTTCCTGCGCCGGTATGAGCTGCCGCCCGGCGGCACATCTGAGGTGGACGGCCTGGCGGGGTCAGAGGGTGCCTTCCTTGCCTGCAGCTTCTGGATGGCGAACGCGCTGGAGCTGAGCGGCCGGCGTGACGAGGCGGTCGAGCTGTTCGAACGGCTGCTTGCCCTGCGTAACGACGTAGGCTTGCTCAGTGAAGAGTATGATCCGCGTTACGGCCGCCTGGTCGGCAACATGCCGCAGGCCTTCAGCCATGTCCCCCTGGTGCAGACGGCCCTGAACCTGGCCGGTCACGCCGAGGAACACCGGCGGGGAGTGGCCGGGGATACGCGCCGGAGCGTGCCAGGCTAAGAACGGACCAGACACCGGCAGGCGATAAGCAGCCCAGACTGTCAGGCGACTATGCCCTCAGCTCGTCACATTCTCATCGTCAACTCCCGCAGCGTGCACCGGCCGGTCTTCGTGATCGGCGCGCCGCACTCGGGAGCAGGCCTGATCGGCCGCGCCCTGAAGGCGTCGGCGGGCTTTCACGTCACCATCGGCCAGCCCAGCGTGCTCCGCGTGGTGTATGCGTTCGCCCGGCGCCCGTCCATGTACCAGGGCAGGACCCAAGCCGCCGCCACCGTGATCCGTGATGCCTTCGCGCAGGGCTGGCAGGTCACCTCGCACAGCTGCCTTGACTGCACGCGTGAATGCCGGGCCGCCGCCGGGCTCGCGGCCGACGCCGTCGGTCCGTGCGTTGAGCTCAGGGGACTGGAAACCTACGGGGACGCTAGCCCTGACCTTATCTACTGCGCGGAGGCGCTCACCTACGCGTTTCCCGACGCGCGGATCGTCCAGGTGGTCAGGGACGGCCGGGACGTGGTGGCCAGCATGCTCGGCGACCCGGTCGTGATGTCCTGGTTCCGGCCGAGCTTCGTGAACACGGACACCGAGTTCCCCAACCCGTTCTTCGGCATCGACAGCGAGGAGGACCGGGAACTCTGGCCCCGGCTGTCGCCGGCCGGCCGGTGCATGCTGCGCTGGCGCTGGTCGGTGCGCCTGGCCGCGCAGCTGCACCACAGCTTGCCCGCCGGGCAGCTGAAGACGATCCGCTTCGAGCACCTGATGGTCAAGCCAGAGGTAGCCCTGGCCGACCTGTCCAGCTTCGCGGGTACAACGGTGCAGGCCGCCGAGATCCGCAACCAGGCCCGCACCGCCATGGGGGGCGGCCGAGGCCGCGGGCGCTCCCGCCGCACCCCGGCGTACGAGAGCCTGCTGAGCACCGAGCACATCGCGGAGATAGAAAAGATCGGCGGCGAAGAACTCCGCCGCCTCGGCTACGCCCTCTCCTAACGCCCCCGGGCGGGCGGGGGCGGGCGGGGCTAGGGGTGCATACCTCGCAGGATGATGCGCAGAGCCAGGTGGCCTAGCGGGGCCGAGCCGGGGGGTCTGCCGATCGTCGCGCCGCGACGGCCTGCGAACAGGACCGCGTACAGCAAGATGACCGCCAGCGATTCGGCCGGCTCATCGGCCCGGATCTCTCCGCGCAGCTGGCCCTGCGCGATCACCGCGGTGGTGGCGGCCACCGGAGGGGCGACGTCCTCGCCGAGGAACTCGGTCAGGCGTCCCGGGTGACCGAGCACGTAGAGCAGCAGCTTGCCGCGCAAGGCGTTGCTCGAGGCGACCTCGGCTGCGGCCTGGGCCATCGCGCCGAACGCCGCCCCCAGAACCGATTCGGTGTCCTGGCCGGCCTCAAGCCCGGCCTGAATCGCCTCGCCGTAGGCCCGGCAGACCTCGGCCGCGGCGTCCAGGAGCACGTCCTCCTTGGCCGGGAAGTAATGGAAGAACGTGCCCCAGCTCACCCCCGCGGCGGCCACGATGTCCTCGACCCGGGCGCCCTCGAGCCCCACCTTGGCGTACTCGGCCATGGCCGCCTCGTACAGACGCCGCCGGGTGGCGACGGCACGGCGCTGGCGAGGTGCCCGTCGGGGTGATCTAGGGCTGGGATCCGGCTGAGCCGGGGGAAAATTCACTTCACCCTCGGCCGTCTTTCTGGTTAGTCTGCATGGACAAGATCTTAGTATCAATACTGATTCACATCAGTTTTAGGAGCCGGTCATGTGGCGGGGCGCGGCATCACGAGGCGTGGCCTTCATGTCCCGCGCCGCCCGGACCGCCCGCTCGAGTGGCCTTGCGCCGCGGACCTGGTCACGGCGGCTGGCCGGCTCGCCGCGGCTGCGGGTGCTCCGGCTGCTGTGGGAGACGAGCCCGCCGCTGACCGTCCTGATGGGCCTGTTCGTCATGGCGGACGGGTTCCTGCCCATCGTGGCCCTGGTGGCCCTGGGCCGCGCGGTCGGCCGGATCCCGGCGGCGGTGACGCACGGCCTCGGCTCGGCGGACGGACGGAGCCTGCTGGCCGGCCTCATCATCGGCACGACCGCGTATGCGCTGTCGCTGCTGCGCAGCCCCGCCGAGGACCTGCTGTCCGCGTACGCCTCGGCGGTGATGGCGACCGGGATGCAGCGCCGTCTGGCCCAGGCGGTCTGCGCACCGGCCGGCGTGGAGCACCTCGAGGACTCAGCGGTCCTCGACCAGCTGGCGTCCGCGAGCGGTGAACTGTCCACCTCTCGTCCCGCGGATGCCCCGATGGCCCTGGCCAGCGCCTTCGGCGACCGGCTCAGCGGGTTCATCGCCTGTGCCGTACTCGCCTCGTTCCGCTGGTACATCGGGCTGCTCTTCCTCGCCGGCTGGTCACTGATGCGGCCGCCGCTGCGCCGGCTGCTGGCCGAGCGGGCCACGCTGGTCCGGCGGGCGACACCGGAACTGAGGCACAGCTGGTACTACCTGGGCTGCTCCTACCGGCCCGGGTTCGCCAAGGAAATCAGGGTCTTCGGGCTCGGCCACTGGATACTCGGACGGCACCGCGACAAGTGGCTGGCGGGCATGGAGCCTTCCTGGCGGCAGATGCGCCGGTTCAGGAACCGGGCCCTGATCTTCGGCGTCGCCGTCGCCGCGATGTACGCCGCCGGGGCGGGCCTCCTGGCCCTGGCGGCCTGGCATCACGACATCGGCCTGGGCACGGTCGCGGTCATGCTGCCGATGCTCCCCTCCGCCATGGCCGTGGGCGGGGTCACCGCCGCTGACGTCACGCTGGAGAGCATGCTCGCATCCGTGCCTGACCTCGATGAGCTGCTGGCCCGGCTGCGCGCTGGCCCGGCGGAAACCGGCCGGGCCAGCGCGGCGGGCATGCCCGCCCGAGCCATCCGCCTGGAGTCGGTCGGCTACCGCTATCCCGGCGGCGGGCAGCCCGTTTACCAGGGCCTGGATCTTGAGCTCGCGGCCGGCGGTTCGCTGGCCCTGGTCGGCGCCAACGGCGCGGGTAAGACCACGCTGGTCACCCTGCTGGCCGGGCTGCGCGAGCCGACGGGCGGCCGGATCACCGTGGACGGGACCGACCTGCGGGACCTTGACCCCCGTTCGTGGCAGCGCCAGCTGGCCGTGGTCAACCAGGACTTCGGCCGCTATCCGCTGAGCGCGCGGGAGAACATCGCCTTCGGTGACCTCACCGCGGACGGCCTGGCCGACGACTTCGACGAGGCCGCACTGGAACAGGCCGCGGCCCGGGCCGGAGCGCTGGACTTTATCGTCGCCCTGCCGCACGGGTGGGACACGATCTGCGCCCCCGGCTACCGCGGCGGTACCGATCTGTCCGGCGGCCAGTGGCAGCGGATCGCTCTGGCCCGGGCCCTGTACGCGGCCGCGCGGGGTGCCCGGGTCCTTGTCCTCGACGAGCCGACGGCTCAGCTGGACATCCGGGCCGAGGCGGCCTTCTACGACAGGTTCCTCGAGCTCACCTCGGGCCTGACGACGATGGTCATCTCGCACCGGTTCGCTACCGTCCGTCGCGCCGAGCGCATCGCCGTGCTCGAGGCGGGGCGGATCACCGAGCTCGGCCGCCACGACGAGCTGGTCGCCGCCGGCGGCAGCTACGCCGCGATGTTCGCGTTGCAGGCCGCCCGCTTCGCCGAGGGACGGGCGGGCTGATGCGTCGGCTGCGGCGGCTGGACATCTTGTTCGGCACAGCGTGGCGAGCGGCCCCCCTGCTGGCCACGCAGTGCGTTCTGGCCGCGCTCGGCTCCTCGCTGCTGATGCTGGCCTACCCGCTCGGTTTCCGGGCCATCGTGGATGGCGCGATCGCGCATCAGCCGGGGCGTATCGTGACGGGACTGATCATCGTGGCCGTCGCCTTCCCCGGCGGGTGGGCGCTGCAGCTGATCGGCGGCGCTCTCAACTCCAAGCTGACCGACCTGGCCAACCTGCGCCTCGGCCTGCACATCGGCGCCCTGACCTGCGATGCGCCCTTCCTCGAGCACTTCGAGCGACCTGACTACCTGGCCGAGATCGACTCGCTGCGCGAACGCCGCAGGACCCTGGCAGCCGCGCCTGCGCAGTCGCTGGGGATGATCCGCTCCGGGATTCAGTTCGCGGGGGCGGCGGTCCTGCTCGCCCTGGTCTGGCCGCCGTTGATCGTGGTGCCGCTACTCGCCGTCGCGCCCGCCGTAGCCGACCGGCTGGCAGCCCGCGTGCAGAAGCACTCGGACGACGAGCTGGCCGATTCCCGGCGCCTGCTCAGCGACCTGTTCTCGCTGGCATCCACCGCCGGCCCGGCCAGGGAGCTGCGCACCTTCGGGGTGACGGACGGGCTGCTCGCCCGGCACGCCCGGCTGGGTGAGGAGGTGAACCGGCGGGCGTTGCGCGCCGCCCGGGTCGGCGCCCTGACCGAGGCGGCGGGGTGGATCTTGTACGCGGCCGGGTTCGGCGGCGCGATCGTCGCCCTGGTCCTGCGCGCCGCGCACGGCAATGCCTCCCCCGGCGCCGTGGTCGAGGTGGTCAGCCTGCTGCGCCGCGCCCAGCGGCAGGTCACCGGGGCCAGCACCAGCGCGGGCTCGTTCGCCACCGCGGCCACCACGGCGGACCGGCTGCTCTGGCTTGAGGACTACGTGGCCGACCAGGCAACCCCGGCAGCCGGGCACATGGACCAGCCCGGGCCAGACCCGTCGTCCGGCCTGGCCGAGGGCATCAGTCTCGACCACGTCAGCTTCACCTATCCGGGTCAGGAGACCCCGGTCCTCCAGGACATCTGCCTGACGCTGCGGGCCGGTACCACCGTGGCCGTCGTGGGCGAGAACGGCGCCGGCAAGTCAACGTTGATCAAGTTGCTGACCGGCATGTACCGCCCCACGGCGGGACGCATCACGGTCGACGGGCAAGCCCTGGCCGATATCGGCCCGCAGCAGTGGCGCGCCCTGACCACCGGCGCGTTCCAGGATTTCGTCCGGTTCTCCATGTCGCTCGGCGATGGTGTGGGCGCTGGCGACCTGCCGCGCATCGACGACCGCGACGCCATACTCAGCGCGATCCGCCGGGCCGGCGCGAGCGACCTTTCCGGCCTGGCGGGCGGCGACCTGCCCGACGGACTCGATACCCTGCTCGGCCCGTATATCGGCGGCCGGGCGCTGTCCGGGGGACAGTGGCAGCGGCTGGCCCTGGCGCGCGGGCTGATGCGGGACCGCCCGCTGCTCATCGTCTTGGACGAGCCGACCGCCAGCCTGGACGCTCCGAGCGAGGCCGCGTTGTTCGCCAGCTACCGCGCCGCCGCCCGGGCGGCGACCGGCGCGATCACTGTGCTCGTCTCGCACCGGTTCGGCACCGTCCACATGGCCGACCAGATCATCGTGATGGAAGGCGGGCGGGTGGCGGAGGCAGGCGATCACCCGACCCTGGTCGGCCAGGGAGGCGTTTACGCCGAGCTTTTCGCCCTGCAGGCGGCAGGCTACCTACCCTGAAGCCCCTGTAGCGCCCTGCGACCCGGCCTAGGCGGCCTGGCCGGCGAACTGGGTGTGGTAGAGGTCGGCGTACAGGCCGCCGGCGGCCAGAAGCTCCGCGTGCGTGCCGCGCTCGAGGATCCGGCCGGCCTCGACGACCAGGATCTGGTCGGCCTCCCTGATCGTGGAGAGACGGTGCGCGATCACCAGCGAGGTCCGGCCGGCCAGGGCCGCCTTCAGCGCGCGCTGGACCGCGGCCTCGGATTCGGAGTCCAGGTGAGCGGTCGCCTCGTCGAGCACGACGACGGAGGGGGCCTTGAGCAGGAGCCGGGCCACCGCGACCCGCTGCTTTTCCCCGCCGGACAGCCGGTAGCCGCGGTCACCCACCACGGTGTCCAGGCCGTCGGGCAGGCTGGCGATCAGGTCCCAGATCTGGGCGGCCTCGCACGCTGCGATGAGCTCGAGCTCGGTGGCCTCAGGCCGTGCGTAGGTGAGGTTGGCCCGGATGGTGTCGTGGAACAGGTGCGCGTCCTGCGTGACCACGCCGACGACGTCGTGCAGCGACTCCAGCGTGACGTCCTTCACGTCGTGGCCGCCGATGCGCACGACACCGTCGTTCGGGTCATACAGCCGCGCAGCCAGGGCGGTGATCGTGGTCTTGCCCGCGCCCGAGGGGCCGACCAGCGCGGTCAGCTGGCCGGATGGCGCGACAAAACTTACCTGATGAAGAACTCCGGGAGTGTCCTGACGTTCCGGTGCGGGCAACGCGATCGATTCCAGCGAGGCCAGCGACACCTCGCTCGCCGAAGGGTAGCGGAACGATACGTGGTCGAACTCGATCTGCGGCGCGAGGTCCTGAGGCACCCGGGCCGGCAGGGTCATCGCGTCGGGCCGCTCGGCGATCAGCGGCTTGAGGTCGAGGATCTCGAAGACGCGGTCGAAGCTAACCAGCGCCGTCATCACGCTGATCTGGACGTTGGACAGCTGCGCAATCGGGCCGTAGATCCTGATCAGCAGCTGGGACAGCGCGACCAGGGTGCCGACCTGCAGGGCACCGCGGATGACCAGGCTGCCGCCGATCCCGTAGACCACCGCGGTGGCGAGCGCGGCGAGCAGGGTGAGCGAGATGAAGAACACCTGGCCGTACATGGCCTGGGTGACACCGATATCGCGGACCCGCCCGGCGCGCTCGGCGAAGACCTCAGATTCCTGCCTGGGCCGGCCGAAGAGCTTGACGAGCATCGCGCCCGCGACGTTGAAGCGCTCGGTCATGGTGTTGCCCATCGCGGCGTCCAGCTGCATGGATTCGCGGGTGAGCCGCTGCAATCGCCGTCCGACCCGCCGGGCCGGCAGCAGGAAGAGCGGGATGAGCACCAGGGCGATGAGGCTGACCTGCCAGGACAGCAAGAACATCGTGACCAGGATCGCGCCCACGGTCAAGATGTTGGAGACCACCGAGGACATCGTCGAGGTGATCGCCAGCTGCGCGCCGATCACGTCGCTGTTCAGCCGTGATACCAGCGAGCCGGTCTGAGCCCGGGTGAAGAACGCGAGGGGCTGCTGCTGCACGTGGCTGTACACCTGGGTGCGCAGGTCGTAGATGAGACCCTCGCCGATCCGCGCGGAGTACCAGCGGGTGATGAAGCCGAGGAGGGCGTCGAACACAGCCACCCCGGCCACCGCGGCGGCGACGCCGACCACGATCGCTTCGCGATGACCCAGGATGCCCCTGTCGATGATCACCCGCAGCAGCAGCGGATTTACCACCGTGATGAGCGCGTCGAGCACGGTAGCGGCCATAAAGAGCGACAGGTACAGCTTGTAGGGCTTGGCGTAGCCGATGATCCTGCGGACAGTCCCCGGCTTGAGCTTCTGCTGCGTAACCGTGGGGTCATGCCTGAAAGAATGCATCATGCTTATGTTCGCCCGCCCGTACATGACCAGGGAAACCTTCCGAAGACCGTCGTTCGTTCCCGAAACGGGCAGGAACGTTATCAGCTAGTAGCTGAACTCCCAGGGGCTGTCCGGGCGGGGTCCCGGCGACATGCACCGGGCCGGCGGCACCTGGGCGTGGTTCTAGTGGTTCACCTTCGTCTTGCCGCTGCGAGTTGCGCCGCCACGCCCGCGCAACGTCACTCCTGTCTCGGTGAGGATCCGGTGTACGAAACCATAGGACCTTCCCGTCGAGGCGGCCAGTGAGCGGATGCTCTCGCCGGAGTCGTATCTCCGGCTAAGGCTCGTGGCCAGCTTGCTGCGATCCGCCCCCGTCACACGTGTTCCTTTCTTGAGGGTGTCAGCCATATGCACCTCCCGTTAGCTACAGTCATCAGTGAGTTACACATCCCTCCTCCGTAATGATCAGGCATGACCGCAGGATTGGCCACCCACATGGCACCAAATGATCACTATATTTTTATCGGGTTATGGCGCAATCGTAGCCTTAGCGCAGGCATGGCCGACGGACGCCGCCTTAGGCCAGCGAGACCAGATCTGCGAAATCCTCGCTCCACGCGTCTTCCACGCCGTCAGGCAGCACGATTACGCGTTCGGGGGAAAGCGCTTCCACCGCACCTTCATCGTGAGTGACAAGTACGATCGCGCCGCGGAAGCCTCTCAGCGCACCAAGAACTTCTTCCCGGCTAGCAGGATCAAGGTTGTTCGTCGGCTCATCAAGTAGTAGAACGTTGGCGCCCGATACAACTAGAAGAGCTAGGGCCAATCGTGTCTTCTCCCCGCCGGAAAGCACACCCGCGGGTTTTTCCACGTCATCACCGCTGAACAGGAATGACCCGAGAACCTTGCGCTGCTGCGATTCGTTAAGCTCAGGCGCGGCGGAGCGCATGTGCGATAGAACCGTTTGCTGCGTTTCCAGCGTTTCGTGCTCCTGGGCGTAATATCCGAGGCTCAGGCCATGTCCTGGTGTGACTTTTCCTGTATCCGGAGTTTCCACCCCCGCGAGCAGCCGGAGCAGCGTGGTCTTCCCCGCCCCGTTTAGCCCGAGCACCACGACCCGGCTCCCGCGGTCAACGGCCACGTCGACTCCGGTAAACACCTCCGCCGACCCATAAGACTTCGACAGCCCGACCGCGGACAATGGTGTCCGGCCGCACGGCGCGGGCACCGGAAAGCGGAGCCTGGCCACCCGGTCCGCGGTGCGCTCCGCCTCGACCCCGGCCAGCATCCGCTCGGCGCGACGCTGCATGTTCTGCGCGGCGCGGGCCTTCGTCGCCTTGGCCCGCATCTTGTCCGCCTGCGCCATCAAGGCGCCGGCCTGCCGTCCCGCGTTCACCCGCTCCCGCCGGCGGCGCCTCTCGTCGGACTCGCGCTGGGCCAGGTAGGTCCGCCAGCCCAGGTTGTACATGTCCAGGCAGGCCCGCTGTGCGTCGAGGTAGAACACCTTGTTCACCACGTCAGCCAGCAGCGCGACATCGTGGCTGATGACGACCAGCCCGCCGCGATAGGTCTTGAGGTGGTCGCGGAGCCAGGCCACCGAATCGGCGTCCAGGTGGTTGGTCGGCTCGTCGAGCAGCATGGTCTCGGAATCGGAGAACAGGATCCGGGCCAGCTCGACCCGTCGGCGCTGACCTCCGGACAGCGTGTGCAGCGGCTGATGCAGCACCCGGTCGGGCAGGCCCAGGCTGGCGGTGATCGAGGCGGCCTGTGACTCGGCCGCATACCCGCCGAGCACGGCGAGCCGCTCTTCGAGCTTGCCGTACCGGCGGATGGCGTCCGCCGCGGCGGCTGAATCGGGGTCGGCCATCCCCGCTTCCGCCGCGCGCAGGTCGGCGCGCAGCTGGTCGAGCCCGCGGGCCGACAGCACCCGGTCGATGGCCAGGTTGTCCAGGTTGCCGGTGCGCGGATCCTGCGGCAGGTAACCGACGGCGCCGGACCGCCTGACCGAGCCCGCGGCTGGAGCGGCCTGGCCGGCCAGCACCTTGGCCAGCGTCGTCTTCCCGGCGCCATTCCGGCCGACCAGGCCGATCCGGTCTCCGGCACCCACCTGGAACGACGAATCTTCGAGTAGCAGGCGCGCGCCAGCCCGGAGCTCGATGCCACTTGCCACGATCATGATTTTGCTGCTCCTGCGGGACGGACGGAAACGGACAGAACTCTCCCCTGGGGCGTGTCTTTAGTCCGTCGTTGGCAGCACACCAGTTAGTTTACTTGGTCAGGGCGCGGGAGGCCATTCTGTTCTGGCTCGGTCAGCCGGATGCGGATCGCGCCGAATTCGCGCGGCACCTCCTTGAGCACGGCCAGCCGCGGGTCAGGGACGGTGAGGAACCGGTCCACGGCGCGCTCCAGGTAGGGCGCCAGCCGGGTGTCGCCGCGCAGTCCGGCCGCCGACCGCTTATCCCCGCCGAGCACCACGGCATCCAGCCCATCCGCGCCGTAGCGGTCGAATATCCCCGCCGCGGCGTCCGCCGCCGCGCGCAGCGCGGTCGCGGCCTGGTTCTCCCGGCGCCGGGCAAAGCGGTGCTGAGACCAGCCGCCCGCCGCGCTCCGGCCGTGCACCGGCCTGCTTCCGGTCTTCGAGCTCACCAGCTGAGGCGGCGAGCCGGCGAAGACGCCCACCGCATAACCCCCCAGCCGGACCAGCAGGACACCCACGGTCCGGTCGGCCGCGGCCTGCTTCGCCATCGCCGCCGCCGCCGCCTCCGGGTCGGGCACCGGGGTGCCGGTCCCCGCCCCGGTAGGGAAGGGCAGCCCAGGGAAGGGCGGCCCAGGGAAGGGCGGATGGCATTCGGCGGTGGCACCGTCGGCGGCCGTGAACGTCAGGAGCCCGTTGGCGTCACCGTGTGCGACCAGACCGGCGCCGTGCCGCCGGGCGAACGTGACGATCCAGGACACCAGGCGCTCGGGTGAGACGTCCACCCAGCAGCCGCCACCCGCGGCAGGTTTCTTCATTACCTAAGGACGAACGCGGCCTAGATGTTGAAGCCAAGGGCGCGCAGCTGCTCGCGCCCGTCGTCGGTAATGCTCTCCGGACCCCACGGCGGCATCCACACCCAGTTGATGCGGAAATCCGCGACCACACCCTCGAGCGCCTCGCGGGCCTGGTCTTCGATCACGTCGGTGAGCGGGCACGCGGCGCTGGTCAGGGTCATGTCGATGGTGGCGATCCGGTCAGCATCGACGTCAACGCCGTAGATCAGGCCGAGGTCCACCACGTTGATCCCGAGTTCGGGGTCCACCACGTCCCGCAGCGCCTCCAGCACGTCCTCCTGCTCCGACGTGAGCTCTGCGGGGACGCCGGCGTCCTCTGGCGCCACCGGGTCCGCATTGTTTATCACCGCGGGATCCGCGGTCGTATTCTCCGTCATTGTGCTGCCTCCATGGCCTGTGCGGTCGCGTCTTTCCATGCCATCCAGCCGAGCAGCGCGCACTTGATCCTGGCCGGGTACTTCGACACGCCGGCAAAGGCCACCGCGTCCTCGAGCATGTCTTCATCGGGTGCGTCCTCGACCCCAGCATCCCGGGAACCCTTGGACTGCATGAGCTGCAGGAACGCCTGGCTGATGGCCATGGCGTCGGCCACCGGCTTGCCGATGACGAGATCGCTCATCACCGATGCGCTGGCCTGGCTGATCGAGCAGCCGAGCGAGTCGTACGACACATCCTCGACGACCGGCTCACCGCCGACGTCCTTGAGCGATACCCGCATCGTTATCTCGTCGCCGCAGACCGGGTTGACATGATGTACTTCAGCGCCGAAGGGATCCCGCAGGCCCTTGTGGTGCGGGTTGCGGTAATGATCCAGGATGATCTCCTGGTACATGGACTCGAGTTGCATCACACCCCTGCTAACACCTGACGCGGGCGCCGTCATCCCGGCGATCCTAGGACCGGACGCCGAAGAAGCGCTGAGCGTAGCGGATGCCGTCGGCGAGCTCGTCCACCTCGGCGTGCGTGTTGTACACGTAGAAGGTCGCGCGCGTGCTGGCCTGTACGCCCAGCGCACGGTGCAGCGGCCAGGCGCAGTGGTGGCCGGTGCGGACCGCGATGCCCAGCTCGTCGAGGACCTGGCCGACGTCGTGCGGATGCACACCCTCGACTTCGAAGGCGACCGAGCCGCCCCGGTCCTTGGTGGTGTCGGGTCCCAGGATGCGCACGCCGGGATTGTCGCGCAGGACGTCGAGCGCGTGCGCGGTGAGCGACTCCTCGTGCGCGGCCACGTTGCCCATGCCCAGGCCGGTGAGGTAGTCGACGGCCGCGCCCAGGCCGGCGGCCTCGGCCACGGCGGGTACCCCCGGCTCGAACCGCTGCGGCGGCGGCAGGAACGTGCTGCCTTCCATCCGGACCACTTCGATCATCGACCCGCCGGTCAGGAACGGCGGCATTTCCGCGAGCAGCTCGGCGCGGCCGAACAGCACGCCGATCCCGTAGGGGCCGAGCATCTTGTGGGAGGAGAAAACCAGGAAGTCCACGCCGAGCACGGACACGTCAACCGGCTGATGCGGCACCGACTGAGCCGCGTCGACCAGCACGAGCGCGCCCTTGTCATGAGCCGCCCGGGCGATCTCGGCGACCGGCGGGTTGGTGCCGGTGACGTTCGACTGCTGGGTCACCGCGACGATCTTCGTGCGCTCGGTGATCAGGTCGTCCAGGTGGTCCAGGTCGAGCCGGCCCTCGGGGGTGACGGCCAGCCAGCGGAGCGTGGCACCGGTCCGCTCGCAGAGCTGCTGCCACGGGACGAGGTTGGCATGATGCTCCATCTCGGTGATGAGGATCTCGTCCCCGGGCTGCACATGGAACCGGCCAGTACTGGCGTTGCTCATCGCGTAGGCGACCAGGTTGATGGCCTCGGTGGCGTTCTTGGTGAACACCACCTCGCCTGGGTCCGCGCCGATGAACGCGGCGACCTTGGCCCGCGCGCCCTCGTACACGTCGGTGGCTTCCTCGCCGAGCAGGTGGGTGCCGCGGTGCGCGGCCGCGTTGTGCCGCTCATAGAACTCGCGCTCGGCGTCGAGCACCTGCACCGGCTTCTGCGAGGTCGCCCCGGAGTCCAGGTAGATCAGGGGCTTGTCGTTACGCACCGTCCTGGCCAGCGCGGGAAAGTCGGCCCGAATCGCCTCTGTGTCAAGAGGAGCAGCTGTGTCAAGATGAGCAGCTGTGTCGAGGTGCGCCGGATGACCGGTCATGCCGGCACTCCGATGAACTTCTCGTACCCTTCGCTCTCCAGCTGATCGGCCAGCTCGGGTCCGCCCTCGGCCACCATCCGCCCGGCCACGAACACGTGCACGAAGTCCGGCTTCACGTACTGCAGGATCCGGGTGTAGTGAGTGATCAGCATCATCGCGTGCCCGGGCTGCCCGCGGAACCGGTTGACGCCCTCCGACACGATCTTCAGCGCGTCGATATCCAGGCCCGAGTCGGTCTCGTCCAGGATCGCGAACTTGGGGTTGAGCAGCTCAAGCTGCAAGATCTCGTGCCGCTTCTTCTCCCCGCCGGAGAACCCCTCGTTCAGGCTGCGCTCGGCGAAGGCCGGGTCGATGGACAGCGCGGCCATCGCAGCACGCTGTTCCTTGACGAAGTCGCGCAGTTTCGGCGCCTGGCCCCGGACGGCCGTGACCGCGGTGCGCAGGAAGTTCGACACCGACACGCCCGGCACCTCGACGGGGTACTGCATGGCCAGGAACAGGCCGGCCCTGGCGCGCGCGTCCACGGTCATGGCCAGCACGTCTTCGCCGTCCAGCGTGACGCTGCCCTTCGTCACCAGGTATTTCGGGTGACCGGCGATGGCGTAGGCCAGGGTGGATTTACCCGACCCGTTCGGCCCCATGATCGCGTGCGTCTCGCCGTCGCGGACGGTCAGATCCACGCCGCGCAAGATCTCCTGGTGCGCCCCTACCCCGCCTGAGGTAGCAGCGCCTTCCACGCTGACGTGCAGGTCGCGGATCTCGAGGGTGGCCACTATGACTCCTTGTTGCTTATGGTGAGCGCGACGTAGACGTCGTCGCCTTCGATCTTGACTGGATAAACGGGTACCGCCTCGGTGGCCGGGTACCCGGTGGGCTTGCCGCTCCGCAGGTCAAAGCACGATCCATGCAGCCAGCACTCGATCGTGTGGTCGTAGACCTCACCCTCGGACAACGGCACCTCGGCGTGCGAGCACACGTCGCGGATCGCGTACACCGTGCCTTCGGCCCGGACCACGGCGACCGGCTCGCCCGCGACCTCCACGCCTATCGCGCCCTCGGCCGGGACCTCCGACAGCGCACAGGCCCGGGTGAACTGCTGGTCCTCGCTCATCACTGGGCCTCTGCGGGCAACGACTTGGTCAGCTCCCCCTCGATGGCCGCAGAGATCCGCTCCCGCAGCTCAGGCACCTCAATGGTGTCGATGAGCTGGCCGAAGAACCCGCGGATGACCAGCCGGCGGGCTTCTTCGAAGGGGATACCCCGCGCCATCAGGTAAAACAGGTGGTGTTCCTCGAGCCGGCCGCTGGCGCTCGCGTGCCCGGCACCGACGATCTCGCCGGTGAGGATCTCCAGGTTCGGCACAGAATCAACCCTGGTGCCGTCGGTCAGCACCAGGTTTCTGTTGTACTCATAGGTATCGGTACCGGTGGCCTCCGGCCTGATCAGCACGTCGCCGATCCAGACCGCGTGCGCCTGCTCGCCCTGCAGCGCACCCTTGTAGGTGACCCGGCTGCGGCAGCGCGGCACATCGTGGTCGACGAACAGCCTGTGTTCCAGGTGCTGCCCGGCGTCGGCGAAGTACAGCCCGGTCAGCTCGGCGTCGCCGCCGGGACCGGCGTAGCGGACCGTCGGCGCCAGCCGGACGACGGACCCGCCCAGCGTGACCGCGGTGTGGCGCAGCTTGGCGTCCCGGCCGAGGGTGGCGTAGTGCTGCGAGAGGTGGACCGTGTCATCGGCCCAGTCCTGCAGGCTGACCACCGACAGCGCAGCGCCGTCGCCCACCACGATCTCGACGTTGTCCGCGTACGTGGCGCTGCCGCGGTAGTCGAGCACGACCACGGCCCGGGAGTTCGGCTCGGCCCGCACGAGCAGGTGCCCGAACCCGGCGCCGTCGGTACCCTCGCCGGTCACGGTGACGATGGTGGCCCGTGATGCCTGCGCCTCCGCCGGCACCATGATCACGGTCGCCTCGTCGAAGGACGCATACGCGCGGGCGCTCACCCGGTCGGCCGGGATAAAGGTGCGGGCCAGTTGAGCGCTGGACCGTTCGGCCGTAAAGGTCTTGACCTCCGGAGCCGGATCGACATCCACGGTCACCTTGGCGACGGGCAGCGGGGCGTCGCCGTGCAGGCCGCGCAGTCGGCGCAGCGGAGTGAACCGCCACTCTTCCTCGCGGCCGGTGGGCACGGCGAAATCCGCCGGGTCATAGGACCTGTGCTCATGCAGCCTGCTCACGGGAGCAGACTCAACGGCCCCCTGAAGTCCTGCCGACATCAGCCGACCGCCCCCTCCATCTGCAGTTCGATCAGCCGGTTCAGCTCGAGCGCGTACTCCATCGGCAGCTCGCGCGCGATGGGCTCGACGAACCCGCGGACGATGGTGGCCATCGCCTCGTCCTCGGCCATGCC
>JBEKKH010000050.1:0-21677 GCA_050010815.1 Streptosporangiaceae bacterium | reverse complement strand
CAGTGCCTACGCCAGCATCCAGTTCCGGGCGCTGCGGCAGTTCTTCAAGTGGCGGGCTGGCGAGGACGAGCTCCCCGACCCGATGGCCCGGCTCCGGGCACCGAAGGTCACCGTGACCGCGGTCCCGGTCTTCACCAGCGTAGAACTATCGGACCTGGACAAGGCCTGCCAGGGCAGGTCGTTCGCCGCGCGCCGCGACGCCGCGATCATCGCGGTGTTCACCGCGACCGGCATCCGGCTATCAGACCTGGCCGGGATCCGCTACCACCCCGGCGACCCCGCCCGCAACGACCTGGACCTGCACGGCCGGGAGATCCGGATCCGCGGCAAGGGCGGCACGGCCCCGGACCGTCAAGATCGGCCACCAGAGGGCCCGCAGCCTCGACCGCTACCTGCGGGCCCGGGCCCGGCACGCGCAGGCGCACCGGCCGCAGCTGTGGCTCGGCGTGAATAACCGGGGGCCGCTGACCGCGACCGGGATCTACCAGATCGTCGCCCGCCGCGGCCGCCAGTGCGGGGTGACCGTGTACCCGCACCGGTTCCGGCACCACTTCAGCCACACCTGGCTGGACCGCGGCGGAGCCGAACGGGACCTGATGGCGCTGAACGGCTGGATCTCTCCGCAGATGCTCACCCGGTACGGCGCCAGCGCCCGCGGCGCCCGCGCCCGCCGCAGCTACGACCGCATAATGGACCAAACCTGACCCCGGCCTAACCGCATCACGCACCACCGCCGCGGCCCAGCGATCCACTGGACCAGGGCAGCTGGCGGGCAAGCCGCCGAAGGCATGCCCGGCAGGAATGCGCCGCCCCGCCACGCTAGACTCCGCCGCCTGACGACGTTGCTCGACCGGCTCACTCCTCCAGCGTTGAGCCATGGTGTTCAGCGGGCCGATCGATCCCTCAATGTACCCTTGAGAAATGGGCGCTCGGTTCCGTCCGTCCCTCCGCGGACGTGAGCAGGAGCTCTCGGTCATTCGCCAGAGGCTGAACCAGGTCCGGGCTGGGACCGGTTGTGTAGTGGTGGTGGAGGGCAGCGCCGGGCTCGGCAAGACAAGGCTGCTCGACGAGTGCGTATCGATAGCTGAAGAGCTCTCCTTCCGGATCGGGCGAGGAGCGGCCGAGCCGGGGCGCGTCATCGAGCTGGGTGCCCTCTTCGACGCGTTGTTTGAGGGGGATCCGCCGCTCGCGGACCGGCGCGCGCTTAATGACGTCCACGCTTCGTCGGAGTTCTTGTTCTGGCTCCTCCAGGACGTGCAGTCCCTCATTGAGGAGGCCGCGCTCAAGAATCCCGTGCTTATCTGTCTTGACGATCTGCACTGGGCTGGGACTAGTTTGTCGCTCGCAATGCGGCAGCTCCCTGTGCGCCTGTCGTCGCTTCCGGTCGCGTGGGTCATGGCATTTCGGCCGGAGCAGGGCCTGCCTCAGGTACAGCAAGCGAAGATCGAGCTCATCGAGTCCGGAGCGGAGCTGATCCGCTTGGGACCGCTCAACCGCGAAGCGGTCGCGCAGCTCGCGACCGACGTACTCGGAGCCGAGGCAGACGAGGAACTCCTCCAGAAGGCGGAACGGGTCCAGGGCAATCCGTTCCTGCTGGTTGAGTTCTTCCGCGGACTTCAGGACGACCTCATCGTTTCGCTTGATTCAGGGAGGGCCATGCTCGTCGAGGACCGGTTGCCCCGCCGCGTGAGTGACAGCATGCGCGGGCGCCTTGCGCGCATGTCGCCAGCGTCGGAACGGGCTGCGACGTTCGCGTCGGGACTCGGACGCAGGTTTACCATTCACGACCTGGCCGCGATGACCGGTATGCCGCTCGCGGAGCTGATCGACGCGGTCAACGAGCTCGTTCAGGCCGACATTTTCGCTGACGACGGTGGCCGGTTGGCGTTCCGGCACGACATCATCCGGGAGGCAGTTCGCAGCAGCTTGCTGGCCCCGGTCCGGCGTGCAATCGACCGGCAAGCGGCCGACGCGCTGCTTGCACGCGGCGCGCTCCCGGTAGAGGTGGCTACCCAGCTCGTTGAGAGCGCAGAACCCGGCGACGACGTCGCGATCGAGACGGCGCTCCAGGCAACCCAGGTCCTCGGCGCTTCCGATCCCGCCGCGGCAGCCGAGCTAGCCGCGAAGACGCTCGACCTCACCCCGCTCCGCCACTCCCTCCGAGGTCCGCTGGTCGCCCAGCGGGTCGTATCACTCTTCGCAGCCGGCCTGGCGGAAGAGGGTAAGCGGTTCGCTGATTCTGCACTCCGGCAGGCGATGCCCGCTGAGGAAGAGGCGAGGGTGCGTGCCAGCGTCGCCGGCATGTTTGATCTCTCTCCGGAGGTCCGGTCGGAAAGCGCTCGTGCTGGTCTCGCTCTTCGGTCTCTGTCCGCGGATCTACGCGCTGAACTCTGGGCTGCGCTGTATCACAGTCTCAGCGTGGCCGGTCGGAAGGAGGAGGCGCTCGCAATCGAGCCGAGTGCCCGCGAGGCTGCGTATGCGACGACGAGCGATGCGTGCCGGTTTGCGTTTGAACTCCCGGAGTCGGGACTTGCGTATCAGCTACTCGACTTCGGGCGCTCTCTCGAGATTCTCTTGACTGCGGAACGCCGTCAGCTTGATGGCCAAGGTGACGCGCGAGCCCGTCTCGCGCACCTCCTCCGGTCGTGGATTCTCGTCGCACTCGACCGGCACGAGGACGCGCTTCACGCGATAGACGCCGGGGTGATCGCCGCCCAGCGTGACCGGCAGAATTGGGCGCTGCGCGTTTTCGAGACAACGCGCGGCCGGCAGATGCTGCAGATGGGGAACTTCACCGAGGCGGCGGTCGCGCTTGAGGGCCGGTTTAGTCGTGGGGAGGCCCATCTCATTGCCGGGGCCCTCCACGCGCCCTCGGTCGTCTCGCTCGGCACGCTTAAGATCCACACCGGAGACGAGTCCGGCGCGCTGGAGGTGGCCGAGATCGCGAAGATCATGTTGCAGGCCAGCGCACCCTGTGTCCGGCATCACGCAATGTGGTACCTCGCGTTCCTCGCCCTGTCTCAGGGCGACGCGATGCAGGCGCACGGGTGGCTCTGCTCCAACGGGCATGAGGAGCGGCTGTCGATGTTCCCGCTTTACCCGCACGAGGTCACCTACGACGCCGAACGCGTGCGCATCGCTGCGGCGGCCGGAGACGAGGAGCTGGCAGAACACGGAATCGCGGTCGCTGAACGACGAGCGAGCCTCAATCCAGGAGTCCCTTCGTGCGCCGCGGCAGCAGCGCACGCCCGAGGCATCTGGAGCGACTCCGCCGGAGATCTCGAGCGTGCGGTTTCGCTCTATCGAGGCGGACCTCGCCCTCTCGCCCACGCCTCCGCGCTCGAAGACCTCGGCCGGGTGCTAGCGCAACACGGCGACAACGCTTCGGCAATCGCCGCGCTCGACAAAGCACTGACGATTGCGACGCACGTCGGCGCGAGTTGGGATGCTGCACGCGTTCAGGGCCGGCTCCGCCGGCTCGGCGTGCGACGGCGTCCCGTCAAGATCGATCGGCCGGAGACCGGGTGGGAGGCACTGACCGAAGCTGAGTCCGCGGTCGCCAACCTTGCCGCGCACGGGTGCACTAACCGGGAGATCGCTGACAAGCTCTACATCTCCCCGCACACTGTCCATACTCATCTTCGCCACGTCTTCGAGAAACTCGGAGTCAATTCCCGTGTGCACCTCACGAGGCTGGTCGCGGGCCGATCGCTCCAACCGCAAGGGGATCCGCGCGCCGAGCGTGGTGGTGAGCCGCCGCAAGGTCGTGGAGATTAGGCCGGCCGTCGCATCGAGTCGCCGGGAGCCTCGCGGGCGTAACTCGCCAAGCGGTTAGCCAGTTGCACGCGGGATTGCACGCCGAGTTTGGCGAATACTGCGCGAAGGTGAGTGCCCACGGTGTTAATGGAGACGCCCAGGGCGGATGCCGCGGACTTGTTGGTGTGTCCCTCGCTGATGAGGGTTGCGACGCGCCGCTCGGCGTCAGTAAGGGACGCCCATCCGGTCGCCGGCGCGGCGGCAGCGGCAGACCATCTGGCGCGGCGGACGCCGACCTGGCGCATCGTGCGCTGCACGTCGCTGCGGAAGGCCCGGGCTCCCATGTGGTGGTATTCGTCCCAGGCCCGGTCGAGTTGTGCGAGCGCTTCGGAACGGCGGCCGGCGGCGAGCAGGGCGCGTCCGTAGGATTCGGCGCCGACGGCGCGCAGGACTGGCCGCGGGCTGTGCTCCAGGACCTGTACGGCCCGGGCGAGGATGTCGAGGTCCTGTTTGCCCAGTCCGCGCAGGTTGAGGGCGACGCCTTCGAAGCTGGCCACGCCGGGGTTGCCGGCCGCGTTCGCTTCGGCGACGTCGAGGCAGGAGGCGGCGAAGGCGCCATCGCCGGCGGCGGTACCGACCTGGAAGAACAGCCCGTTCCAGCACGGCCACAGCGGCCAGTAGCTGCGGGCCTGTTCTGCACCCTGCAGGACCGGCCGCAGAGTGTCCCGTGCTGCGGGCAGATCGCCGCGGCTCGCCGCGAGCCAGCCGCGCATGACGGTGACGCCCGGGTTACGGATGGCCGCGTCGGCGTCGGTGAGCTCGTCGGCAAGCCGCAACTGGGCCGCGGCGATCTCGGTATCGCCATGCAACAGCGCGACCGCCGTACGGATCGTGATCGCGTCGAGAAGATGCAGGTTGGTGCCCAGCTGGCGGCCGAGCTCGATCAGCGTGCGAGCGCCGGCTTCCGCGTCGTCGAGGCACCCGAGATTGAAGTCCTGCCACATCTGAGCGCAGGCGATGCCAGGCAGCAAAGCCGCGGTGGTGGCGGCGCAGCTGGCGCGAGCTTGATCGAGCAGGGCCTGGGCGTGGTCGTAGCGGTCCACGAACTGCAGCGCGGTGATCTCCTCGGCGAGGTACGGCGCGCCGGTCAGGACGCGCAGCTCACGGAAATGCCGCAAGGCCGCCTGGTGGCGCCCTTGGCTGCGGGCTGCCTCGCCGGCGGCCTGTACCGCCAGGGTGAGCGCCTCCCGGTCGCCGCAGTCGCGGGCCTGCTCGACCGCGCCGGCCGCTTGCCGGCCAGCCGCCTCGCCAGGAAGCGTCCGGGTGCAGGCCAGCGCGTACGCCGCGCGCAGCCGGACCGTGACCAGCGTGTCCAGATCGCTGCTGCGCAGGGTCCGCTCGATCCTGGAGGCCAGGTCCCGGACCCGTCCGCCCAGCCACAGGGCGCGGGCGGCTTCGGTCTCGACCTGCCCGATCAGGTCAGGGTCGTCGACGCGGGCCAGGATCTGGTCGGCGACGGTGATCGCCTGGGCGGCGTGCTGGGCCCGGCACAGTACGGACAGGCAGCGGCGGCTCAGGGCCAGCCATTCCGGCTGAGCGGGGTGCACCGTACCGAAGGCGAGCTCGGCGAGTTCCCCCGCGTCCTCGGCACTGGTGCGGGTCAGGGTTTCCGCCGCCGAGATCAAGATCAGGGCACTGGCAAGGTCACCGACCGTCGCCGCGGCCCGGGCGTGGGAGGCGGCGACCAACGGCTCACCGAGCACGCTCAGGTGGTACTCGGCCAGGCGTGCGTGCAACTGACGGGCACGATCGCCAGGGAGTATCGCGTAGACCGTCTCCCGGACCAGGTCGTGGCGGAAAGTCAGGGCATCGGCAGACATGGTGATCAGCCCGGACCCGACGGCACCGGCCAGACCGTCCTTACCGTCACCACCGGACAAGCTGGGCATCAGCGCGAACCCGTCGCGTACCGGCAACGGCCGGCCAGCGGCCGCGGCCAGCTCCACCAGCTCCCGTGCCGAACTGGGGAGATCGGCGAGCTGGCGCGCCACCGCCGTAGCGAACTCGGCATTCATGGCACCGGGTTCTCCGCCTGCGTTCGAGCGTGCCAGGCTGTCGATGACCTGAGTGGCCAGGAACGGGTTCCCGCCGGTGGCATGAAGGTAGCGGCGGGTCCGCTCGTCCGGGACCCGCCCGAGCCGGTCCCGGGCCATCGCCGCCAGGTCCTGCGTGGTCAGCGGCGCAAGCCGAAGGTACTCCCTGCGGACCACGTCGTATCCGGCCAGATCGATCCCGATGGGGTCGTCGCGGCTGGCGAACATCCACACCACGGGCAGGCCGGCCAGCCGCGACAGCATGCTGCGCAGGAGGAACCGGCTGACCCGGTCGGCCCACTGGAGATCATCGATCGCGAAAAGCAACGGATGCACGGTGGCGAGGTCTTCCAGGCAGGACGCGATGCGGTCAGCGAGCAGCAGCGGCTCGCTGACCACGCCGGCGATCTGCTCGTACTCTCCGGCAGCGGTCAGCGGTTCCCGCCCTGCACGCAGCGCCGCGATCACCGGGGCACCGGGTCGGACCTGCTCGATCGGATCGCACTTGCTGCGGCCGACCCGGATCTTCATGCGGGTCGCATGCTCACAGATCTCTGCGAGGAGCGCGGTCTTGCCGATACCGGCCGGCCCGGAGATCACCACGCTCGCGCTGGTCCCGTGCTGGCTTGCACCACGCAACGCCGACAGCGCGCTGGCCATCGGCTCGCTTCGACCTCGCAACGGTCCTGACCGCAAGACACCACCTCAGGAAACGGCATTTCCCCCTGGCCAGGGTGACAGTGGCCGCGCCGCCGCACATCGCCCGTTCGGGCGATGTCTGATCGGCGGCCGACGGCCACGCCGGTCAGCCCGACCCGAGACCTGACTCCACATTTTTGAAACCGTGACTAAAGTGCGCGCTTACCGTATGCGGTGATACGAACAGCAATTTGGCGATCTCCCGGTTGGCCTTGCCGCCGCCGGATTCGGGGCCGCCGGCCACCTGCATCGCAACCTCGACGGACAGGGCTGCACGGGCGAGCAGCACCTTGGCGCCCTGGCGGTCCAGCGCGCGGCGTACCGCTGCGGGATACTGGCTGGCTGGTACCGCGTCGCGGATCAGGTCATGCCGGAAAGCCGGCCGCTGCCGGACTCAGCAGCATGTCCAATTCGACAAGCTTCGCGGATCGTCACTGCCAACTCCGGAACGGACAACCAGCTGGCAGCGGCGAGCTCCGTGACCGAAAACCGCCGCGAGGCCCTGTATAGGAGGCGACCTATTCGGCCGGACCGGGCCATCCACACAAGCCGGGCGCCAGCTGCTCTCCCCGGTGCAAGCCGCAAACCGTTCATCGACGAGTGTGGCCCAGCCGGGCTAGGCCACGACGACGCCCCTTCCTCAGTGCCATGGAAGCACTTGACGAGCAGGAACGGGTTGCCGTAAGCCTGTTCGATCGTGCCCTGCCTGGGCGGACCCCACTATCTCACCCGAATAGGTGAGCGCGCCTAACCTGGCAGCCTGGCTACAGTCAGCAACGTGGTCAGCGATCACGACCGGAGCGGCGCCGGACGGGATGATGCCAGCCGCCGGTCGGCGTCCGGTCGGAGGCTCGGCCTAGTCGAGCACGGCAGCGGGACGATCCCGCTGGTCCTGCTGCACGGGTGGCCGCAGACCTCGTACGCGTGGCGCCACGTAACACCGCTGCTCGCCTCGGACTGCCACACGCTCGCCTACGACCTGCCCGGCATCGGCACCTCAGAGCCGACGATAGATCGGTTCGACAAGTGGTCCATCAGCGGGGACCTTCGCGCCAGCCTCGACCAGCGCGGCATCCAGCGCCCGCTGGTCGTGGGCCATGGCATCGGGGCTCAAGTCGCATACGCCTACCTGCGCCGCTACCCCGCGCAGGTCCGCGGTGTCATGGTGCTGGATACCCCGATCGCAGGAATCGGCGGTTGCGAGGACCTGTTCACATCGTCGGCGTTCTGGCACATCGGATTCCACCAGACCATGTCCGGCGACACCGGCCTGGCGGAACTACTGGTCGCCGGCCGGGAGCGTCGCTACATTCGCAGCCACATCGACCGGTTCGCCGCGCACCCAGACGCGATCAGTGATGCCGACGTGGCCATTTACGCACAGGGGTACCAAGGGCCGCAACGCCTGACCGCGGGTTTCGCTCTGTACCGGACGATCCCGCTCGACATTGCCTGCAACGAGCGCCACACCGGCGCCGTCGACCCCCCGATCCAGCTGGCGTTCGCCGAATACTGTCACGCCACCGTGCTGCCCGAGGTGGCGGCGGGCCTAGGCGAAGCCGGCGCCCGGTACGTGGCCACCAGCATCATCGCCGACAGCGGACACTGGGTTGCCGAGGAGCAGCCAGCCAAGGTCGCCGCGGCCATCAACAGGTTCATCGCCTCCACCTGACCCCCCCGTTGTGTTGCCGCGACCGTTGCCAGACCTCGATGGAAAGTGCGCAGCGTAGGTCCGGTCACGCAGCGCCGGCCCCTTTCAGCCGAGGAAACGAGGGCCGCGGCCAGCATGCGGTAACGAATCGCGGCGGACGCCAACCAGATCCCGCTGGCTGGATCGCGGCGAGCGTGAGAACCATAACCTAATCGTCGTCATGCCCAGCGCGATGACGGTCGATTCGAGCCAGCCCCGGTCGCCGCGCTGGGCCCTGGGAGCGCAGGCCAGCCCGTCATACATGCCGACAATGGCGCTCAAGGTGGGCCCGGGCCCGGTCCAGGCCGATGATTCGGTTCGGCGAAGACACTGCCCTGTCGGGACATAGCGGATCAGCCACCCGAAAGGGTCAGCACCCGAGTCGTTGCCGACCATTGTGCCTCGCCTCACCTGAACGCATGAGGGATCGCCGTTACCCGTCCGGCCAGGCTGGTGTCTGTGCGGTTCCCCCGAATGGGGCCGTCGCCAACACAATCGAGGAGGAATCCATGTCCACGCCAACCAAGCCGAGCATCGTGTTCTGCCACGGGATCTGGGCCGATGGCTCGTGCTGGAACAAGCTGACCGGGCCGCTGCAGGCGGAGGGATACGAGGTGATCGCCGCCCAGTACGGCCTCGACACCAACGAGGCCGACGTCGCCGCGACGCGGGCCACGCTGGGGCGGGTCCACAGCCCGGCCATCCTGGTCGGCCACTCCTACGGCGGCGCCGTCATCACCGCCGCGGGCACCGATGACCGGGTGGCCGGGCTGGTCTACATCTCCGCCCTGGGCCCCGACGAGACCGAGACCTCCCAGAGCGAACAGGAGAAGTTCCCCCAGACGCCGGTCTTCGGCCAGATCGAAGTCGCCGACGGGCGCATCTGGATGCTCCCCTCCGGCGCCCCCTGCTTCTGCGGGGACCTGCCCGAGGAAGAGCAGAAAATCGTCTGGGCGACCGCCTACCCCCCGTCCGTCGAGCTGTTCGCCCGCAACGCCCCGGGCGTAGCCTGGAGGACCAAGCCGTCCTGGTACATCGTGGCCAACCACGACCAGGCCGTGCACCCCGACCTGGAGCGAGCCGCCGCCAAGCGGATGGGCGCCACCACCTACGACATCGACAGCAGCCACGTCCCCATGCTCTCCCAGCCCGGCTTCGTCCTCGACGTCATCCGCGCGGCCGCAGCAGGCGTCTGAGCCCACGCCCTTTCTGAGCCCCTGCTCCTCGACCGGAGCGAGCAGGGCTCAGAAGGAGCGAGCTCAAGAAGGAGAAACCGGTGGCATCCGAACAAGCGCTCGACATACCCGTGCGTCGCCACGTACTCACCAGCGAACGGCCGTTCCAGGTCGTCCTGGACGGAATCTACGCCGGTATCAGCCAGCCGGACCTCGGGGTGCTGTTTGCCAGGCTGGCGGCTAGCAGCTCCTATGAGGAGTTCACCGCGCTGGTCCGGCGGGCGCAGGGAAGCGCCGGCCTGATGCGGTTCCTGCACCTCGACGACGACCACGTGCTGGCCCTGGACCCGCAGGCGGACCACGCCGGGCGCCGCCTGGTCCGCCTGATCGCCGGCAATCCGGTCACCATGGGGCAGATGACCCGCCACCTGCCCGCGGCCGGGTCCTACGCTCCGGTCACCATCCTGATCCGGGAACTGCCGGGCGGCGGGACCCAGGTGGCCTACGACACCGTCGCCAGCGCGATCGCGCCCTACGCCGATGCCCTCGCCTCCCAGGTCGCCGGGCGGCTGGACACCGAGGTCCTCAGCCTCCTGCGCCACGCGGCCGGCATGCCGGCAACGGCAGCTGCGGCACGGCGGTCCCGGAGAGCGCCTTAGCTCGGTCGCAGACGGCCGTGAACGCGCAGGCCCGGACAGGCGGCGACCACGGAACAGATGGTCCCGGCCGGCTTCGGCCGGTTACCGGCGGAGTGGTGATGATGAAAGCAACGAGCATGAGCCCTCAATCAGGGCAGCAGGCTGCCAGCAGCAACGCGGTCGTGTTCCTGCACGGCCACCAGCTTGAGCGCAACCTGGCCCGAGCGGTCACGGCCGAGGCAATCGGCACCTTCGTGCTGGTCCTGGCCATCACCAGCGCCGCCGTCGCGGCGGCCTTGTCCCGGCCGGTGGCCGGCGCCCCCTACGGGCCCCTGGCCGTGCCCGTGGCCGGCGGCCTGGCGCTGGCGATCGCAGTCGCCAGCATGGGCCACATTTCCGGGGCCAGGCAGCGGGTGGCTCGGAGAGTCTGGATTATGCCGTCTAGAAGACGCGCCGAACGCTCGCGACCTGCGCAAACGAGACCGGCCTGGTGGGAGCGCGGCATAATCCTCAGGTCGGCATAACTGCCCTTATGCCAACGTTGGCATAAGGGCGGCAAGGACCGGATCGTCCGGATCGGCCACCAGGCCGCCCGGAGCCTGGATCGGTACCTGCGTGCCCGCTCCCGGCACGCCCAGGCGTGGCGGCCGCAGCTGTGGCTGGGCGCGGGCAGCAGAGACCCGCTGACCGCCGCTGGCATCTACCAGATGATCGCCCGCCGCGGCCGCCACTGCGGCGTGGACACCTACCCGCACCGGTTCCGGCACCACTTCAGCCATACCTGGCTGGACCGCGGCGGCCCTGAGGGCGACCTGATGGAACTCAACGGCTGGACCTCCCCGCAGATGCTCACCCGGTACGGCGCCAGCGCCCGCAGCGCCCGCGCCCGCCGCACCTACGACCGCATCATGACCGACACCTGACACCACCAGCCGCAACCCCGCCAGCACCGGCCCTGGGCGCCACCCCGCCTACTCGCCGGGGATCGCCCTCGTCCTAGCAGATCACGTGAGGACGGGAGCCCAGGCAGTCAACCGCCGGCCAACCACACGGACTCAGCCGAATCTGCCCGGGAAGCTGGAGTCCCGAGTCTCTGAATGACCAGCTACGTGAGCCGCGGAAGACCTCCGGCGTGCCCCACAAAAATCCCACAAGCCATCGCATCCGGGGGACCGCTCCAGGTGACGTGGCCGCGGCCGTCAGCCATACGGACCGGCCCAGGACGATGGGCGTGCTGCTAGCCCGCCTTGACGGTTACTTGGCGGAGGTGTTCACCGGCTCGCTGCCGCGGCTGGCCTCCTCCAAGAAGGATCCCGGCTGGTGCACGGCCACAGCGCAGCGCGCGGCACCTCCCAGCAGCGGCCGGGAGAACCAGGCGGCGGAGGCCATAGGCGACGCGGCGGACATCACGGCGGCCGTGTCCAGCCCGTTTCCGCGACGCGCTGGACGTCGTCGTGCTCGGCGACAACCGCCGGGCCATCGCCTCCCTGCGCCGCAACCCGCGGCTGGCGCGGTATTTCGCGATAGCTACCGAGCGCTTCCTGACTGTCCCGTGCCCGCGGCTGGTCGTCCAGTGCGACACCCCGCGCCCGTTTAGCGCGATCCGGATCCGGTCGCCGAGCAGGCTGAAGGGACCGGAGCGCGAGCGGGTCACGGCGCTGGCTCTGCCTCTTCGACGCTGACCAGCAGGTTGTCCTCGCCGAGGAAAGCCGGGTCCGGAGGCTCTCGGTCGGCAAGGCCGTGCACGGGGATAGGCCCCTTGGGGGTGTGGAAGGTGAGTTCGTTCCGCTGGTCGTCCCAGCGCAGCTCGTAGAGTTCGACGCCGATGGCGAGCGGATCGCGGCCGCTGTACACCAGCTCATTCTCGCTGGCCCGCTTGACCTCCACACCCGCGTGCACATCGGCCATGGTGGCGATGCCGGCACCTAGGTCGATACCGGTGCCGCGCTGGTCGCTGCCTTGGACCGAGATCGACCTGCTACTCAGCACGGCGGCGACCGCGTAATAGCGGTTGCCGGCCCGGACCCAGGGGTTGGACCGTACCAGCCGGTGGCCGGTCAGCGCGTTCCCGAGCGTGGTGGGCGTCAGCGATTCTCGGCTGACCTGCGCGAAACGGAATGCGATGGCGCGTGCGTTGGTCCGCTGCGCGGACGCCTTCAGCTCGTGGATGAGCCCGGCGGCCCCCAGGGCGATCAGGAAGTTCTCCAGCAGCCCGATCCCGACGTCGACCGAAATCGAGCCGGACCACGTGCCGGAAAGGTCGGCCAGTCGTTCCTCGCGGTATGGCTCGGGCAGGGTGATCGGCGGCTCGACGATGTCGCTGAGCAGGCCCGGGGCAGTATAGCGGCCTGACTCGCCGATGTAGACGCTGCCGCATCGCACCCGCCGCCCGGGCATCGACAGCAGGTTTACCTGATAATGGTCGAGAAAATTCCGCACGAGCACGTCATTCGCGTCGCGTCTGCACATCGCCGACCTCCTGTTCGCTTGGCGCTGCCCGGGTGATGAGCGCCGACAATGCGTGTCCGGCGATCTCGTCGCGGCGCGCTCGCACGCTCTGCGGCGGGGCGTCGTCGCCTGCCGCGCGCATCCCGAGACTGGGGATGCGGGCGATACTGGCAAGCACGATGTCGCTGGTGGTGCTGGTGTAATTTTCGGAGTCTCGATCATAGGCGAGCCGTGCGGCGGCGAGCAGCTGCCGGATCTTCGCGGTATCAGGCTCCAGGCCCTTGACCAGGCGCGTGGCCGTCTTCGATGCCTGCTGCTCGTCGTCCTTGGTATAGGGAAAGGCGGCCGCCAGGCTGCCCTTCAGGACTTTGTACGGCCCGTCGAGCACGGCGGTCACGACTGCGTCGACGTCCGCCTCGTAATCCTCGAGGGGACGCTGGGGATATGTGTCCCGCCATGCGCTGGCCATCGGCGGATCCGCGGGATCGACCTGCAGTTTCTCCAGCACCGCCGTGGTCAGCAGCACCCGCAGGGTCCTTGTCGGGTAGCTTCCCCAGCCGGATTCGTCGCGGACCTCGGTGGCCACGTCGCGCTGGTGCCCGGCGAGCAGGGCGGCCAGCGCACGGACGAACCCGGAACCGCAGCCGAGCACGCCGTAGATGTCGGCGAACACCTCGCTGCTCCACGCTCCCCAAGCGGAGCTGTGCTGGGCCGGAACCGCCCCCTCGATCAGCTCGCGGACGCAGTCGGCGAGGCCGAGATCCTGCTCGATGGCGTGGCCGACCTCGTGGGCGATCAGCGGGGCGTCCGGCAGATGGCTGGCATGAAACCAGGGCAGGCCGATGAGCGCCACCGGCACCGACCGGACTGCCTCGCTGAACTCGGGGGCTCGCATGCCGCCGTCGGGAAGGGGCTCCACGACGTACGGCGCTCCCCTGGGCATCAGGAACGGGCTGGTGCCGCCCGTGAAGTAAACCAGAGGCGGCTCCCGCTGCCGCTCGGCAGGGATGAAGATCTGCATGGGTGCATAGCAGGCCCACGCCAGATCGTCTGCCACCAGGAGGGGCTCCTCGAGCCACGGCACGAACCGGAGGGCCAGCTTGTCCCGGAAAAAACCCCAGAGTCGGTGCAGGTCAAGTATCCGCCGCTCGATCAGCCCGGCGCGCTCCAGTATCCAGGTACCCTTCTCCGCCCCCCGGAGACCCAGGGCGAGGTCGCTGGCGGCCTGCTCGAGCGTACCGGCGATGGCCTCGACCTGGGTGTGGTGCCGGCGCAGTGGCGCGTCGTCGCCGCGGGTCGCAGCCCGCCAGGCGGTCAGCTCATGGTCCAGGCTGGCCAGTTTGCCGCGCAGCTCGGCGGCAGTCCGCTCGGGGCGGATGACGGGAGGGGGGGAAAGTCCGTCCATCTATGCGTTCCGGGCCGTCGGCAGGCGGATTCCCGGGTAGCTGGTCCACAGGGCGGTGGCGGCGAAGGCCATGGCCGACCCGAAGTGGCCGAAACTTCCGGCCGGGCCCGTCTGCCGTATCTGCTGGAGGATGTCCCCGATCGCGTCCCCGCGCGCGAATCCCTCCACTAGTACGTCCTGGACGATGCGGGTGTTATCAAGTCCGGCCAGCCCCGACCCGATGACCGCCGGGGTTCCGCCCAGCGAGAAGAGGTCGGCCGCGAAGGAGTTGCGCAGCAGCAACTGGTCGGCCGCCTCGCGCTGGCCGGTTGGAAGCGGCACATCCAGCACGACCACCGGTGACGGCCAGTTGGGCGGCACAGCGCGCAGCGCCCGGTCAAGATCGGTCGGAGTGAACAGCCCGGCTGCCTGGGACGGGCTGGATCCCCAGGAGCCCTCCAGCAGATCGATCCCGATGGCCCCTCTCATGGCCACCAGGCCGCCGGCGACGTGCACGATGACCGGCGGCGGCTGAGCATTCAGCGTGGCCAGCAGGGCACTCGCGTGCGAATCGTCCACCCGGTACGGTTCGAATCCGGCGCGTGCGTACCGTCGTTCGAGCGCGAAGCTACGGCGGCGTCCTTCTCTCGCCGCGGCCCTGACAATCACCGCACGGGGCGCAGCCCCGTGCAGAAGTGTCTGATGCAGCTGCTGCACCAGCTCGGGCCGGTAGGACGAGTCGGCTGACGCCGCCGAGCTCGGCTTCCAGTCGGCCAGCGCCTTGACCGTGTCGGGCCCGCTCACGCCATCGATGCGCAGCTCATATCCGGCGCGATTGAGCCCCGCCTGCACGAACCGGATCAGGCGGCTACTGGGCATGTCCCGGGCAGGCGCGCGGTAGGTCCGGCGGAAGGAAGAGGCGAGCATCTTTCCGCGCAGATCCGAGGCCAGCTCCCATGGCAATGACTGCAGCGCCCCGTCGTACACCCGGATACTCAGCAGGGCATCCGCCGGCAGACGGCGCCGGCGGCGGCGCACGTCTGCCGCGCACATCAGTTCGCCCAGGGCGTCGGTGAAGCCCTGCCACTGGTCCACCATGAGGTCCGGAAGTCGCGGCGGGTAAGGAGTGGAAGGAGCCGAGCGCACCCACTCAGCGACAGCGGTCCGCACCGGATGCGCCGCCGACCCGCGGCGGGGAACCGGCAGCCGCCAGCCGACGACGTTGGACTTGATGGCTTCTCCGGACAGCTTCACGAGGACCTCGGCCGCGGGGTCGTCCTTGCTGGGCTGGGTCCCGGCCCGTGGCATGCGTACCTGCTCGGCTTTCCGCACGTCCCCGGCCGCCGCGTACATATCCGCTGCGGTCTGCAGGTACGACGTCCTCGTCGGTTCATCCGGCTGGCTGAGCACCGCCTGCAGCTCGGCCAGCCGGCCCCGCCAGCTCTCCGCGTTGGGTGGCCCGCGAGACAGGAGGTCCTCCGCCTGGGCGCATAGTTCCGCCGGGTCCTGCCAGTAGGCCGTCCCGGTCTCACTCGCCGCCTCCATATGCTCAATCGCCGTAACGGCCGCCAGCAGGGGGTAGTCCGAGGCCATTTTCATCGCGGCGGCTACGGCTGCCTGCCCGGCCTCGGCGACGACCTCCGGCGCGCGCAGGAGCCTGCCGAGGCGCAGGATTGAGCGCAGTTCCGCTGGCGACTCGTCTCCGTCACGAAACTCCCGCAAAGCCGTCCGGAGCATCCGCCCGGCCTCGGCGTTATCGCCGAGCACGATGGCCAGGGAGGCGGCGTTCAGCCGGAGCGCGGCGCGATCCAGCGGCGCGAGCTGGTCGAGGTCGTGATCCCATCCGCCCGCGGGGATTACCTGCTCTCTGATCCGTTTCGCCGCCGCTGACCGGGACCCGAGTAGCGGCCCCCGCTCGATGTCCCGTACCAGCGGCAGCCGTGCCACCGGCGGGATGACCCGGCTGAGATTGTCCGCGAGCTGGGCCGCGTAACGGTCCCGGTCACGCCGCGCGCCGAAGGCCAGGCCGGCCGCGGCCACGGCGCTCAGCCGGGCCGGAGTGGCGGTGCGCTTGCTGGCCAGCTCGGCCGCACGGAGCGCTGCCCCGGCTCCCGTCGGATCCTCGAGACGGCTGTCGAGCTCGGTCCGCAGCAGCAAGGTGGCGAGGGCGGCGTCTCCCCCTTCCGGGGCTGCCCGGCTGGCGAAATCAAGTGCGACCCCGGCCGCGCGCAGCTGGCCGAGCTCGCGGATCAGCAGCAGGGCTTCCCGGACATGACAGCCAGCGGCCTCTTCCTGGTCGTGGGCGTCCTCGAAAATACGCAGGGCATCGGCGAATTCCTTCCGGGCTGCTGCGATGTCAAGGAACGCTGCCGCGCATTCGCCTCCAACGCACAGAGCGTTGCCCTGCACCCAAGCGTCCAGCGACGAGGGGTCAGGTGTCCCGGCGAGGGCTTTCGCGCGGCTGGCGCTTTCGGCCGCGGCGGCGAACCGGTACTGCAGGCGCAGGCTCATGGCTTCGATCAGGGTCGCCGCCCCGGCCGCTCCGCGATCCGTGGCCCGAAGCCTGGCCGCGGTGGACAGCGCGCTCGCGTAGTCGCCGGATTCGATCCGCACGATGGCTTCGAGAAGGAGCAACAGCGAGCTGCCAAGACCGTCCTTCCAGGCCTGGATGCATTCGGCGAGCGCCTTGTCGTAGGCGTCCCAGAGGGCGTAGTGCTCGATGCCGGCGATGGCCAGCATCTGCCGCAGATCGCGCTCGCCGGGTACCTGTTCGGCCAGCTTTTTCGCTTCGGTCAGACGCGCGGCCGCGCCGGGGGAAGACATGTCCGCCAGCCTGCTGGCGTCGAGAACGGCGATCCACAGCCGTTCGCGCGGTGTGGTGCCTGGCCCTTCGAGTACCGCGCGTACCTCGCTGACATCCGCCTCGTCCGTTCCGCTGCTCAGCTTCACCGCCGCCCGTGCGAGTGCCATCCGCCCGGGTGGCAGGCTGGACGTGGGAAAGGCCTCCAGCCGGGCCAGCGCGTTTGTGGCCGTCTGCCAGAACCGGTCCCGTTCGCTGGGCGTCAGGCTGGTCGGCGAGGAGAGGTCGGGCGGCAGCGGCTGGATACTCGCCAGCTCGGCACTCGCCAGGCACAGTTCGAGCCGCGCACGCTGAAGTGTCTGCTCGGCCACGAGCCAGCCGTCGCCCCAGGGCAGCGGCCGGCCGTCCGGCTCGGTGTAGTCGCCGCCGAGCGCAAGCTCCTCGGCCAGGGCGTAGCGCGCCCGCGGATCACTGGCCGTCCGGATCTGCTCCTCCCACCAGCCGCTGGCCGCCTCCCCCTCGAGCTGGAAGCGGTGGAACACCGCCTCTTTCAGAAATTCACCCGCGCGATCCCGCTGCCCGGAGCCGGCGAGCTCCTCGTCGGCACGGCGGATGAAGTACTCGACCGCGTCAGCGTGCAGGGCGGGGACGATGTCCCTGCCCCGCAGGAGCGCGCGGAGGGGGCGGACCACCTCCGGCTGCAGGCGCAGGGCATTCCGGTCTGCCCCGTCCGTCCGGATCCATGACGAACCGCCGGCGTAGCGCTTGACCTGATCCCAGACCTGCTGGACCGACATCTCCGCAGCGGGAGCCTCGGTGTCCGCCGCGGCAGGCTCGTCACCTGTCACCCAGAGCCTGACCCGGCTCTCGCCGTCGCCGGGCAGGTCATCGGCGGCCGGGTCGTCCAGGTTCCTGGCCCCGCTCATGACCTCACGGACGCGTGGCCACACGACAGCGCAGACAAACTCGTAGTCGAACCGGCGGGCGATAGCCGCGTAGCGGAGCACCCAGCGCACGGGCTGTTCCTTGATGCGCTTGACCACGCGCTCCACCAGGTACGCGTATTCTGTTCCTCGGTACGAGGTGATCGTGCTGGTGCTGATCTCGGGATCGTGGTCTATCAGATCGGCGAGAAGAGCCAGCGAAAAGGGCACGCCGTCAGCCGCTTGCACCGCGGCGGCACAGCGGCCCTCATCCTGGATGCCGCGCTTTTCCGCCAGGTAGCGGCGCGCCTCCTCCTCGGTAAACTTCGGCAGCTCGAACGGGTCGAGCCGGTCGCTGAACAGGTCACGGAGAGCATCGCTGAGGTGATAGCGGCCGACCAGCACGGTCCGCACGCCCGGAGCGTTCCGCTGGATGTCAGCCAGGGCAGCCAACAGGGGCTGAATGGCCGGGAGGCCGGCGCTGTCGGGCAGGTGCAGCGGTACCTCGAGCGTGTCCAGGATCAGCACGACCGGCTGGCCGGCCGGCATCTCGGCCAGCCGCGCGCCGAACCGCCGCATAACGTCAGCGGCCGTCCCGGAACGGTCTTTGTCGGCGGTTAGTTCGGGAAACCCGCGGCCATGGATGGCGGTCACCCGTTCCCTGCCCCTGCCCCTGCCGTACAGCTGTGCCCGCCGGGCGATGTTCTCGCGCACGAGCTTCCCGAAGGCGTCCCCGGGCAATTGCTGGTCAAGCTGGTCGGCCATCTCGAGCAGGACCAGGTACGGGTCGCGGGTGGCGGCCAGCGGATCGACAGTGTCAAAATCAACGCGGGCACACGCGATTTGGGGCACCGCGGGGACACAGCGGCGGGCGATCAGCCAGTGCAGATGGCTCGACTTGCCGTAGCCGCCCCGGCCGCGCAGTTCCAGCATCCGCCCGCGCTCGCCGAGCAGCAACGACTCGAATGCGTCCGCGCTGGTCCCCGGAAGCAGGAACGAGTTCGTGCGGTACCACTCGTCGGTCCACAGGCTGCGCGCGTCGACGTAGGCCTGGAACCTGTCGTGCGCCGCATCCACCTCGGGGAAGACAGTGGCCGGCCAGGTCAGCAGGCCGATCAGGGAACGGCAGCGGAGGAGATCGAAGCGGCGGTCGGCCTCCGCGTAAAGGTCCCGCCAGTCTTGGAGCGCGGCGTGCTGGTCGACGAAAAGCCGCAGGCCGACCATTTTCGCGGGGTCGGCCTCGCTGCCTTCGAGCCGCGTCGCCAGACGCTCGACGACGGCGGCCAATTCGGGCGGCACCGCGTCCGGAGACTGCCCGTTCCACCAGGACTCCATCAGCGCACGCCGCACGTCCTCACGGAGCCGATAAGCTCCAGGCTGCCCTCTTACCTTGTAGACGAAGGGATATTCCACCACGTCGTCGAGCGTGACATTCCCGTCCGGGATGAGGTCGCCCGCAATGCTGCCGTCGAAGGAATCCAGCAGGGCACAGCGCTTGAGGAACTCGCGTTGCGGCCCGGGGAGCAACGAAAGGTACAGCTCCATCTGCGGGGAGCTCTCCGAGACGCTGGTATCGGTCACTCTTCTTGCGTCCACTTCAGCGCCCGCGCCATGGTATCGAATCCCTCAAAATGGAGTGTGTCCCAGGGCGAGCCGATTTGCTTGCGCGCGTTTTCGACGGTGCTCTCGAAGCTCATTCTCAGATAGCCCTGCGCGCGTAGCCACTGGCTCATCAGCTCCGCGTACTCCTCTTGCGGGAAAAGCGGGATCTTGATCTCCTCCACGTCCGCGTCTTCGAAATCCCGCGGGGTGAAGCGGCTGTGCCGGTCAGGAAGTGTGACGATCAGCCGCACCGGGCCAGCCTCGCCGTGCGCGATCGGCTGTACCAGTCCGGGGACGGCGCAGGACGACCACTCGCCGCCCTCGATACGGTCAACGCAGTCGATGCCGATCATCACGTCTGGATCGGCTTGCGCGGTGGCCAGAATGCCGCGGATCTCGTCATAGAGCGACCGCGGGCTGTCCCGGGCCAGGTTCGCTTTGTCACGTTCCTCGCGCTCGCGCTCGAAGGTGTCGAGATGGTCACGGAACTCATTCAGGCTGATGCGGACCTGATCAGCGACAATGGCGGGCAGTGCGGTCGCGAGGTCACGAAGGAAGGCCACCGAGTCGACGCTTTCGTCCGCTTCCAAACTGACGTGGGCCACCGAATGGCCCCAGACGGCCGCGATTCCCAGGCACCAGCGCACGAGGGAGCCCTTGCCCGCATGCTCCGGCCCGGTGACCGCGTAGATACGCCGGGCGACAGGCTCGTCCGATTGGAGCTGGTCCCACAGTCTGCGCCGTTTGATGTTTCGGTCGACGAAGTAACGAGTCGTGTGCAACGGCCGATGGGTGAGCTGGGTGCCTGGGTCCCGCGAGAGATCGAGAATCCGATCCGGCGGGGCGCCGAGTATCAGGCACGGCAGGGAATAATCGCGCCGGTTGTCCGCGGCGACATCGGTGATCTTCAGCCGGGCCCGGGCCACGGCGACGTCGAGCGGCTGGCCCGCGGCCAGCGTCTCATACAGACCTCGGGCGAATTCTTGTGCCGCGTCGTCGCGTATCGGGCCCTGCATGGAGATGACCGCCGGCACACGAAGCCTGGCCAGTCCCTCTGCCGCTGCCCAGGTGCCGTCGCGCTCGCTCTGCTCGCCGGAGTGGCAGGCGTTGAGTATCGCCAGCCTGGGACGTCCCTCACTCAGATCGTCCCCGATATCTGAGGCTGTCCATTGTTTGGCGCCCCCTACCTTCTGATCGAGCCGGAGATAGCCGCCGAGTTCATCATCCAGGTCGCCGTGGCCGACGAAGTGGAACACGTGCGGGCGCAGCGTCTGACACTTATCGCGGATCTGCGCCCGGGTGGGCCGCCGGAGCACCTCGAAATCGACGAGCCCGCACACCCGGCGGAAGGCGTCCCGGACGTGATAGATCTCCATATCGAGGTCGATCGTCCCATCCTCGGTTCCCGCGACCAGCAGAACGCGCAGTGGCCAGCACAATCCTGGTGGGGCGAGATCGGGATTGTAGAACTCGGCGACCCGGGCGGTGGGCTGGGCGGCGTCGGTAAAAATCCGCCGGGTGCCGTCGCGCATGAGCTCCCAAGGCAGGGCATTGCAGTCATCGGAATCAAACCGCAAGAGAAGCCGTACCGGCCCCTTTTCCCAGGCGTCCTTCAGCGCCTCGCGAATATCTCCGGTTATCAGGGCCTCGTAGAGCGACTGCCCGACTATGCGGAATCCTGGCGACGAACCGGCCATACCCAGCAGGAAAGCCTTAAGATCCGGGTAGCCATCCGGCGGTGGCGGCACCGCGAATGGTTCCCGCGGGGCATCATCGCCGGGCAGGGCGCGGCCATCCCAGTTGGAAGCCAGTCGCGTCTCATGCCCTTCGGCCGTAGAGACAACACTGATGAGAGCGGTCTGCACGATCGAAGCCCCCCGGCGTAAGGGTAGTGGTCCGATTCTGGTCGCCTCCGGGTCCGCAAGTCAAGCGGCATGCGCGGCAGTCGTCCTGGCGGCAGGGCGGCCTTCATCTCGAGACGAATCTGACGGCGCCAGGCATCCGCCTGCGGTCGTAGCCGGAATCGGCACCGTGGTCGATGCGCTACTGGGGAAGAGCCTTGGCGTTGTCCTATTTACCGGCTGTCACTTCTAGCCTGTGAGTAGCCGGAACGCTCGTACTGGGTGGCGGTATGACTGGGCGTATCGGGGTGCCGCGTCATTATCTGAGCGACAAAAGCGCTCGCCCTCCTTCCGGCGGGTAGGGCGCGTCCCAGCTTTGATAGCGGGCCACCTCCGTGACCGAGCGATAGCACCGAACGCCGCTAGGTCCTCCGGCCGGAACCGGCGTACGACCACGCGCCGCCTTGTATTACAGTCACTGTTTTTCGGTCGGTGACCGCGCTGCAGCTCAGCGTGGCGCGTGGTTAAAGGGGCTGTCGTTACGTTGTGTGACCTCCTTTCGTCCGGCTCGGGTCAGGTGGCAAAGGCCTGGAGACGGGTGCTGTAGTGGTGCCAGCGGGCGCGGGCC